>JAFZXA010000128.1 GCA_017617115.1 Treponema sp.
AAAATCGATAATACTATATAGTAGAGAGGAGGTTTTTGAAATGAAAAAACTTTTTGCTTTGTTATTGGTTTTGTTCACAGGAACAATGTTGTTTGCAGCTACAGGCTCTTATGTAGTTGAAGCAGTAGTAGGAAATGTTACATACGAAGCTGCTCCAGGCAAGTTCGAGAAAGTAACAGTTGGACAGGAATTGTCTGCTTCTACAGTTCTTAAGACAGGACTTAATTCAAGTGTAGATATCAACTTTGAAGGTAAGAAAATTACTATTAAAGCTAAGCAGAACGGAACTGTAGAATCTTTGTATGTTGCTGCAGCCCCAACAAAGGGTGGTCTTAAAAAGCAGTCAATTGCAAAGGCTGATGCTGTAGACTCTGCTGATGGATCACGAGAAGGTGTATCAACTGCTTCTTCAAGAGCTTCTGAAGCAAAAGAGGACTTTACTTGGGAAGAGTAGTACACTCTAATCAGTAAGAAAAGGGGCTGCCAAAGCCCCTTTTTTTTGTTATAAAAAACGTTTTGAGTTTATTATGAAAAAAATACTTATTTCAATTTTAATTCCAATTATATCTGTTGCGATTTGTTCGCTTTTGTTGTTTTCTCCACTTGATTATAAAGTTGCAGATTATTTTCAGCGCCCGCTTAAGTCTACTGTAGAAAGCCCTGAAGTTTTAATGGTTATGGTAGACGATGATGCAGTTGAGCAGATTGGTACTTTCCCTTTTTCTCGTACCGTTTATTCTCAAATGCTCACAAACCTTAAAGAGCTTGGTGCACGCTCTGTTGTATTCGATTTAAGTTTTCTTGATCGTTCTCAGGCAACTGTTGATGAAAAATATGTAAAAGAATCATTGCCAGGCTATGTTGATGATTATTTTAGTCTTCTTAACGAAACTGCAGAAGATTCCCTTGTTGCTCTTGCAGACGGTGATGTAGATTTAGACGAAGCTTATGAAAATTATGATTCAGAATCAAGAAAGTATGCGCTTGAATTGAATACTGCTATTTCGCATGTAATTAGTCCTGTAGACGAAATTCTTGCAAACTCAATAAATGATTTTGGAAATACTTTCTTAACTTTGACTTTTGAAGATAAGGCTGTTGCCTCTGATATAGAAAACGAATTCCTTTCAAACTATATTGCACTTAAGCATGTTATTGCCGACAACGATACAATTACAAAGGAATATCAAGGTGTAACTCCTGCCTTGTATGATTTTATTACGCAGGCAAAATCGGCAGGTTTTGTTAATGCAGACCCAGATAAAGATGGTTCATACCGCCATGTTAATCTTGTTGTAAAATATAATGGTCAGTATTATGCACAGCTTGTTTTCCGTCCTATTCTTGAAATGCTCGGAAATCCTCTTATTGAAATTACAGACAAGTATATAAAAGCAGGGGACCTTAAAATACCTCGTGCACAGGATGGTACTGTAGTTTTAAAATATCCAAGAAATAAGAAGTTCACTGCATATAACAGACTTTCTCTTGCAAATATTTACTTCCTTACAACAATGGAAAATACATTCCTTACAAACCTTGGAATTATGAACAACTCAGGCTTCTTTGATGACCTTGATTCAGAAGAAAATCCGTATGATTTGTATGAAACTGCAGAGTATATTAAAGGCGAACTTGTTTACGGTGAAGACGCCGATGAAGGTATTACCTATGACGAATATATAAAATATCGCCAGCTTTATTACGCTGCTTCAAAAGCATTCCTTACAGATGACACCGAAGAATATTTTATAGACATGTTTGCAGAGTCTGAAGATGATATAGAATATATTCACGAACTTTTTACCGAAACAAAAACTGCTTTCCAGAAATATATGGAATCGCACGACAAATATGCAGAAAAAGTAAAGGATGCAATGTGTATCATAGGAACTTCTGCTTCTAGTACTTCGGACTATGGTATAAATCAGTATCAGGAACATTTCCCATTGCCGGGTGTTCACTATACTCTTGCAAATCAGCTGCTTTCAAAAGACTTTGTTGATGATTCTCCTGCATGGATTTCTATTATAATTGCAATCATCATGTGTCTTGCATACTCTCTTGTTACATACCGAATTAAGCGAACAACTCCACAGATTTTTATTGGAATTGGGGCAGTAGTTTTAACAGCTGGGGCTCTTCTTTTGTATTTCCTTGCTACAAGAACTTATATTGGAACGGTTGTTCCTGTTGTATCTGTATTTGTTTCGTTTGTTGCAACTACAATTACAGGCTTTATTACAGCCAACCACGACAAGAAGTTTATTACAAATGCGTTCAGCCAGTGTCTCTCAAAGGAAGTAGTAAACGAAATTGTTGCTAATCCTTCTTCATTCAAGCTTGGTGGTCAGCGTCTTGAAATGACTGCTATGTTTACCGATATTCAGAAGTTCTCGGGCTTCAGCGAATTGCTTACTGCTGGTCAGCTTGTTGCTTTGCTCAACTACTATCTTACAAAAATGTCAGATATTATTATGGAAGAGCGAGGTACTGTAGATAAGTACGAAGGAGACGCTATTATTGCGCTTGTTGGTGCTCCTGTTCAAATGGATGACCATGCTCAGCGTGCCTGTGCTGCTGCAATTAAGATGAAGGCCGCCGAAGCAGTAATGAATCAGGAAATTGAAAAAATTGCTGCTGCCGAAAAACCTGCCGAAATGGACGATGAACTTTATCAGGCATTTAAGATTATGGTTGAAAATAACCGACGCCTGTTTACACGAATTGGTTTGAACTCTGGTGAAATGATTGCCGGATACATGGGTTCAGAAAACAAGAAGAACTACACAATGATGGGTAACAACGTAAACCTTGCAAGCCGACTCGAAGGTGTAAACAAGCAGTATTCTACCGGTGGTATTATGATTAGTGCTGCAACCCGCGACCTTTTAGGCGACCGCTTTGTTGTGCGCAGTCTTGACCGTGTTCGTGTAGTAAACGTTAATACGCCAATTCGTCTTTATGAGCTTATCTGCGAAAAAGAAGGTGCAGACCCGGAACTTCTTAAATACTATGAAAACTGGGAAATTGCCCTTAAGAATTTTGAAAACAAACAGTACGATAAGGCTCTTGAACAGTTTAAGGCATTGCACCAGCACAAACCTGATGATAATGTTGCCGCATACTACATTAAGATTACAGAAAACTTCTTTGTAAAAGGTAAGTACCCTGTTGAATCTGATGATGTTGGTGTTGCTTATAATCCAGAAGACGGAGTATTCAAACTGCTGCAGAAGTAGTTTTGTAAAAAAATGGCTACAAAGAAAAACAAAGGCAACAGAATAAAGCGATTCCTCAACAATGCCAAGTATGCCTTAAAAAATCCGCTTACATATGGCTGGATTGTTTTATTCATAGTTCTTGCTATTGCAACAATTGTTGTATTTAAAACAGAAACTCAGACCGAAAGTGGAATTGAAACAATGTTCGATTCCGTGTGGTTTACGCTTGTTTCTGTTATGGCAGGATATTTTGATTACTGTGTAAAATCAGTTGGCGGTCGTATGGCAGCCCTTGTGCTTCTTGCACTTGGTATGGTTTTGCTCAGTTGTGTTACCGGTAAAATTGCATCTGTATTTATGGATATGCAGATGAAAAAAAATAAGGGACTTAATAAGATTAAGAGTATGAAAGGACACTTTTTGCTATGCGGTTGGCGTCCGGGCTTTGAAAAAATTCTGGACAGCGTTTTGAATTCTAATACGGATATCACTCCCGATATGATTGTTTTGGTAAATGAAGCACCTTCTGACCAGATTGAACAGCTTCGTTCAGAAAGCCGTTTTAAGGGCATTCAATATGTAGCAGGAGATTTTGCCGATGAAGCAACTCTTAAACGCGCAAAGATTGAAGATGCTTCGCGTGCACTTATAATCTGCGACCGTTCCAAAAAGTTTTCGGATCTTGAAATAGATTCGCGCACAGTTCTTGCTGTTCTTACAATAGAAAATACAAATCCCGGAATATATACTGCTGCCGAGCTTATTGATGTAAAGTTTCAGAAGCATCTTGAACTGGCCCACTGCGACGAAATTATCCTTACTCAGGATTACGAACACAGCCTTCTGGCAACTGCTTCTTCTGGCCGTGGTTATTCAAATGTAATCCGCACCTTGATTGGTGATGATGATAAGTCTGGTATTCTTATTGAAGACATTCCTGCTTCCTGGATTGACAAGCCTTATATTGACTATAAGAGGTCTCTTGGTCCAAATGATGGAGTAGTAATTGGACTTCTTCTTAATACCGGAAACTTTCACCAGCGCCGTAAAGATGCTCTTCGTGAAGCACAGAAAAACCCTGATGTTAAGAAGATTGTAGATGAACTTAAAAAAGTAAAGCTTCTTAAGAGTAACGAGCCTGTTTTATGCCCGGCTCCCGATTATCTTATTCCAAAGAACGCAAAGGCAATCTTTGTAAGGTAGGAAACCATGGACGATTTTGAAACAGTATTACCAAAGCTTGTAAAGATTGAACTCTTTTCTGATTTTGACGTAAATAACGAAAATGACCGACGCATTTTAAAGCTTGTTTATGACAGCATGTCAATTAAAACCTATAAAAAAGGCGACTGCATCATAAAAGAAGGCGAACACGGAGATGAATTTTTTATTCTTTACGAAGGAAGTGTAAAGGTTCAGCGAAACACTCCGGCAGGGGATGTTATTGCACTTGCAAAGCTCACAAGCGAAATGAATATTTTCTTTGGTGAAACTTCTCTTATCAGCAGCGACACCCGTACAGCTACAGTTCTTGCCAGCACAGAATGTAAATGTATTGTTCTTTCGGGAAAGCACTTCCTTGAAGTTTGCGATAAGGAACCTCTTCTTGGTTACCGTGTTCTTCTTCATCTTGCAAAACGAATGTCTCAGACAGTACGAAACACAAACAGCGACAAAGCAACCTTGTACGAAGCTCTCTTTAGCGAAATAGAGGGAGACCTTTAGCATGGGAGCTCTTAAATATGTTGTTCTTGCAATTGCTGTTCTCATGTATCTACTTGTAATTCTTTTTCAGAACAAAAAGGTGTGGTTTACAAGCCTTGCAGCCGCAGTTGTAATAATTTTAGGCATATTATTTCCAGCTCAGATTTTTGACGGGGAAGGACGACTTTTTGCCCTTACACATTCACTTTTTCAGATAATCAACTGGAACGTTATAATGATTTATCTTGGCAGTATGACTATTGCTGCTTTGTTTTTGTATTCAAACGTTCCGGCCCGCATTGCCGATGGCATTATAAACAACAGTAAAAACACCGGAATTGCAATTGTTCTTATTCTTGGAATGACAGGTATAATTTCTATATTTGTAGAAAATGTTGCAACAGTTTTAGTAATGGCGCCAATTGCGCTTGCCCTTTGTAAAAAACTGGATAAAAATCCAACATACTTTATGATTGGACTTGCAGTTATGTCAAATATGGAAGGAACCGCAACCTTAGTAGGTGACCCTCCAAGCATGATTTTTGCAGCGTATGCCGGCTACAACTTCAATGACTTTTTTATTCATCAGGGGCGTCTTTCAATTTTCTTTATAATTCAGGCTGGCCTTATTGCAGGCTGTATTTTCTTTTATTTCTTTTTTGCAAAGCTTGGCAAACAAAAACTCGATGTAGAAAAAACTCAGGTTATTTCTTGGGTGCCTTTTATAATTCTGTTAATAATGATTTTTGGACTTGGCGCAGTTTCTTTTATAAATACAGACTTTGCTTACCTTAGCGGACTTTATGTTCTTGCTCTTGGAATTATTTCTGTAATCTGGTTCCGCTTGAGCCAGAAAAAAACGGCAAGTGAAATTAAAGAGCTTATTAAAGGTCTTGACTGGGAAACAATTTTCTTCCTGCTTGGAATTTTTATAGTTGTTGGTGCGATTCAGGAAGCAGGGCTTTTGGAACAATTTGCGCTTTTCCTTTCTAAAATCTGCGGTGGCTCAAAGCTGCTTGGTTTTATAATTATTCTGATTGTTTCTGTTTTAATAAGCGGTTTTGTAGATAATGTTCCTTATATAATTGCAATGCTGCCGGTTGCTGGAAGCCTTGCCGTAAACATGAACTTAAACAAAGAGCTTTTTATGTTTGCACTTTTAATTGGAAGCTGCCTTGGTGGAAACCTTACTCCATTCGGAGCCAGTGCAAATGTCGTTAGCATGGGAATTGTAAAAAAAGAAGGATATCCTATGAAGTTCAGGGACTGGCTTAAAGTTGCAGTTCCGTTTACAATTTTAACTACAGGTATTTCAGCCCTTGTTTTGTGGCTGCTTTGGAGTAAATAATAAGCAGGTATATGGAAGGACTAATCATAGCCGGAACAAATAATACTTTCACTGTTGAGTGCGATGATGAACTCACAAGAAACTGTACCATTAAGGGTAAGGTCCTGAAACAGGATAAGCAGTTCTATAATCCGCTTGCTCCCGGCGACCACGTTACAGTTGAACCTGACCCAATAAACGAACATAAAGGTCAGATTCTTGGCGTGCTTGAAAGAAAAAACACCTTCTTGCGCTGGAATGTAAAAGGCCGCTGCCCGCAGTTACTTGCCTCAAATCTTGATTATCTTATTCTTGTGTGTACGCCTGATGAACCGCCGTTCCGCCCGCGTTTTATTGACAGGGCACTTGCACAGGCTGAACATCAAGTAATTACGCCTGTAATTGTCTGCAATAAATGGGATTTAGCCGAAGAAATGCAGACAGACGGTCGCGAAGATGAATATGAAGAAATAGACCGCCGTCTTACAATATGGAGCGATCTTGGTTACAGGGTTTTGCGCATTTCTGCAAAAACAGGCGAGGGTATGACAGAGTTTGCCGGGCTGCTTGAAAATCATCTTAGTGCATTTGTAGGTCAGTCGGGGGTAGGTAAGTCAAGCCTTATAAATGTAATGGACAATTCGTGTGTACTTAAAACCGGAAGCCTTTCTAAGAAATACGGTAAAGGAAGTCACACAACAACAAAAGGAACTTTAATTCACCTTACTTTGAACGAAACTCTTTTTGAAGGAGTGCGCGGGCTTAAGGCAGATATAATTGATACCCCTGGAATCCGCCGCTTTGTACTTGATGATGTCCAAGCAGACGATGTTGCAATGTACTTTAAGGAGTTCGAACCTTTTATTGGAAAATGTAAATTCGGACTTGGGTGTAAGCATAAAACAGAACCGGGCTGTGCAGTTTTACAGGCAGTGCAGGATGGGCAGATTACACAGGAACGCTACGACAGCTGGTCACGTATAAGTGAAGAAATAAGAACAGGGAGTTGGGAAGACTAATGCTTTCGGAAGAAGAGAGAAAACAGCTTATTTCAAAATTAAATATTTCCTATTGTATTCCTGAACTCTGGAAAAACCGCGAGTCGTTTTTTAATCTTACAGATGAGCAGTATAAACAGTCTTTGTATGATCTTTCGGCTGCTATTATTTTACGTCTTATTACAGGTGATATTGCCGCAGTTCCACATTTAATGAATCTTTTGCCGGATGTTGGCTTTGAAGATTTTATTAAGCCAATGATTCCAACAATCAGTAACAGAGATTTTTTACATTCGCTTGCAAGACTTGCTTACCTTGGAGTTTCGCTTGAACCTTATTACAGTACAGTAACAGGTCGTCCAAGCATTCTCAACGGCTTCCGTGATTTTTCATATTACGGAGACTTTGTTCTTAAACATAAAGAAAAGTCTCTGGACCTTCTTAAGGTTTTGTATGGTGATGTTTACCGCCAGGTTTATGATATTATTTCAGCAGAAATTTTTTATCAGCGGAATGAATGCTTTGAAGCAATGGTGCGAATTACAAGTGCAATTCCAATCCTGGAACGCAATAAGAACTTTATTTTTCTGATAGTAGCACTTTATCAGCAGATTGCAATTTTAACAATTAACGGTGAAATTAAATCTGCCGAAATCATCATGTCGCACCTAAAAGACAGAGTTCGCGATGTTAAGGGAAGCTCTTTTGAATATAACATAGATGCCATGAGTGTGCGGCTTGCTCTTTATGACGGTAATCTTGAATATGTAAATGAATGGCTCGAAAATAAGGCTCCCGATGAAAACAACGATTTTAATCTTATGGAAACCTACGGATATTTTGTAAAGCTCAGGTGTTATCTGCTTTATGATAAGCATTTAGCATTGCTTGCGCTTGCGGAGCAAATTAAATTTTATTTTGAAATTAGCCGCCGTCATATGGATTTAATTACCATATCATGTATTGAAGCAATGAGCTGGTACAAAACCGGAAATAAAGAAAAAGCTTTTTCTCTTGTTGACGAGTTTTTAAAAAAAGCCGAAAAATACCGTTTATACAGAGTAATTGCAGACGAAGGTGTTTTAATGTTCAGACTTTTGCAGGATTATCAGAAAGTCAGGGGAACAACACCTTTTCTTTCAAAGGTAATAGGAATTACAAGGCATGTTGCAGTTTTGTATCCTAATTATCTTAATGTTTCCCAGGATGCAAATACCAATTTTACCGAAATGGAAAAAGACATTCTTCGTCTTCTGGAGCAGGGTAAAACTTATGACGAAATTGCAGAGGTTTTCTTTATTTCTGTAAATACCGTGCGCTATCATATTAAAAAAATCTATCCAAAACTTGATGTTTCTTCGGCTTCGCAGGCAGTTTTTAAGGCAAAAAAGATAGGTCTTATCTAAAAAATCATAAAAATTCTTTAAAAAACTACATTTTAATGTAGTGGACTTTTAAAATAAAGTGTGTATAATACTACATAGAAAACGAAAAAGTAGTTCAAAAAAGTAATTTAATAAGACAATATTCAACTACATACTACTTGTTGTACTGGATATCGGAGTAAAAAACTATCTTGTTGAGACCGTCCTGGAGAGAGCGGTCTCTTTTTTTTTGCTTTCTTTACAATTTTTCTTTTTTTTTGTAGATTACACTTATGAACTCAAATGCTTTACAGGAAGTTGATTTTTATCGCCTCAGAGATCAGGTTGCTGCCTTTTGTATTACACAGGAAGGAAAAGAATCCTTTTTGCAGCGCGAACCTTTTACAGATTCCAAACAAATTGAAAATCTCAAAAATCTGAGCCGTGAATGGTCTAAATATCTAAGCGCTTCTCATAAAAATCCTGTTTTGTATTGGGAGCCTGTTGCTCCTTTAGTAGATGTAGTTCGTGCAAACGGTACAAGTCTTGTGCTTGAGCAGGTAAAAGCCCTGGGGCAGTTTGTGCAGAGTGTAAATAACTTAAAGCAGTGCATTACACTTCATACCGACGACCTTGAATTAAAAGCACTTTTGGAACAGTTTGAAAAACTCCCCGATTTTACCGAAACAGAAAAACTCATTTTTCATATAATTACCCCGGACGGTCAATTAAGAGATCTGCCTGAAATTGCCGCCATACGAAAACAGATTGCATCTTTGAATGCAAAAATCAAGACAATACTTCATCAATATACTACAGACCAGAAGCTTGCGGGTGTGCTTGAATCAACAGTACCTGTTCTTCGTAACGGCCGCCAGGTGCTTGCAGTAAAAGCCAGCCTTCAAAACAGAATCAACGGAATTATAATTGATATTTCACAGTCTGCGCAGACAGTTTATGTAGAACCTCAGGAAGTAGTGCTATGCAGTAATGAGCTTATCCAGAAAGAAAACGAGCTTATTCAGGTTATAAACCGCATATTGGCGCAGCTTACAAAAGATCTTCAGCCAAGTGTTCCGCTGTTCCGTCAGGCGCTTCCTGTTATGCTTTTAATGGATACAACTTGTGCAGCAGCCCGCTGGGGAAACGAAAATAACTGTGTGTATGCTGTTCCGGCTATTGGAGAGCCGCCACTTTTACTGAAGGCACGCCACCCGCTGCTTGGTGAAAAAGCTGTTCCAATTGATTTTTATTTTATGGAAGGCAAGCGTGTACTCATAATTACAGGTCCAAACACCGGCGGTAAAACTGTATCTCTTAAAACCTTTGCACTTTTTAGTATGCTTAATCAAACTGGCCTTCCGGTTCCTGCTGCAGAAGGTACAAGACTTCCTGTTTTCAAGGAGCTTTTTGCCGATATTGGCGACAGCCAGGATATTGATATGAGTCTTAGTACATTCAGCGGGCACATGAAAAATATTGCTCAGGCAGTCAGCGGTGCAGACAAGAATTCCCTTGTTTTACTTGATGAACTTGGAAGCGGAACAGACCCTCAGGAAGGAACTGCAATTGCAATGTCTGTGCTTGATACTCTTATAGAAAAGAAGGCCTTTGTACTTGTTACAACACATATGGGTATTTTGAAAAACTACGGTTACACAAATCCGGGTTGTGTTAATGCAAGCGTTGAGTTTGATACAAGCACCTTATCACCGTCTTTTAAGTTGAATATGGGAATTCCCGGCGAAAGTCATGCCATTGCAATTGCAAGAAAGTCTGGATTGCCGCAGGATGTCGTAAATAAGGCAAAAAATTATATTGCAACCGAACAGGCAGATGTTTCTTCACTTATAAAAGGCTTGAACAAAAAGCATGCAGAGTTGGATCGCATTCAGCACAAAGCACGCATGCTCCAGAAGGAAGTTGAAGAAAAAGAACTTAAGGTAAAGGAAAAAGAGCTGACACTTCGCCGCAAGGAAAACGAGCTTAAAAAAGGTCATCAGCAGGAAATGCACGATTTCTTGATTCACAGCCGCAGAACTTTGGAAAATCTTGTACGGCAGCTTAGGGAAGGGGAGCTAACCCGCGAAAAAACTCTTGGTGTAAAGCAGTTTATTTCGGAACTTGAAAATGATGTTGACCGTCTTGATAATAAGATAGAAGTTGAAGATGAAAAACTCGCCGCCCAGGAACAAACTTTTGCAAAGGAAGCAGAAGCAGCCAGAAAGCAAAATGGCTCCAACAAAAAAACAAAGAAAAAACTCAGTAATGCCGAAGCTCTTAAATATGCAACACCGGTTATGGAAGCGGAAGAAAAACCGCTCGTATTTGAACCGGGTGCCACAGTTACAGCCGGAGCCACCCGTAATGAAGGTATTCTCATAGATCTTGCCCGTAAAGGCGTATGGAACGTTCAGTTTGGCAGCGTAAAGATGACAGTAAAAGAAAAAGACTTAAAGCTTGTAAAAAGCAGTGGTAGTGTTACCCCGGTCATTTCGTATGACTTACAAACTTCCACAACCGAAGAACGTCCTGTATTCGAACTGCGTCTTTTAGGAATGCGCGCCGAAGAAGCCCTGCATGCTCTTGAACATCAGATAGACTTATGCACCTTACAAAACTTCCCGCATTTCAGCGTAATCCATGGTAAAGGCGACGGCATCCTTCAGCAGACCGTCCGCGACTACCTTTCCCATTGCCCGCAGGTTCAGTCGTTCGAATTCGCTCCTCCAGAAGACGGGGGCACCGGTAAGACTTACGTAACATTAAAATAACTGTATGTATTGCACAATTTCTTTAATAGGGTTAAAATTAGGCTATTATTAATAAAAGGTCGTTGATGGCCTTAATCAGGAGGACGTTTATGTCTTTGAAGAAAACTTATTCCGCTGATGGAAAAAAATGTACTGTAGTTTTTAATGTAAATGCAAATGCCGCAGCTGGTGCTGAAAAGATTTTTCTTGTTGGAGATTTCAACAGCTGGGACGAAACTTCTATTCCTATGAAAAAAGGTCCGGACGGATCTTTTTCTGTAAAAAAGCAGCTTGATACAAATAAGGAATATCAGTTCCGCTATCTTTTGGATGGTAAAGCCTGGATTAACGACTGGAAGGCCGACAAATATGTTCGCTCTGAGTTTGCCAACGATGACAACTCTTGCGTAGACACATCTGTGCCAAAAGCAGCTAAAACTGCAAAAAAGCCGGCTCCAAAATCTGCAGCAAAAACAACTGATAAAAAACCTGCTGCAAAGAAAACCACAACAAAAAAAGCAACAACAACTAAAAAATCTGCAAAGAAATAGTATATTGACTATTTTGCAGTTTTTGTATATAGTTTTACTTACTTATTCCCCGATTGTGTAATGGTAGCACTTCAGATTCTGGTTCTGACTGTGGGGGTTCGAATCCTCCTTGGGGAACTAAAAGGCTGACCACAAAAAGTCAGCTTTTTTTTTGCGAATGCAATCTGGGCTCCTTCGAATATCGGTTTAGTTCATCGCCCTCTCAAGGCGGAGAGACGGGTTCGACTCCCGTAGGAGCTAAATAATTTTTTTTGAGAAGAGAGAAAAATGAAAAGATTTTTGCTGGCATTATTCATTTCGTTTTTTCTTGTCTTAACCCTTTCGGCAGCTGAATTTACCATTGTAAAAGATGAATTTTTCCCAATAGAAACAGAGGTTGTTAATCGTACTGCAACAACCTATTTTGTATATGCAGGTATAGATTCTGTTGAAATTATTAATGCCGATCAGAAAAGCCAGAAAAAGAAACTTAAAAAATCAGAATACACTTACAATAAATCTACTTCCTGTATTACCTTTAAGAATCCTCTACCGTATGACAACTGCATCGCAAAGGTAAAGGGGATTCCTTCGAGTCCTTATTCCTGTTATCTAAAAGATTTTGAAGGAACAAAAGATCAGCTTCTGGTAATTCTGAACAATCTTACTGCTGTAGAAAAAAAGGATTACGTTTATGATCCTAAAACAAAACTCATAACGTTCAGACCAGACATAGACATAAGCAGCACAAGCTATTATATGGTTTATTATGTAAAAACCTCGGCTGGTGTAGTTTCAAAAACAATTTCAAATGATTTTAATGATATAATTGCAGAACTTCACGCAAGACATAATCAGCAGCTTTTTGGCGGCCCGCTTGTTATTTACAAAGACAGAACAGGAGTTCCGTTAAATAAGGTTGCAAAAGAAGTTGGCTTTAAGCTTACATTCTGGCAGCCTCGTGCCTGTACTATCTGCGAATCTTATGATAATAATCAGAAAACTGTAACTGTACTTTGCTATTATAAGAACAGATATGTAGAATGTACAGAAAACAAAATAGTAGAGTACAGATACTAGTCTTTTTTACCGATAATATAATATATGGTTGAAAGTGATACAAAAAGCTCTTTTGACAGGCTTGTAGCGGGTTTAAATGCCGAAGACAGGCTTGCAATGCTAAACAGAATTAATCAAATGGATTCTCAAAATGTTCAGCTTAGTGCAGAGCCCGTAGATTCAGAAGCAAATATAACTATTCAAAAAAAACTTCAGAATGAATCTGTCTTTTATAAGCTTATTTTATGGTTGCGTGCCTTATTTGATAAAAAAACTATTGAACAGCTATATGGACAAGATTTAATAAACAATCTTTCCAGAAAAATAAACAGCAGATTTCCGGGTACAATTGATACAAGAATAAAATCGCTTGATTACATTTTTTACGAAAGGCTTCTTACATTAAAAGAGGCTGCCGATTTTTTTAAGGTTTATTTTACATACATTGAAGAAGCTCCTGGTGATTTTTATGTTTTTTTAAGTTCTTTTGTTGCTCCTGAGCTTGCCGAAAAAATTAATGCACAGGCAGACCCTTTTATTTTTCCATTTTCAAAACCTGTTACACCAGAGGCTCGAACAGAGCTTGCTAAAAAACTTGATGACCTTTTGAATAATATGGATAGAGATACAAAAGCAAATATGTACTCGGCTGTTTCTTCGGCAAACTGGCTGAATAAATTCTGTATGCTTCAGTATCTTCATTTTATTTCACAATTTACAAATATCGCTGGCGATGCTTATACTTGCCCATACAGTAATTCGCAAATGGATTACAATGAACTTGCTTCTGTTTTTTCTAGTATTAAGCCTATTGAAAATGAAGTGCTTGAAGCAATCTTTCTTTTTTCGCAGCGTAAACATCTTACAACAAATGCTCAGGATAAGGATATTGAAAAGGCTGTAAAAGAATTCATGATAAAGGCAGTTGCTTTCTTAGGAACAATAAAATCTTTTGTGAATAATGTGCCAATAAAAAATCTTGGCAGGGTAGTAAATCAGGATTATAACTGGCAGCCAAAAAATATGGAAGGAGCCGAAGCCTGGTTCCCTAGCTTTAGAGCACAATGGCGGAAGATTCAGGATATAAGATGGAATGATTTTGCACGCGAACAGAAAAAGCAGATGTTAAGCCAGAATCTTAAAACCGATTTTGATCTTGATGAATTTCCAACTATGGAGTACAGACCATGGCTTAAGCTTTGGAACCGTATTCCGTTTAACCGCGAACTTACTGGTGGATTCTTGTCGTGGTTCTGTACCGAAAAATATGACAAAATTATTCCAGATTTGAACCTTGTTGCAATGGAAGGTGTTTTTTATAAAAGTGAAAACCGCTCAGAATATTCAGAAGGTTTAAATAATTTTTCAAATGCAAATGTAATGATGAAGGAGCTTTTACGCAAGCTTTCGCCTGAAGGAGAATACGGACGTCTTTTTGATGATTTTGCAACAAATAGGGTTCATAATTTTCAGGTACAGAATCAGATTGAATCAATGATGACACAGATTGAAGACACTGTTAAGGAAGCCATTGCATTATTTGGCAAAGGTGCCAGAACAATTGAACGTGTCTTTTACGGATTCTTTGAAGAACAGAAGGATGGTATTCATGAACCACTACAAAATATTACAACAATACGTGGCCGCGATAACCGCCGTTTTCTGGATTCGCTTATTTCTACAAGACAGCTTTTGAAAAAAACACTGTCTTATATTTCTGAACTTGAACCTATTGATTCAATGAAAGAAAATTAATTTTTTGAAAGTATTCCTCTATACGGATCGTTTAAATAATCTTCAAAATCCTGTTTTTCAATTTTCATTTCTTTTTCAGAAGGTAAAAAGTCATACTTAAACGACAGTTGGTTAATTGTTTTTACAGGATCACCGTCGTTCTGAATCAAGAGATTAAAATACTCGCTTTTAAAAAGGTCACTGTCAAAATCAACTTCGGTTGCAGAAGTTTCAATATCAGTAATAATCCATTTATCTTTCTTAAAGGTCAGAGTAAAGGTGTCTTTGTTTTTTGTAACATAAATATCGTTGTTTGTACCTTCGGTATGCAGTGTGTAATATTCAACAGAATGAACAGATTTATCGCCTTTGTTTATGGTAACACCCTGTTCTTGTGTAAGGATTTGAGGCTTATCTTTGTTTTTCTTAAGTTCAATATATTCGTCTATTTGTTTACCGTCAACCTTGATGTTTGAAGCACCGTATAATCCTACAATCGAAAGCATAGAGGAATTGGTAAGCATTACAAAAAACTTTGCCGGTTTCTGGTATCCACCATCGCCTCCGCCAGAGGACATGCGCTGTTTGCTTATAACATAAACATTGCTTATAGAATCAAGATATCTGTTTGCTGATTTTCCGCTGGTAAAGGATTGCAGCAGTGTAATATCCATAGTATTCATGCCCTTAAAGAAGGTTTGAATAGTTTGAACAGAAGTAAATCCTTTTGTCGTATAATCATCAAGATAGTTTTGATAAGCGCTTCGTCCATAAATAATGGCAAATACAAGAGCAAGAATGCAGACTATAATTGTAGTGGTGTTTCGTCTGAGTGTTCGCTTTGTTTTTACACGAGAGGATTGAAGCTTTTTATATGAATTAACCTTTTCTTCAAAAGCCTGATCAGAAAGTTTTGTAGAAATACTTTCTTTTGCCTTTGCCAGTAATTCAAGTGGAAAATCTTTTTGAGGAACAAGGTCTTCGCTTTTTTTACCCTTAGCTTTTTTACCGGGGATGTTTACAGAATCGGAATTAAGTTTGAGTCCTTTGTTTACGGCCGCTGCCAGTTCAGGATTTATTCCGTTTATGCAAAGCTCAAGAGGAAGAAAATTTTTATCTAATAAATCGGCATTGCGTGTAAGATTATCGGCTGAAGGGTAGGGGTAACGTCCGGTAAGCATTTTGTATGCAACGCATGAACGCATAAAGCAGATTGCAGGTAAACCTTGAATAGTTGGATTTACCCAGCAGTTGTGAAGGTCAGCCTGTTCAACTGCCGAAAGTCCTGCTATTGAATACTTAAAGACATTTTGAGGAAGAAACAACAGCTTAAGCTTTGTGTCTGATTTTTTTGAAGCTGCAAAGCCATCTACCAGAATACCACCGCTTCCATTTAAAGGTATTTCAAATTCTTCATTTGCCGCTTGTGTTAAGATTGTGCAGACTGCAAGTGAAGAAAGATACATATTATCTTTGTCTTGAGTTGAAGCTTCTGGTGTTCCACATTTTGCATACAGGTCAAGAAGCGTTTGTGCATTTTCAGACAGTGGATTTTTATTGCAGTAGAATACAATTCGTTCCGCAGAGCCTTCAACATCAAAAGATTTTATTTCTGCAAAACTCCACTTCTCAAATGAAAAATGCAGCGGTTCACCGTCTTTGGAATCGCAGGTTGCAAGAACTCCTGTTTCTGTGACTATAGAATTGTAATTTGTTTTTCCAAATTTGTATTCGTCAAGACCAGAACAAAGTCGCAATTCATTATCTACGATGGAAACTACATTTTTCATAATGACCTCGAAATATAATTATTTGTGCGAAACTGTGATTGCATTATCTTTTACCGTCTGCACTGTAAAGATAATCGAAGTAATCCATGCTTGTGCTCAAGGTTGCAGGGTAATCTTTAAGATTATTCTTGTAAGATTCCATGCTCTTCCAGAATGTGTAGAATTCCGGATCCTTGTTGTAAGCCTGAGCATAAATTGCGGCAGCTTCGGCATCGGCATTACCTTTGATTTCCTCAGATTTGCGGTATGCTTCAGAAGCAATTGTACGTTTGTCGCTTTCAAGACGACCAAGCCATTCTGCTTTTTTACCTTCACCAAGTGAACGGTAAGCCTGAGCAACCTGGTTTCGGTCCTTAATCATACTGTTATAAACAGATTCATTAAGTTCATCAGAATATTTTACCTGGCGTGGTACAATATCAATAAGTTCAATTCCGTAGCCTGCAATTTCGGCACGTGCTTTTTCTGCCATCTGCTTGCAAAGAACATTACGACCTTTTGTTACAACTTCGTTAGTTGTGTCTGCATTAACAAGATTGTTGATTTCGATTGTTTCTTCATCTGTCTGTTCTTCAGCCTTTGTCTCATTGATTATGTTTGAAGAACGAACAATTTCACTCATGCGGTTCTGTGTAATTACAGTGCGGCATGATGAATCTATAATATCAGACAACTTGTTGTAAGAGTTTGCAAGAGTCTGGAAGTTCTTATAGAAAGCTTCAGGGTCGGTAATGCGCCAGCGTGAAGTTGTATCTACAATAATATACTGATTTTCCTTTGTAGGAATGCGCTGTTCATCACCGTCGAGAGACAAAATGAGCTTTGGATATTCAATTACATGATCAAGGAAAGGAACCTTAAAATGAAGACCTGCATCTGTGTGCGAAGCTACAATTTTACTGAATCGAGTTACAACAACCTGAGTTCCTTCATTTACAATGTAAAGTGGTCCTGCGGCAAGAAAAAGTACCACAAGGACAACAATAGTAATAAGCCATCCAATAAATCTTTTCATTGCTTTATTCATTTGTGCGCCCTCCTTAGTCCTTAAGATTTTTTACAGGAACTAGGTTTTCAAGTTCGCTGTCGATGAGAGTAGGTTTGTTTTCGCTTCCAAAAATCTCATCCATTGTTTCTAGATAAATTCGTTCTTTTGTAACTTTAGGAGAACGCTTATATTCTTCGTAAACTGCATCGAATCGGGCAACATCACCTTTTGCCATGTTTACACGCTCTGCAGCATAACCTTCGGCAACCTGAATCTGGCGGTCAGCTTCACCCTGTGCCTTAGGAATTTCGGCATTGTAAGATTCCTTACCTTCGTTTATAAAGCGCTTCATATCCTGGCTTGCTTTGTTTACGTCTTCAAAAGCAGCCTGAACTTCGGCAGGCGGAACAACGTTCTGAAGCTGTACTGTAGTTACGTTTATTCCAAGTCCAAGAGCCTTGTACTGCTCATTCATCATGTCCTGAGCAAGATTCTGGATTGTTGAACGTTCAGAGCTCATTACAGCTAAAATTGCACGGTCACCAACAAGTGTATTGATTACAGAACGTGAAATATCGCGGATTGTCTGTTCTTTTTCATAAACACGGAAGAGCCACTGGTATGGATCTACAACCTTGTACTGAATAATCCATTCAACATCTACAATGTTCAGGTCACCGGTGAGCATTTCTGATTCTTCATAAATGTTGTTTTTATATTCGTTGTTACGGCCGGCTTTTACAGTTTTAAAACCAAACTGTTCTGCACGGACAGTAGAAATATCTACATTGTAGTTTTTGTCAATTCCAAACGGAAGCTTTATGTGAAGTCCAGGTCCCACAGTAGTGGTGTATTTACCAAAACGTGTGATAACTGCATTTTCAGTTTCATCTACAATATAAAAGCTTGAAAATCCTGCCACAACTGCAAGGGCAAGGATAATCATCCAGATAAAGAAAGACGGTTTAATAAGTCGTCGTTTCTTAGCAGGTTTGATGTTTTCTTCTGCCATCTTGATACTCTCCTTTTGGGGAAATGTCATCCCGAACTTGTTTCGGGATCTCTTTTAAAGATAATAAGAAAATTAAAAAAAAACAACAAAAAACGAGCTTTATGGGGTATAATATATAGTATGGAAAAGAAAATAAACGAAAAAAAATCACTCCTGCGCCAAGCAGAAAGGGTAGAACGACAGCCAAGACCTCGCCGTCAGCATTCAGTTTTTTCTGGCATTCTTACAAAAATCATTATTATTCTGTTTTTAATAATGATTCTGGCTTGTGGAGGTTTTTATGCCTATTATACTATTACAAAGAAACTAACTCCAAAAACAGAATCGAATATTTCTATAGTTACCACTCAATTATCATTATGTCAGGAGTTAGTAACAGCAAAATATCATTACAGCGACATAATTGCAATAAATAAAAAAATCGGGCTTTCAAAAAGTCTTAGCCTGGTAAAATATTCTGGAGTAATTAGAATAGGTATTCCGGATATTGTAAATTGTGATTTTGAAATCTTTAATGAAGGAAAATCGCTAAGAATAAAGATTCCGGATGTTGAAATTCTTGGAAATGATATAACAGGGCAGGAAGTATTTGATGAAAATCAAAGTATTTTTGTTCCAATAACAACAGACGAAGTATTTTCAAAAATCCAGGAATCAAAGGATAAAACTCTTGACGAACTTATAAATGACGGAATTTTAAAAGAAGCCCGAGAGAATGCCAAAAAAGTAATTCAGAGTATAATGCTGAGTGCCGGTTTTGAAGAAGTGATTGTGGTTTAGATAATAATAGAAGTAATTCGCCCCGAAGCCCGTCTGTCAACACGCAAACTCCCTCTTCGCCCTGTTTGCGTGGTGGCAGACGGGCTTTGGGGTATATTAGATTTAGTTTTAGTTTTTAATCTACCACAATCACTGACGCACTGCGCCCATCAAGCGTAAATGCTTTTTCGGGATTCGTGTTGTCGAGTATTGGGGTTAGTCCAATATAATAGTTATAGTAATATTTTCCTGTTGGAAGTGGCAGACTCAGCTCGTAAAAGCCCGGAGAAGTTTCTTCAAGAGTGTAAATCCATGGATCCCAGTTTGTAAAGGTGCCTGCAAGGTGTAAATCAAGACCTTCTTCACCCTTGTAAATGAAGCGGACAGAGTCTTCCTTTGTTTTTTCTGTGTATTCGTAGATTGTTCCAAGATTATCAACCTTTGAAAAGTACAGATTTACACTGTCATCGTATTCTTTATTCGGATTAAGCGGATCTGTAGTCCAAAGTCCGTCCATAATCAGGCGATATTTGATTGTCTGAATCTTGTGTTTTCGCTCGTAGCAATAGAACAGGTGTACGGGAGTTTTGTTTCCGTCTGCATCGACCTTCATAAGAACCTGGAATGGATGAATTGTCTGATAGTTTTCAAAATCAAACGCAATTCCAACACTGCGATAATCTACATCTGCCGTGAAAATAATATAATCTTCAGTGACAATTGGAGCGCAGGGCTCATCAATTTCGTGAATTAATTTGTCGAGTTCAAATGGCTGATATACAATTTCTTTTTCTTTTGCAGCGACAGTGCCACAAAGGCCAACCGCAATCAGCGCCACCATAGCGAAAAATTTACACTTGTTCATATTGTCTCTATCGGCAGAATAAAAAAAATGTTTATAACTAAATGCAATCAGGTGGAAAAAATCGCGGAGTAACAAAATTATGTAGAAAAAAAATAGCTCCCAGGCGAATTGCGGATGCAAAACCAGGGGTTCACCCCTTACGCGCTGAAGTACCCCCGTAATTATATACGTTGCCGCTCACGCGGCAGTACTTCAGAGCGTTTTTGCCTCCACAACCCGCCTTCCGCTATTTTTTTTTAGCTTCATTCACATAACTCCGCGATTTTTCCCAACTCATTCATAAGATTCCGCGCATTTTTTCAACCCCGGTCCATTTAGGCATACTCTTTTTATTTTATTCCACCAAAATAGGCCTCTTTTTATATAAACAAGTGTAAATATTCGTATTAAAACCAGAAGATACTTGAAAATATGCACGGAGCCTTATGTAGGAATTGAAAAAATCGCGGAAGGCGGGTTGGGAAGCCAAAAACATTCAGTCGTGCTGCCGCGTAAGCGGCAAACGTCTATACGTTCCAAGGCACGACTGCATGTAGCGGGTCAACCCGCGGTTTTGGATTCACAATCCGACTGGGAGCGATTTTTTTAAATGCTGGCATATTCTCTCCGTGCATATTTTCCTATTAAATACTTTTTTTTCTAAAGTACTTTAATTATTTTTCCGTTTATATAATATAAGAAGAAGTATACTTGTATTTTGGTGGAATAAAGGGGTAAAATAAAAAGGTATGCCGGGCTTAAGTCAACTTAAACAATTCAACAAAGATATTCAGTCTCTTGGTGATGAAATCACTTTGCGTGCACAGCGTGGTGAAAAACCAGTTGTTGTGCCTATTCCTAAAGGAATTACTGTAGAAGATGATTCAGAAGATTTTGTACTTGGAATGCCCGATAACCCTAAGGCTGTAGATAATTCAAATGTTGACGAAGACCTTTCAGAAATAACCGGAATGACTTCTGGCGGCACTGGCAAAAAAGAAGACGGGGACGCTGCTCCATCTTTTGAAGCTCCAGACATGTCATCACTTTTGGCCCCTGTAGATTTAGGCGGAGATTCCTCAGATGAAGGAATGCCGGACTTGTCTGCCTTTGCAGATGAACCAATTGCCGAAGAACAACCCGAAGAAATTGAAGAAGAACCAGAAGAAATTTCTGTTGCCGATATGGGACTTGAAGCACTTCTTGCAGGCGCAGGCTTTGATGGAACAGAAGGTACAGGAGAAGTGCCTGAACCAGAGCCGGAAGAAGAACCAGAACCTGCTGTAGATGATCTTCCTGTAGATTCAACTGGTCCCGAAGAACCTCTTCCATTTGAAACAGCTGCTTCAGAAGAGCCTTTACCTTTTGATGTAACTCCTTCTGAACCAGCTCCAGACCCATTTGCAATTCCAGATATCCCGGATACTCCTGCATTCCCTGAAGAACCAATTGAAGATTTTTCAGAAGCTGCACCTGTTGAAGATTTTGCGTCACCGGAACCAGTCGAAGATTTTGAATCACCAGAGCCGGTTGAAGATTTTGAAACAGCAGAATCTTCAGATACTGTAGAAGATTTTGAATCTACTTCCCCAGTAGAGGACTTTGAGGCAGCAGAGCCAGTTGAAGATTTTGAGTCTCCAGAGCCGATTGAAGATTTTGAAACCGCTGAATCTGCTGAGCCAGTTGAAGATTTTGACACTGCGCAACCATCAGAAGCAGTTGATGATTTTGAAGCTGTAGAGCCAATAGAAGATTTTGAAGCTGCCGAACCTGCAGAACCAGCACAAGCAGACGAACTTGGTGAACTTGGAGACCTTGATAGTCTTGATGACCTTGAAGATCTTGGTGGTGGTCTTGAAGAGCCAGCTGCTCCGTCAGATGATTTTGGCAACGAAGACTTTGATAATGAAGATTCAGGAAATGAAGAAACTGCTGCAGAACCATCTGTTTCTGATTTGTTTAATGCAGGCGATGTAGAGCTTCCAGATATGAATTCCGCTCTTGAAGAAATACCTGATGATGAAGGTTCCGAGAGTGGTCTTGAAAGCTTTGATGATGTTGGAGACTTTGGCGAAGAGTCAGAAGGCGGTCAGGAAGGTGAAGAATCAAATGAACCTTTAGAAACCTTTGATACAACCGGCATGGACGATATGGATTTTGGTATTCAAGATACCGATGCCCAGCTTAGCGTAGATACCGGTTCTGATGATTTTGAGCTCGATAACGGAAACATCAGTATGGAAGGTTCAGATTTTGAAATTCCGGGCTTTTCTGATGTACAATCTGCACCGGCTGTTCCAAAATCCTCAAAGAAAACAAAAGGACTTGATGAACCAGACTTTACAGGTGCACTTCCAGGAAACGAGCTTCCTCCAAATACCTTAAGCGATGAACAGTATAAACAGTTCCTCAAAAACTTAAATGAATATCCTCTGAATGTTCGTCTTGCCTTTGAAGACCTTATTGTACAGGATGAATTTACAGATGATGCTGAATTTGAAATCATAGAAAAAATCCTCAAGAAAGCTCCTGCACGTCAGGTTGCTTCAACTCTTGAGAAAATGCTCGATATTTCTATTCCAGTTCCTCGTGATTTTGAACACAGAACTGCCGAAGAATATGAAGCATATAAAAAATCCCTTTCTTATCAGTTAAGAAATAAAGTTCTTCCTGGTATTCTTATGACAGCACTTTTGCTGCTTGTTTCATGGGGACTTTTCAACTTTACAAAGAACTGTATTTACATACCGGCAAAAGCAAGCAAACTCTACAAACAGGGTTACGCACTTTTACAGGCCGATGAATATGTTCAGTCTCAGATAAAATTCGATGAAGCTGCAACTTATCAGCTTAAGAAAAAATGGTTCTTTAATTATGCACGTGGTTATCGTGATCATAAGCAATATCAGCGAGCAGCAGATATATATAGTAAGATTTTGATTTATTTTAATCATGATAAGGCTGCAGGACTTGAATATGCAAACATGGAGCTTTACGACCTTGCAAATTATGAACGTGCCGAAGAAATAACCCGTCGTGAAGTTCTTGATTATCATGTAAACGATGCAGACGGTATTCTTATGCTTGGTGATGTATTCCTTGAGTGGGGTACCGAAAAAGATCCTTCAAAGCTTGACCTTGCAAAAGAACAGTACATGATTCTTATTCAGCTTTACAAGGCAAATGATTTATATAACTCTCGTCTTATGCGTTATTACATGAGAAGTGATAACTTCCAGCAGGTTTTGAACTATCGAAAGATGTTTGAAGAAAATAAAAAATCAAAGCTTGCTGCCGAAGACTGGACAGAGCTTGGCGGATATCTGCTTGGAAAACTTTATGGCCCGATTGCTCCTTCTGAAGAATATCTGCGCTACCAGATTGAAGGTCTTCTTAAACTTCTCATCAAAGCAAAAGATATGGACGAAACAAATCCTATTGCCTGGTATAATCTTGGAAACTATTATGTTCAGACAAATGACAGCATAGCAAATATTGATTACTCGCTCAAAAAAGCACTTGAATGCTTTAATAAAGCACCTCAGCTTAAAAAACGCGATATTTACAAATACATAGACTCATACAGACTCCTTGGTGAAAATTATCTGCTTACAAATGAATACCTTCAGGCACAGGAGCAGTTCACTCAGGGAATTACACTTTATACAACCGAAAAAGAAAATGCCGGCTTTGAAGGTAACGAACAGATTGGACTTTTGTATTCAGACCTTGGAAACATAAACTACACTGTTGCCGGCGACTATGAAACTGCTGCAAAGAACTACAAGAATGCAGTTGCTCTTGGTTATGATAATTCAAAAATCCGCTACAGACTTGGTTACATAAGCTACCGTGCAAAGAATTATCTTGAAGCACTTGGTTCATTTATGAAAGCAGGAGAAGGCATTAAAAAAGAAAGAAATCTTCTTCTTGCAATGGCAAATACCTTGAGCCTTAGAAATGATGATTATGCAGCAGAAGGCTATTATGAACAGCTTATTGCTGAGCTTGATAATGAAATTGTTGAAAAGGGTGGTACAGTATTCCCTCAGACAGACGATGCAGGCTATGATCTTGTAACAACTTATCTTTATGCCGCAAATAATTATGGTGTAACTCTTTATAGACTTGCAAAACGAACAGGCAACAGTCAGAAAAATGCACAGGCAATTGTTCAGTTCCAGCAGTCATTGCGCGCCTGGGATTCTCTTACCCGAGACCAGAAAACTTTAGTTCGCCTCGATGGAAGTAATCTTGCACAGGAAAACATCAAGTATATTACTCATCCTGTAACCGAGTTTGAACCGGCAATTTATCTTGAAATACCAAAGAATCTAACGGAAAATGAGGGACTCTAAAACTCTGCTGAAGGAGCTCTTCAGAAAATCAATACATCTTTGCAGCTCAGTTGTTCCGTGGTTCTTTGCGGCTTATTACTGGTACACAGTTTACGGACTTTTAATAATTGTTTCACTTTATTATTTTTGTGAAATAGCTCGTCTTGAAGGACATCCGGTTCCACTTGTATCGCTTATTACAGAAACTGCTTCGCGCCAGCGTGATGAATGTAAATTTGTTCTTGGGCCAGTTACTCTTGTTCTGGGAATTGTTTTTGCAGCACTTGTACTTCCTCTTTCGTGCGCTAAAATCGGAATTTTTGCACTTGCTTTTGGAGACGGACTTGCAAGTCTTGCCGGTAAAATGTTTGGCAGAATAAAAATCCCTCATACCGGTGGAAAAACTTTAGAAGGCAGTCTTACCTGTTTTATTGCGGTTTTTATTTCTACATATGTTGTTACAAGACTTCCAATTGTAAGTGCTATAGTAGCCTTAACTGCTATGTTAATTGAAGTTTTGCCGCTGGGTGATTGGGACAATATGATAATTCCAACTGCTACTGGTGGTGTGTACTATCTGCTTGCAGTTTTATGTTTTTAGTCGTTCCACAAATACTGTTTGTGAAGTTCCTTTAAGTAAAAAATATTTCCAAAAAGAAGAAACACAAAAGCCATTATAAGCTTTAATAAGTTTGTTGAATTAAACAGAATAAATGTTCCTATTATAATCAAGCAAAGTCCTATTGTTGTATATTGAGTGTAAAAGCGTTGTTTGTTATTAAAAAATAATGCAATAAGAGTAGCAAGCGAAACAAGAATTGCCGCAATTTTTATAACAGTTCTGTAGCTGTAGTCAACTTCATAATTTATGCAGATATTTGCAGTGTTCAGCGGAATGATTGTTGCAAAGAAAATGCAGCCGATTAAAAGAAGGAATATGTTTTTTTCCAGATCCTGTCGCTGATCAACATTTCCCATAACAACAGCAAATAAAAGACTCAAAGGCATAAGAAGCTTTGAAAAAATAACACTGTTACCGCAAAAAATCAGCAATTCCGTGTAAGTATTTGTCATTCCAAAAAGCGGCATCCAGATTCTTAAAGAGTTTGCTATAAGTGCAATCAAAAAGAGAAAGAAATAAGAAATATCGGTAGCCTGAGTTTTTTCAAATACTCTAAAAAGCATAAAGCTTGTTACGCAAACATAAATTATCTGAAAAAACAGAGAGGCTATAACAATAATTGGATTATATTGTATAAGGAACGCTTTGCCCGAAGGGTTTGTTTCAAAAAGGTCAAGCGAAAAAGATTTGTTGTATAAAGAAAAAATAAAGATGATTATGTTTGCAGCCAGAAACACCAGGGAAAATACAAAAAGCGAAAGATTCAATCTGTTTCTTGTTTTTATAGTCATACTAGAATATTAACGGGTTAAGAAATAATAGTAAAGACTTAAAAAAAAAATCCGACAATTTAACTGAAACCTTATTTTTACTTGAACTTTTGGGAGGATCAGGAAAAATGAAAAAATTAATTATGTGTGCAATTGCTGTGCTTTTTAGTTGTGCTGCCTTGAGTGCCGGTGATGTTGCAACTTTTGTAGACAAGGGCTTTTCTGCAGACGGAAAATATTATGTTTTTGGACAGTACGGACGCACAGACAAAAAATATCAGGGTTGGGCCGAAATTTATCAGGTAGATATTGCTAAAAATGACTGGGTTGACGGTGGTGTATTTAAGATTAAACCAACTGCAGTTACCGCCGACAAAGCTGGAATTGAAGTTTATGAAGCATTAGAGGGTAAGAATTATTACTATCTTCGCGACCTTAAATGTTCAGTTGCAAATGCCGACCATGTTCTTTATATTCTTGATGATGTAAATAAAACTGGAACTGACGAAATTGTATTTACCGATTTCAACAATTCTACAGTAGATTCTCCCGACACCTTCCATATTCAACTTGTGCCAACAATTAATGGTTCAGGTAAAAATGTAAAATCATCATTCTATATCTGGCTTGAAAAACGCGACAGCGATGGGAACACAATCTACAAAACAAAGGTTGGAAGTCCAGAGGTTGTTCGTTCAGGCATAAGCGGATATAAAATTGAACGCATTATGTGTGACCCTACCGAAAAGAATTTTATCTTTATTGTAGAAAAAATACAGGAAGACGATACTGGCATTTCAATCCGCTATATGGTTGAAGCCGCAAAGATAGAATAACAATGAAGTGGGGTTCCTGAGGCTCTCGAAGGACCCCAAAATACGACAAAATGCACTTTTTTTGAAAAAAGTGCATTTTTTTTTGCAAATTTTTGTAACAAGTCCACTTTTTTTTTAATACTATATAGAGGTGAAAAAATGACTTTTACAAAAATTAAAGAGATGCTGCTTGTGGCAGGGGAGGCTCTGCTCATCGCGGGAATCACTGTTGTGGCTGTGCTGCCTGTTTCGTGTAAAATTACAGAACAGGGAATTAAGCTTGTGGGCGGAGATTATGTTCCTCCCGTTCTGAATAATTTTACAGTTACAGACGAAAAAACTGTGGTACTTGAATTTTCCGAAAATGTTGAAGTTTCCGGCTATGTAGTTGCAAAGGTTGTTGACGACCAGTTTGACTCAATGGAACATTCAGGGGATTTTGATTTGTCGCCGGCACTTGAAAGGGCTTCGGGGGTGTATGGCTCGGTTGCGTGTTCAGTATTATACCTTGATGAAGAGGATGTTGAACAGAGCGCAGGAAACGGCAGGGTTTTGAAATTTGTTCTTGATGAACAGATGGAAATTGGCGAAGGGTACGAGCTTTATACAAAGGTAACCGATTCTGTTGGCAATACTCTTACACTTGTTGTTCCTTTTACAGGTTATAATTCACGCGTCCCGGAGCTTATGATTACCGAAGTACAGACCGAAAGTGTTTCAAGTCAGAATAAAGCCGAAAAAGAAGCAGGCACTTACCGGAACGAATATGTTGAAATTCTTGTATTAAAAAGCGGAAATCTTGCGGGGCTTGAGCTTTGCAGCGGTTATGACGGCGAAACAAAAAAGTATGAGTTTCCTGCAATTGAAGTAACTGCAGGTGAAGTGTTTGTTGTTCATATGCGTAACCGCGGTAACGGCTGTATTAGTGAAGAAGGGGATGATTTGTCACTGGCAACGTCATCTTATACTTCAAACCAGGTACGCGATTTATGGACAAGCATTGAAACAACTACACTCGGTAATAAAACAGATATTATTATTGTAAGAAATCGTGCCAACCGCCGACTGCTCGATGCCGTAATGTTCCGTGCCTCAAATATAGAAGCCTGGACAAAAACAATGGTAGATTATTCCCAGCTGCTCGATGAAGAGCAAATCTATCTTTCGGGTGACATAGAAAACGCTTTTGTAACAGACTCTCTTACCGCTACAAAAACTTTACACCGCACCGACGCCGCCACCTGGCAACAGCAGATTCTTGACGGAATAATTCTTGATTATCCGATTCCGTCTTGTTCCGAAGTGTGGACCGTTTCGGAGCCGTCGCCGGGGACACTTTAAAAACACAAAAATTTATGCTACATTACCCGTATGGTAGAATTATTAGCTCCAGCGGGAAATGTAGAATCCTTAGACGCAGCCATTGGCGAAGGCGCAGATGCAGTTTATCTTGGTCTCAAAAGCTTTAATGCACGCATGCGAACAACAAATTTTGCGTGGAATCAGTTTGAAGCAGCAGTAGAAAGCCTGCATCGTCAGCACAAAAAAGTATATGTAACTGTAAATACAGTCTGCGAAGAACGCGAAACAGAACGCCTTTATCGCTTTCTTTCATATTTAAAAGAAGTTGGTCCCGACGGTCTTATTGTTCAGGACTATGCAGTTATGCGTCTTGCACAGGAATTTTTCCCGGATATGGAGCTGCATGCTTCTACCCAGATGAATGTAGAAAGTACTGCCGCAGTACGCCTGCTTCAGAAAAACGGTGTAAAACGAGTAGTTCTTGCCCGCGAGCTTGGTCTTGAAGAAATTAAGAAAATCAAGCAGGAAACTGGCGCCGAGCTTGAAGTATTTGTTCACGGGGCGCTTTGTGTAAGTGAATCGGGCTTGTGTCTGTTTTCATCATTTCTTGGTGGAAAATCCGCAAACAGGGGAATGTGTGCCCAGGCCTGCCGCCGCTTTTATACAGCTGAAGTTCCTGGTGGAATTAAACAGGGCTATTATTTTTCTCCCTGCGATTTTGAACTTATAGATTATATTCCAGCTTTGATTGAAGCCGGCGTAGACTCTTTTAAAATCGAAGGCCGCATGAAGAGTGCTGAATATGTTGGAAGTGTAGTTGCTGCTTACCGCTATGTAATTGACCATTACAAGGAAGACAAAAAAGGTGCAATTGCAACCGGCAAACGAATTCTTTCTTCTGACTTTGCACGTTCAAAAACAACCTACTGGTATGGCTTTGAAAATCAGAGTGAAGGAGTAGAAAAAGCAGGTGAGCTTATTTTGAATCCGGATCAGGCTGGTGGAACAGGTCTTTATCTTGGAAAAATTGCCGGAACAAAACCTGCCGAAAAGGGACTTGTAGAAGCAATCCGCGCTGCTGCTAACCCCGACACTCCGCCAGAGCAGCTTCGCATTCAAATGGCATATCTTAAAGGCGGTACCTACGAGCCGGACCCTGGAGACTCAATTCGCATTCACAAAAAAGACGATACAGGCCGCATGAGCCATAAAATCCGCACCGTTGAATTTGACGAAAAATCTGACCGCCGCTGGATTGATATTCCTTCCGGCTTTACAACAGGAGACGAAGTATATCTTTTACAGTACAAGGCAAATACAAAACGTTACCCGCATGTACTTCCAAATGACATTGGTCGTTACCGTAAACAGCCTAAAGACGAAATGCTCCCAATCCTTGATGTAACTCCAGTAGCACAAAAGGAACTTGATTATTTCCCAGACGGACTATATATTCAGGTTTCTTCAATTTCAGACCTTTTTGCAGTTCAGGGAATGAATCCTGTGCGCGTTATTCTTGAGTACAATAACGAAACTTCTTACGACCTTCTTAATCATAAAACAGTGCTGCCTTTCAGTAAAAAGCAGCTTTACATTTCGTTTGATCCGTTCTGTTCATCTTCGCAGGAAGATAAACTCAGTGCAGAACTGACAACCCTTATAGACGACGGCTATATAAACTTTGTAGCAAACAACCTTGCGCATATACAGCTTATAAAGCAGGCTGCAAAACAAACAAAGGTCAATGTAATTGCAGGACCATATCTTTATACCTTTAACCGCTGGGCTGTGTCATGGCTTGAAAATCAGGGGTTGGGCGCATTCATAATGCCTTATGAAAATTCACGCCGCAACCTTGAAGCAACCTGGGAACCAAATGTACGTTCCCGTGTGCTTGTTCCTGTTTTTGCTTATCCGGCTTTATTCCGTATGCGTTTTAAGCTTCCGTCCGATTATGATTTTACATATTTTGAAGACAAGGAGGAGAAAGTCTTCAAGGTAAACTCAACACCAGACGGTTCGTTTGTAATGCCGGAAGAACCATTCAGCATTGTCGATAAAGCTTCTTATATCAAACAGGCAGGCTTTAAAAAAATCCTCATAGATTTTTCTAAAACAAAAGTTACACGTGGTCAGATAAAAGCAATCACAACCTCAATGATAAAAGGTCAGCCTCTGCCTGGCATTTCGCGCTTTAACTGGAAAGACGGATTTTATTCTCCACAGCAAATAGAAGAATACAAGGCCGCCAACGAGCGCAGAGCACAAAATGCGCAGGGCAAAGGCAAGGGTAAGAAACGCCGCTAGAATACGGCTTCTGCTGTTGCCGCCTCCTTTGCAGGTTCAGTTGCTGCATCTACAGTTGCTTCTGCCTGTACAACTTCGGGTGCTTTTTCTTCTGGTTTAGGTTTAGAAAACTTGTACTCAACGTGTTCTGCAACAACATACACCCTTGAGTGCTTCTTGTTGTTTTCTTCCCAGCGGCTCTGCTTGAGTCTTCCCACAACCCTTACTCCAAGACCTTTGTCACACCACTTGTAGCAGCTTTCTGCCATTTCGCCATAAGTTTCTACATCAAAGTAAGAAACTTCCTCTTTTGTTTCTCCTTCTGGTGTTTTAGATTTTCTGTTTACAGCCAGAGGAAATTTGCAGACCTGAAAGCCTGTTTTTGGTTCCGAAAACTCCGCTTTCTTAACGACGTTTCCTTCAAGAATAATAGAATTGAGCTGGTTCATAATAACCCCTCGTTTAAATAGAATACCGCGCCCGGCCGGAGCACATGCAGGAAATAAAATTCCTACATATATAGATTAGAAAAAAAAGTGGACTTGCTACAAAAATTTGAGAAAAAAAATGAAAAAAAGTGAAAAAAAATGCAAATTTTGTTAAAAAATCAGCTTTTTTTCGCTCCGTTGCTCACAAGCCTGAGCATATATAGCTGTACATATTCTGTAAGGGCCTTTTGCTCTGTAATTTTCTGCATATTTGGAGTGCGCACAAGGGCATCGGCAAGGTTTTCAATTCGTTCTTTTGTAAAGGTTTGTGCCGAAAGTGTATTGCAAACTCGTCTTGTATAATCGCGAATCAGAGAGTTAACATCCTCGGTAAGGTTGTTGTAAGCATCCTTAGAAATCATTCTGTTCCACTGCTTTGTCAGGAAGTTCAGCTCGCGGTCAACAGTAGAACCTTCTGGTACAAATTCTGCAAATAATTCCTTTGCTTTTTCGGCAAGTGCTTCATGGCGGTTCTTTGATTTTTTAGCACCTTCTTCGCTGTTTTCAAGAATCTCCATTGGGTCAGCAACAGTTTCTTTTTTCTGTTTTGCTTCCTTTTTCTGCTTTTCAATTTTGTGTGCACGGAAAAGTCCGATAATCCACGAAATAAGCGGAATTGTATAAATAAAAGGAAGTCTTGCTTTTGATTCGGCCATTACATCTTCAAAACGAAGCATCAAAAGCTGGCTGTATGGTAAAAGATGACCGTCTACAAAAAGCTGGAATGCCTGAAGTGAATCATCCAGATTTTTTTCTGCCGCAAGAAGAGTTATAAAGTTTGCATTCAAAAGCGCATACAAAACAGGGGAGTGTTCCTCTACAAGCTTTTCAAGCTTAAGCTCATATTTAGACTTGTCTGTCATTTCCGGAAGCTTTGAATATTCAATCATTGCTTCATACCAGCTGTTAACAAGAATTTCTTTTATGTTGTCATGAGCTTCGTTACACATTCGTACAATTAAAGAAATAACCTTTTTCTTGTAAATATAATAGCGGGTTCCGGAAGCAACTTTAAATACAACAAGTTTTGGTAAAGTTGCATCTTCACTTTCGGTAGAAAGACTGAGCAGCGTTTGTTTAAGATCTTCTTCTGAATACTGACCAAGCAACTGTTTTCCGTTTTTATCCTGAAACTTAATAATCTGAGGAGTAGAGAAAAAGTAAGGAGGATTTCCAAGCTGTGACTGAAGTTCCTTTAATGCTTCTTCTCGTTTACGGTCAGTCTGAAACTTTTCTTTTAAGTATGAGCTGTGAATTTCAGAAATTGAAATTGCCTGAAGAATGCTTGTGTCGTCGGCAGTGCGGTCCTGAATCTTTTCAAAATCCTGTCGTACAAAATAGCACAGCTGGTTCCACATATAATACTGGTCGCCGTCGGTAACATCAACGTAGCCGTTATAATCCTTGTCTACAAAAGAGGTGAAAAAGTTTTTTACAGAAATCTCTTTTGAAGGATTTGCCGAGCGCATTTTTTTAAGGAAGTAGTCGTGATATTCTTCTTTTTTAAGAATCTTGCGGATTTTCATCTGTGAAGATTCAATCAAAAGTTTAATTGGAACACAAGCCGGCAAAACAAGAGAAGGAAGCTCTCGCGGGAACACAACAACATAAAGGTTTTGTGACTTTGAAGGCTCCTGATCCATATTCTGAATAAAGTATTCCTGTGCCGCTTTTCGTTCCAGAACATTTGTAGGAAATTTCTTAGGCAAATCAGTTTCAATAGGGTAAGGAATACTTTCGTTTTTTAAAAGTTCCTTGTAGCGTTCAGCATATTTAACAGAAAAATAGGCAATGGAAATAATCATTTTTTTATTTCCATTCTGCTGTACAGCTGCCAGATGTTTTTGTTCAAGTCCCGCAAGTTCGGCAGTTACAGTACCGGTAGGGTCGCCCAGATATTTTACAAGCTCAGCCTGTTCTTCAACATGATGCTCTGCATACTTTTTTACCCACGTACAAAACTCGCGGAAGTCAATAAAAGGAGATTTCTGTTTTTCTGCATAAAAGCGAATAATAGAACTTAAATTTGCTGACGTTGCCATACAAATATTTTACATCATAAACAAAAAAAATGATAGGAAAAAATCAAAAACTCAAGAATCAATTTTATATCTTTTTAAGAAAATCAATGTTATAATTTAAAAAAATAACCGGCTCCGGAGAATTATTATGAAAAAGATTTTTTTTCTTGTTTTTGTTTGTTTAAGTTTTTTGTGTTGTAAAATTGATGTAAAAACCCCTCAAAAAGATTCCCCCGCCCAAACAGAATCTCCGGCAGAAGACCCGGCTCCAGATCCTGCACCAACACCTACGCCAAATCCAGAACCTGAGCCTGAATCACAGGTTAGATATGAGTTGAAGACGGGATCGGACATTCTTCTTATTTTTAATCAAATGGGTGTTACTCAGGTTGCAACAGCATTCGCTCCAAGTTCAGAAAAACCTTCTGAACAGCAAACTGTATATTATCTTGATCTTGAAGAAAAGAATGTTCCGGTATGGTATGACAGTAATTCAACAACTATTTACTTTTATGCTGAAGGTGTCACAACAACAGGTGGTAACGGAAAGCTGTTATTAAATGAAGATTCAGCGGCGTTCTTTTCCGGGCTAAAAGCAGTAGAAAACTTTGATGTTTCAAAATTTGATAGCAGTAATGTAATTGTAATGTCGAATATGTTTGGTGGATGTTCATCTTTAAAAACATTGAATCTTTCTAATTTTGATACAGGTAAAGTAACTAATATGGATAGAATGTTTGAGAATTGTGCAGAACTGACAGATTTGAATCTTTCCGGATTTAATACAAGTAAAGTTGATCATATGATGGATATGTTCTCAAATTGTAAAAAACTTACAACTCTTGATCTTTCTAGTTTTAATACAAGTGAAGTTACTGCTATGACTGGAATGTTTAGTTACTGTTGTGCATTAACAAACCTTAATATTTCAAGTTTTAATACCAGTAAAGTCGGTGAAATGAGTGAAATGTTTAAGGGGTGTACAAGTTTAGTAAATCTTGATCTTTCAAGTTTTAATACTAGTAAAGTTCAAGTTATGACGCAAATGTTTGAAGAATGTACAGCATTAACCAATCTTGATATTTCTAGTTTTGATACAAGTAATGTTACAGATATGCAATTTATGTTTAGAAAATGTTCAAGTTTACAAACGCTTGATCTTTCAAATTTTAATACTGCAAAAGTAACAATGATTTGTGGGATGATTGAAGATTGTACAAATTTAACAACTATTACTGCGTCTCCACAATTTGTTACGACTGCTCTTCAAGATGGTTCTCAACCACTATTTAGTGGATGTCCAAAATTAGAAGGTGGAGCAGGAAGTAAATTAAATAGTTATGGTGATAGTTCTTTATATGCCCGCATAGACAGCGGCGAGGATAATCCAGGATTTTTTACAGAAGTTAGGTATGCGCTTAAGACGGGGCCAGAAATTAATGCGATTCTATGGAGTCTTAGTGCAGGCGATGTAAAAGGTTTTTCCTCTAGTTCAGAAAGACCTTCTTCAGAGCAGGATGTTTACTACCTTGATATTGAAGAGAAAAATGTACCTGTTTGGTATAATTCAAATGCTAATGAAATTTATTATTATGCAAAAGGTGTTACAACTCCTGAGGCAAATGGAATACTTTTATTAAATGAAAACTCAGCACAAATGTTTTCGTGTTTTTTATATTGTAAAACAATTGATATTTCTAAATTTGATACCAGAAATGTCATTAATATGAATTCTATGTTTCAGAATTGTGAACAATTGAAAACACTTGATCTTTCAAAATTCGACACAAGAAATGTAACTGATATGGGGTGGATGTTTGCTTATTGTTCGTCTTTGACTACTATCAATGTTTCTAGTTTTAATACAAGCAAAGTTACCAGAATGAATTATATGTTTGCACATTGTTCCATAGAATCTTTAGATCTTTCTAATTTTGATACAAGCAAAGTTGAAACTATGCAAAGTATGTTTTGGGAGTGTGAATCATTAAATGATTTAATTCTTTCCAGTTTTAATACAACGAATGTAAAGTATATGTCGAATATGTTTTATGCTTGTAAAAAACTTACTAGTCTTAATTTGTCAAATTTTATTACCTCTAATGTGAAAGATATGGGCTCAATGTTCGAATATTGTATTAATCTTGAGACCTTGAATATTTCAAGTTTTGATACAAGTAAAGTTGAATATTTCGGTTGTACTTTTAAAAACTGTAATAAACTTGAAAGTCTTGATGTATCACATTTTATTACAAATAAAGCTGAGGGGATGGAGGATATGTTTTCTGGTTGTGTATTATTAGCAAATCTTGATATATCAAATTTTGATACCCAGAATGTTCAGAATATGCATGGAATGTTTAATTATTGCAAGTCTCTATCAACTATAGATGTTTCAGGCTTTAATACGAGTAAAGTAGCTGATATGGGATATATGTTTGCTGGTTGTGAGTTAATAACTTCTCTTGATTTATCAAATTTTGATTTTTCTCATAAGGGAATGACAATGTCTGCCGGACTAGATGCTTTTGAATCTATTTCAATGTTTTCTGGTTGTTCTGCCTTGCAGACAATTTATGCCACTAAAAGAGTTCCTTTAACTTCGGAAGTTGATTATCCAATTTATGATTCAGATATGTTTAAGAACTGTACCAGCCTTGTTGGTGGCAGTGGTACTGCTTATGATACTAAGCACACGAACTCCACCTATGCCCGCATAGATGGTGATGGCGGTGCTCCAGGTTACTTCACTCTCAAGGAATCGACAGACTAAAACATCTTAGACCTTAAAACATTGAATTTTCACTTCAAAAAGATTAAAATTAGGCTATGATAACTTCAAGTAGAATGAAAGGCTTGAACCCGTATGTGCCGGGGGAGCAGCCTAAAGATAGAGTTTATATAAAGCTCAATGCAAATGAAAATCCTTATGCGCCGTGCCCGCAGGTTCAGCAGGCGGTTATTGATTTTGTAAAGACTCAGCCGCAAAAACTGGCGCTTTACCCCGACCCTGATTCAAACGAGCTGCATGCAAAAATTGCCGATATGCTCAATAAAACAGGCGGAGTGCTCTGCCGTGCTCATGTTGATGGCGACCAGGTAACTCCGGATGCCCGCGACAAGATTCCTTTTACTGTAACTCCCGAAATGATTTACACCGGAAACGGCAGCGATGAAGTTCTTTCTTTTGTTTTTTATGCCTTTTTTGACAGCGGTAAAAAATTTGTAATGCCTCAGTTTACTTACAGTTTTTATCCGGTTTATGCAGGCTTTTATAATATTCCTATGGATCAGGTTCCGTTGAAGGACGACTGGACACTTGATACAGACGAAATGCTTGCACGTGTAAAGTCAAATGGCGGAGGAATGATTTTTGCAAATCCTAATGCGCCAACAAGTCTTGCTTTGACACGCGACCAGGTTCGCCAGATGATTCTTAAAGCTAACAAGGATGAAATATTTATTGTAGACGAAGCCTATGTTGATTTTGGCGGCGAGTCGTGCATTCCGCTTTTGCAGGAATTTTCTAACCTTTTGATTGTGCGCACTTTTTCAAAAAGTCTTTGCGGGGCTGGCATGCGTCTTGGTTATACTGTTGCTTCGCCAGAACTTATGAATGTAATAACTACAGTAAAAAACAGCGTGAACCACTTTCCGCTTGATGCTGTTGCGCAGGTTGCCGGATGTACTGCCTGCGAAAATCCTGCTTACTACGCAGACTGTGCAAGAAAAGTTTGCGAAGAGCGCGATAAATTTTATAACTTTTTGAAGTCCCGTGGTTTTTATGTATTAGAAAGCAAAACAAACTTTCTGTTTGCAAAGCACCCGTCAATCGGCGGCGATGAACTTTACAAACGTATAAAAGAGCAGGGCATTTTGATCAGGCACTTTGCCACACCGGGCATAGAAGATTTTGTGCGAATAACAGTTGGCACCCCAGAGCAGATGTCAGCCCTCGCTAAGGCGGTTGACGTAGCGTTGGGGAAATAAAGAAGTGTCACACGGATTGGGAATTGCTACGCAATTCCTGAGGTTAAAAAAGGGAAACGACGTTAGTCGTTTCGAATCCGTGTGACAATTACTTACAAGGAGACATATTATGAAACTATTAGTTATAAGTGACTTACACGCACACAACGACGTGCTCGATAAAATGGACAACCTTTTTTCACAGGCAGACGCTGTGCTTTTTGCCGGGGATTTTGCAGAATGTTTTAAGCCCGAAACTGGCGATGCTGCACTTGAAAAGCTCTGTTCAAAACACGACACAATTTTTGCTGTTCTTGGAAACTGTGATAACGAAGTTTTCTTAGAAGATCTTGAAGAAAAAGATATCTGCGTAGAAAAAGCGCTTGTATTCCACGAAGGTCTTGCTTTCGCAGGTTCAGGTGGTGGTTCAAAATTTACAGGAAAAACAGAATTTGAACGCACCGAAGAAGAACTGCTTTCGGACTTTGATATCGTAACAAATTCAATTGACCAGAACGGCGACAAATCTCTTTGGAAAAATCTTATTTTAATAAGCCACAATCCTCCTGTTTGTGGCATGGTCGATTCTTTTGACGGTGAGCATCATGCAGGAAGTCAGCAGTTCACAGATTTTATTCAGGAAAATCAACCGCTTGCAGTAATTTGCGGACACATTCACGAAGGAACAGGAACTGCAAAAATCGGCGACACTGTTGTAATAAATCCTGGCAGCCTTGGCGAAAAAGAAACTTATGTCTGGCTCGAGGTTGAAAAAGACGGTGAGGGAAACTGGAAGGTTTCAAAAGTAGAGGAGTGTAAGCTTTAATGAAAAAAATATTTGCGTTTGCTGCAGGCCTTCTTTTATGCGGCATGCTTTTTGCTCAGGAAGAAGCTTCAAAAAAATTCAGTGGAGTAACTTTTGTTTCATTCAAAACTCGCCTTACTTATAAAATTGGCGAAGACACTGCGGCTTACCCGGCTACAAGAACTTTAAAACCATTTGCAATTAATAAATTCGAAACCTGCTATAACCTTTGGTATCAGACAAGAGTGAAAGCAGAAAAAATCGGCTACTACTTTTTGAATCCTGGTCAGGGTGGTACAAACGGTAAACGCGGAGCAGAACCAACTGACGAAAATAAATATCAGCCTGTAACAAATATTTCGTGGTACGATGCAATTGTGTGGTGCAATGCCTTAAGCGAAATTAAAGGAAAAACACCGTGCTACACTTATAACGGAATTGTTTTAAAAGATTCTTCCGACACCGCTGCCTGCGATTTGTGTACATGCAACTGGAATTGTGACGGCTACAGACTTCCAAGCGAAGCCGAATGGGAATATGCCGCCCGCCGCACAAAAACCGGCTTTCAAAAAGGAAACTTAGTAAGCGGACAAACTGCAGTTACACAAGATGAAACAGCTTCATTCTATGCCTGGACAAGCGACAACGCCGGAGCAACCCGTAATGTTGGAACAGCCGGTGTGCCTTTTGATCCAAACTCAATTACAGAACCTGCAACCGGTAACGCAAACGGAGCAGGCCTTTATGACATGAGCGGAAACATTCTTGAATATTGCTGGGATTGGTTTGAAGATTACAATGCAGGCGACCTTTACGGACCTTCTGTAGGTTATGAGCGTGTCAGCCGCGGTGGCAGCGTTTCAGACTACACTCCATTCTACTACGCCGGCGACCGCTACAGCTACGACCCGAACGAATGCTACGACTTCATGGGCTTTCGCCTGGCGTATACAGTGCAGTAGATTACTTAAGTTTTCTTTCCTGCTTCTTAAGTTTCTTTGTCTCTGCCCTGATTTTCTGTCTCTGTTTGCGTGACAATTTACGCGCGCGCTTTCTTGCCTCTGATTTTTCCTTATTGATATTCAAAAGCCATACGCTAAGGAATACAGAAATTACACAAAGAATTGTTGCCATTGTAACAGCCCAGTAACCAGGCATTGTTTCGAACGGCAGCTTAAAGTTCATACCAAAGAAGCTTGTTACAAAGGTTGGTGCCATCATTACAAGGTTGATGATAGCAAGCTTTTTCATAACAATGTTCAGGTTGTTTGATGTTACAGAGCTGAACGCATCCATTACACCAAAAAGAATATCTGTATAAGTGTCGGCCATTTCAATTGCCTGGCGGTTATCTATTGCAACGCCTTCTACAAAATCAATATCTTCATCGTCGAACTTAATGAGCTTGGTGCTTTTCATTTTTTGCAAAAGCAGAGCATTACTCTTGAGCGAAGTAGAAAAGTAAACAAGCGATTTTTCCAAGCCAAGCATGAGCATGATTTCCTGATTTTCAATTTCCATGCGCATTTCGTTCTGAATGCTTGTAGAACGGCGGTTAATTTCCTTAAGGTATCGAAGGAAGTTCAAGTTAGCGCGGTTCATAATCTGCACGATGAACGAAGGAAAATCAGTTAGTTTGATATTTTTGATTCTGTTATTGCCAAAGTCCTTTAAGATTTCGCAGTCTGTCCAGCAAATTGTAATAATTGTGCGGCCTTTGATGATAATGCCGACCGGTACTGCAAAATAAGGAGTTTCAGCCGCCGGGTCATAAACAGGCACACGCACAATTGTAAGGATATATCCTTCGCCGTCTTCCATACGCGAAAGCTCATCAGGGTCAAGAATATCAAGGATATGATCCTGTTCAAGTTCATATTCTTCCTGAAGCAGATTAGTTTCGTCGCGTGTAACATTGCGCGCATCAATCCAAAGAGGCTTTTTTGAGTTTATTTCTTCTTTTTTAGTTTTGAAAAACTGTCCGTCATCCTGCTGCCAGTATGTAATCATTTTAAAATTCTCCCCTCAAAAAAGGTTAACCTCTGAGAATTCCAAAATGAAATGCAGAAAAATTAAAGTGCGGAATTTCGGAGGCATTTATTCATTAAAACATATATGGGATAACTCGACCCACCGTCCATAACGTGCCTCCTGTAAAAAAATACTTTTTATCAAACTGATTATTTATTTTACCACAAAAA
>JAFZXA010000129.1 GCA_017617115.1 Treponema sp.
GCTCCCCTCACTACGTTCGGGTCGGGCTTTCCGGGGTTCCGTGCTAACCGCACTCCATTGCTGCGCAACGCTACGCGCCCCTACAATCCCTAGCCTGAGTAAGCTCGCACGCGGGCGGTTATTTTTTGCGTTTGATTAAAACACGATTATATATCTTTTTATTTTCGATTACTGTATAACATTCGTATTCCAACCATCGTGCAGAATTTGCCAAACCTAATATTTCAAATTGTTCTGGATTATACTTATCAAAAAATGTAATAGGTACACCCATGACACCATCATATTCCTGAGGAATATCTGACACTTTGTTTACATTTATGATTTCATAATTATCATACTTCGGATATTCCTCAGGTGTATAATTCTTATATAAAATCAAATCCTCATGTCGCTTGGTAATATCAAGATTTGTGTACCAGCAGATGTTTCCCATGCTTCTCCACTTTTGACCAGTTTCATCTTCCCAATATCTTGTTTCTCGCGGAGTATAATAATCAGGAACCTTAAATGCCATGTCGCCTGCTTTATATCCAAGCCAGATTTTATTTTCCTTAAACAACTTAAAAATCTCTTTGTAAGTAATGTTGTTCTGACTTCCAATAATCAAAAATTTCTTTTCATATTTCATCAAAACATCAACATATTCCCTGAACAAACTGAACGGCGGATTTGTGACCACAACATCAGCTTCTTTTAAAAGCTCAATACATTCCGCACTTCTAAAATCACCATCTCCTTTAAGCTCTTTTACCTGCACTGTTGAAAAATCTGTATTTGTTGGGTCGTTAGGATTTCCATAATAATCAAGCCATACCGCCTTTTCACAATCATTTTGAGTAAACAAATCAACATCCTGATTTTTATAACAAGTAGAAATAAGACGCTTTAATCCAAGCTCTTCAAACTTCAAAGCAAAATACTTAAAGAAATTTGAAATACGGGGATCATCACAATTACATAGAACCGTTTTTCCCTTGAAGTGTTCCTTGTAGTGCGAAAGCTCCTTTTCAATATCAGAAAGTTGAGTATAAAATTCATCTTCCTTATTGTTTCGGGCGTTTCCAAGACTTGTGTTTTTAGCCATAGTTTTCTTCTTTGTTGAAAATTATCAACTTTTACAAGATATGTTTCCTATGGTTTAGTATAACACAAAAACTTGCCTTTGGTTAACTTTTAAGCGAAAAAGTAAACTTTTTCCTAGAAACTAATACTATGAGTGATTTTTGGAAAAGAGTAGATGAAGAACTAGATTATTTAGGAAAAAACAGGGCATATTTGGCAAGAAAATGTGATTTCAGTCTGGCAAATATAGGAAAAGGAATCAAACTCGGCAGCACCCCATCCGCCGATACCGCAGTCAAAATCGCCTCTGTCCTTGGCGTAACCGTTGAATATCTGGTAACCGGTTCCAACACCCCATCAAACAAAAACAAAGACCAGGAAGCCGAACAGCTCCGCCTCTACCGCAAACATTCCGAAATCATAAAAAAATGCGAGCACCTCTCCCCCGAAAAAGAAAAACTGCTCGCAAACTTCATTGAAAATTTTAGCAACTGATTTTATTAGGCCTGAGCGCTTTCACCTTTGTGTGGTTGGCTCATAAGCTGCTGCATTGCATCATTCCAGCCATCCTGGTCATATTCATCTAAATACTTTTCCAGACCTTTATAATAATCTATTGTTTTTAAGTAATCCTTTGCAAGTTGAAAACCATTATCATTCCCAAGAGTTTTATCTTTCATAAAAGTTTTAAACTCTTCATACCATGCTGGATCTGCAGACATTTCTGCTTCCCATAAATACGGATTCATTTCGCTTAAGAAATGAGCGAGGTTTTCATCTTTATTTTCTTCCCAACAAGCATTCAACATAAAGAAAATAAGTGAAAATAATTCGAAATTATTCATTTTGTACCTCTCTTTTTAGGTTTGATAACTGGTATTTTCTTTTTACCAGTCGGCTTTACAGGTTTTTTAAGACCTGTTTGAGGATTCCATTCAATAGGGCTTCTGTTGTAACCACCATCCCATATTCTTCCAGAGGAATCTACTTCGGCCCAATGTTGCCCACCATTACCAAGCGGTTCAATATACCACCTGTTACCCCATTGATCCGTTCCAGCATACAAAGATTCATCATTTGCAATTCTTGAAATTGTATCACGATTCTTCTGTGTGTTCGCTAAATGACCAGGCCTTACTTCAAACATATGATTAATATGTGCCTTATTTGAAGGAAGCCTATTCGGAAATAATCCAGAACTCTCCTTACTCATGGTCATCACCGGCAGGAGCCTTCTTTTTATTCCTTGCTGTCTGATACGATTTTACCACAATTCCTTGTGCTTGTAAGTCCTTGAAGAAATAATAACGCGCAGAACCGTAAACAAGTATGATTTTGGGTTGTAATTCCTGAACCATAAGTTTCAGATATTTCTCATACTCAGACCAGTTCGTAGATTTTCTGATATCGCTTGCAATAACTCCAAGACAAACAATACTGTTCTTCGGGATTCCTTTGAAACAAATATCTAAAGTGTCTGGACTCCATCGTACATTGTTAATTACATTAACCCCTTGAGTTGTACACCAGAATCCAAAAGCTCTCATCCTGTAGGTATTCCATACTTTTAATGGCGTTGGAAAATCTTTATAAGTGCTAAAATCTACACTTATAATACCCGAAAAATGTTTGATGATTTCAATAGCCTTATGATAATCGTTCCATATTCCACGAGGACCATCAAATAAATAATCATCACAATAAAAACAGATATATGCATCATATTTGTATTTTGCATTCTGTTTCTTTAACTTGTTATGAATTCGTACTGCTTCTACCCATGTAATAAGGTCAGTAGGAATCTCAACTTTCGCAGTTGGACATTCCGGTATATCTCCTTCAGCCCAATTTCTACATTCTTTTACCATGAAAGCATTCCACCAGATATCCTTAATACCTGTACGTTTTCCATGGTTTTCAATCTTTTTCATCGGCTTTCTCCTTTGAAAAAATACGAGGATAAATCAACATCATCTGCAATCCCCTGACACGGAGGGTCTGCTATGAGGTTGATTTTCTTTTCTAAAGCCGATAAATTTAAGTAGACAATTTGCTCTAACACTTTGTCTGGTCTCCTTTATCGGCGACCAACTTCCGCTTTGGTATTGCTAGTACCAGAGCGGAAGTTTTTCTTATTATATGTAAATATACATTTCTGTCATCACTACCTCCCTATTAAACATTGGTGTTTTGATTTTATTCAATTTCACAATCTTTATTTGATAATATTCAATATATACGATTGTTTGACTATTGTCAAATTTTTGTTGAAAATATTACTATTTTCAATTATAATAAAAACATGGAAAATTTTTGGAAAAGAGTAGATGAAGAATTGGAGTATAAGGGAAGGACCAGAATTTCTTTAGCAGAAGAATGCGGATTCAGCGTATCATATATTTCAAAAGGTATTGTTAGAGGTAGTAACCCAACTTTAGACCTTGCAATCAAAATTGCAAACGCCTTGAATGTAAGTTTAGAATATTTGGCAACAGGTTCCAACGATTCATTAAACAAAAACAAATCCGAAGAATCCGAACAGCTCCGCCTCTATCGCAAACATTCCGAAATCATAAAAAAATGCGAGCAGCTCTCCCCCGAAAAAGAAAAACTGCTCGCAACAATTGCAGATAATTTTGAAAAATAGACTTCTGTGTTTAACAGTCATTTAAAGAAATTTCAGTTCGATTACAAATTGCAACAAACCCCTCTTCTTCGTCTGACCATTCTGAAACAACGTCAGCTATAGGATAGATATCTCTTTTATAATCCGAAGTTATAACAAAAGTCATAATTTCTTCAAGATGCCAATCGCGAGAAAGCACGAATGTAGAATTATCAGTTTTTATCACAATTGATTCTGTTGTTGATATTTCATAAATCGTGTTTTTACCAGAGTCCTGAACAGTAATAGCATCAGTAACAAGAATTATATCTGTTATCTTTTCGTTTACGGCTGTTTCAAAAACATCAGAAACAATCATTAATTTGAAAGGATTTTCTTTTGAAATCTTTTTAACAGCAAAACGAGATACATCTTCTGTTTCGCCCGCAAAATATATGGTTGAAACAAGTTCATTTCTGATTTCAGTTTCAGTGTTTTCAGAAACTAAAGAAATATTACCAAAAATTCTATTCCAGCTATCTTTTTTCTCTGATTTGAAACAAAGTAACTTTGTACCAATCAATGATTTGAGCAAAGATTTTTCTTCTTGTGTTATACAATGATCTATCATTTTCAGTTTCCTCTAAAAAACATCTGCATCATCAATTTTTGCAAGTATATCAACTACAGACTTTCCATCAATTCGAGCATTCATTTCAAATTCTGAAAAATCGGCATAAGAATTATCAGCTGTCGATTCATTATACCATTCCCAAAAAAAGATTCGGTAATTCCCATTATTATCAGGCATTCTTTCAATTCCATTCCGTTTACCGTTGTAATTAAAATCGATATTACTGTTTCGAATAATGTATTCTTGAAGTTTTTCTTTTGTCATTTTATTATTCCTCAATTTTGATTAGATTGTACATTTTAGAATCGAGAAGTCAAGAAAAATTCTTTAAAATGTTGAAAAAGTGTATTCTTGACATTTTTTTCTTTTATTATATATTTAAAATATCACCGTCCAAAAAAACTGCGTCATTTTCCCTCTTGGGTAGGCGCACTAGAGCTGAGGGCGGTTTTGTTGTTTACGTGCGGTTTTGGCCTTTATATGTAATATACACGTAATTTGATTTCCTTTGATTTACAGTTTACGTGCATATTAGATGTTTTATGCAAAAACACACGTAAATAATTCGCGCAAGATTTGAATATTTACGTGCGGAATGACAGTATTTTATTAAATCGCACGTAATCAAGAATTCTAGATCTTTGCAGTTTACGTGTGTTTTTACAATTTCTATTCATTTTGCACGTAATCAAAATTTCATTGCTTGAAAATTTACGTGCATATTTACTCTAGTGTTTCATTTTCGCACGTAATTATTCAACACGAAAACCTGTTTGATTAAATGTGATTTGTAATTTTTTAAATAATACTGTTATAATAGTATTATATGAAAAACCCGACTGATTTGATTAAGATTCCTGATTATAAGAAAATCCGCGTGATTATTGATACAGACGCTGCATGCGAAGCAGATGATCCTTTTGCAATTGCTCAGGCTTTGATGAGTCCAAAACTGATTGTACGGGGTATTCTTGCGGAACATTTCCGTGAACCTGATTCTACTCAGCGAAGTTATGATGAAGTAAAAACTGTGCTTGAAGCTATGGATGTTGATGTACCTGTTTTTATGGGACAGAAGGGCCCGCTTGAAACAGACGCTGAGATTTCACCGGCTGCACAGTTTATTATTGATGAAGCAAAGGCTGGTTCTAGTGTTGACGCCGGAACAGGTTCCGGACCGCTTTATATTTTGTGTCAGGGAGCTATAACAAATGTTGCCATGGCTTTGCGTGCCTGCCCTGAAATTAAGGATAAAATCATAATTGTGTGGATTGGAACTCACGGCATTCAGAATATAGGAAAGCCTGTTCCCTTCCGTGAATTCAATGCGGGTAATGATGTTACTGCCGCAAACGAAGTTTTACAAAGCGGTGCAAAAATCTGGCTTGTTCCATCTGATGTTTATACAACAATAAGCGTTACGCTTGCCGAACTTAAAGTAAAAGTTGAACCTTATGGAAAAATTGGTCACCACCTGTATCAAAACATGATTGATTACAATTTGTCTGAGCGAGCCGGTTGGACTCAGGGAGAAAGCTGGTCTCTGGGGGACTCGCCTGCAATTGCTATTGCAATTAATCCTGGATGCGGAAAGTTTGTAGAAGCGCCGGCGCCCTGGATTAATGCCGAAACCGGTTCCGAAGTGCGTGAGGGAGCACCTGTGATTCGCGTTTACACCAGCGTTGATTCCCGTTTTATTCTGGAAGATTTTTTTGCAAAACTAAAATTGTTTTTTGGAAACTAATTTATCCAACATATTCTGCAACAATGCTCTGAACCGGCCCCAGATAACTTGGACCAAACAAATTTAAATGATTCAAAAGCTGATACAAATTGTAAAGGTCACGGCGGTTTTCGTAGCCGGGCTGGAGAGGATGAACTTCTCGGTAAGCTTCGTAAAAGGATGGTGGGAAGCCACCGAATAGTTCTGTCATCGCAAGGTCTGCTTCGGCGTGTCCTATATAACAGGCTGGGTCTATAAGCATTGCTTTTCCATCCGGTCCGCACATTACGTTTCCGTTCCAAAGGTCTCCGTGAAGAAGACTTGGTTTTTCTGGTTCAATAAGGAAGTCTTCAAGATGGTCGAGAAGCTTTGTGTTTGCTTCACGGTCACGGGTTGAAAAGTATGAGTCGGCTGCTTTGAATTGTGGAACAAGTCTGTTGTCGCGGAAGAAGGAAACCCAGCTGTTGCAGGGTTTGTTTATTTGCGGGCGGGCACCTACAAAATTATCCTGAAAAAATCCAAACGTGTTTTGTGGAGATTTGGTTTCAAAAAAAGTTGTCGTATCTGCGTTGTGCATCGCTGCAAGGTTGTGTCCAAGCTCTTCCCAGTAATCTGCTCGTCGTTTGCCGCTTTCTATAAATTTCAATAAGAGAAAACTATAGCCCACATCTTCTCCGTCGTCGGTTCCGGTACAAAGGATTTCTGGAGTACCTATGTCTTTGGTAGCGGCGATAGCTGTAAGACCCGCTGCTTCTGCGGTGAAAAATGCCGCATTCTGTTTTGCGTTTGCTTTCATAAAAATGTGTTTGCCGTTGTTGAGCGTGAGAGCATAGGCTTTGTTTATGTCGCCGCCCGAAACTCTGTCTGTCTGCGCAATTGCAACAGAAGTACCAAAAAGATCAACCAGAGCCTGCGCCAGCGAATTGTAGTTTGGTGGAAGTGGGATATTCATGTTTAAATAATAAACTTAAAATGGTATTATTTAAATATGACATTGCGATGTCATATTTTCGTGCTATAATGTAGACATGCAAATAGATCAGCTTTTTGAACTGGTATATGTTCTCATCGACAAAAAGCAGGTAACCGCAAAAGAGATGGCAGCGCGCTTTGGTGTTTCTACCCGTACCATTTACCGCTGGGTTGATGCTCTTTCTGTTTCGGGAGTTCCTGTTTATACGCAGAATGGTCGTGGCGGTGGAATTGCAATTTCGGAACAATATGCTCTTGATACAAAAGTCCTTTCCGAAGAAGAGCGCCTTGCAATTGTTTCAAGTGTAAAAGCTTTGAACAGCTTGAGCGGGAATCCTGCTTCTGTCGTAAATGCAAACATCAAGGCTGCAGAAAAAATTTCGGGACTTGTTGAAAAAGATACAGACTGGCTAGAGGTAGATTTTGCTCCCTGGAGTCCCGAAGGCAGCGGTGTACGGCAGGTATTTGGAACGCTGCGTGATTGCATTTTACAGAAAAAACAGGTTTCTTTTGATTATTATTCAGGCGATGGAACCATGGAGCGACGGACGGTTCATCCATGGAAGCTCATTTACAAAGGACAGGCCTGGTATTTACAGGGCTGGTGTACTTTGCGTAAAGCCGAACGATTTTTTAAACTAACCCGAATACAAAATCTTGATATGACAGGTCGTGCTGCCAATATTACAAAAATCAATAAACCTGCTCCTAAACAAAACTTCAATTATCACCCGGAACTTCTGACTATAAAAGCAAAAATATATCTACAGAAAATCTCTTATCTGCTTGATACATTTATATGTTCTGATGTTATCCCCCACAAGGATGGTAGTGTTACAGCAACCTTCTCTATTCCGCAGGAAGATTGGGTTTATGAATTACTCTTAAGCTTTGGCCCAAATATGAAAATTATTTCTCCAAAGCCAGTACGAGAAAAAGTGGTCGCTCTGGCAAAATTGGTTTTAGCGGAATACAAATAAAAAATAAAAAATGATTTTAAATGTGACACGCTCTTGTCATATTTAAAGTGCTATACTTAATTCAAAAGGAAAACAACAATGGCTTTTGATTTTAAGAAGGAATACAAAGAATTTTATCTTCCGCCTGTAAAACCACAGATTATATCTGTACCGCAAATGCAATATGTCGCTGTACGTGGAAAAGGTAATCCGAATGTAGAAGGTGGTGAATATAAGAAGGCTGTCGGAATTCTGTATGCAGTTTCCTATACATTAAAGATGAGCAAAATGGGGGACCACAGAATTGACGGATATTTTGACTATGTTGTTCCTCCGTTGGAAGGATTTTGGTGGCAGGAAAAAAGTGATTCACCTTTTGATGGAATGGACTATTCAGACAAAGACTCTCTTTGCTGGATTTCTTTGATTCGCCTTCCTGATTTTGTTACACAAACCGATTTTGACTGGGCAGTAGAGGAAGCAAGCCGGAAGAAGAAAATTGATTGTTCGCACGTAGAACTCCTAAAGATAACGGAAGGAGAATGTGTTCAAATCATGCATATTGGTTCTTATGATGATGAACCTGCTTCGGTAAAAATGATGGACGATTTCCTGACTGCCAACGGATTTGAAAATGATTTATCTGCAACAAGACTCCATCATGAAATCTATCTCTCAGACCCGCGAAAAACTTTACCAGAAAAACTTAAGACAGTTATAAGACATCCTGTGAGAAAAATATGAAACGTCCAGATTTTAAAGATATAAAATCCTTTGAAGAATTCTCAAAATACTACTGGTACCGCGAAGAGCTTATAAAAATCTGTCGTGGGCTTAGACTAAAACCTAACGGCGGGAAAATTGAATTGAACAAAGTGATTGAGGCGTATTTTAATGGTGAAACGATTAGACCAGAAAAATCCACCGTTTCCCGTCACCCTATAACAAAATCCCGTCATCCTGAATTTATTTCAGGATCTCTTACTGCCGAAACCAGCCTCCTCGAATGCAACTTCACCTTTGGCCCACGCTTCCGTGAGTTCTTCGAAAACCAGACAGGCATCAAACCTTTCAAGTTCAACGTAGACATGGTTGCAACTGTGAAAAAAGTAAAAGAAACTGGCGACATTAATTTCACACTCGGTGACTTGCTGGACATTTACTACGGTAAAAAAACTTATGCAAAATATGATAAGTCTGCATTACAATGGAATAAGTTCGTAAAGGATTTTTGTGCTGACCCGGCAACTGCAAAGTTCCCGAATAAGCTTAAAGTCGCCGCAGTTCTTTGGAAAGATGTCCGGGAATCAACAAGAGAGAAAGTTTATACACATGAATTACTTTCGTCATTGCGAGGAGTAAACCTATGCACTTTGTAAACGCCAAAACAATTCTTACTCCTCACAGCATGAACATCTATCGTGGATGTACGCACGGGTGTATTTATTGCGATTCGCGAAGCAAGTGCTACCAGTTTACGCACGACTTTGAAGATATTGAAGTAAAACAGAATGCTCCGGAACTTCTTGAAGAAGCTCTTCAGAAGAAACGTAAGCGATGTATGATTGGAACAGGCAGCATGTGTGACCCTTATATTCCGCTTGAAAAAGAACTGGGACTCATGCGCCGCTGCCTTGAAATAATAGAACGCTATAGTTTTGGCGCAACTCTTATAACAAAATCAGACCTTGTACTGCGTGACCTGGACATTCTTACACGCATAAACAACAAAACAAAAGCCGTAGTTCAGATGACACTCACTACAGCCGACGACGAGCTTTGCCGTAAAATTGAACCTGGTGTCTGTCCGACCAGCCGCCGCTTTGAAGTTTTATGTGCCTGCCGCGATGCAGGTATTCCAACTGTCGTGTGGTTCAGTCCGCTGTTGCCTTTTATAAATGATACTCTGGAAAATATTGACGGCATTATTGATTACTGTGTTCGTGCAGGAGTTCACGCAATTCTTTGTTTTGGAATTGGACTGACCTTGCGCGAAGGAAACCGAGAGTATTTTTACAAGGCACTGGACCGAAACTTTCCTGCTCCACCAGGCGAGCCTTCTCTCAAACAACGCTACATAAAAAACTTTGGCTATAACTATGTTGTTTCAAGCCCTCGTGAGCATGAACTTATGATTTATTTAAAAGAACGCTGCCGGCAAAACAAAATCATGCTTGGTACCGACAGCGTCTTTAAGTGGATTGAAGAGTTCCCAGAAAGGGAAAACTTGCAACAGAGTTTATTTGATTAGCCGCAAGGACGAATCGTCAATATCCTCTACTTTTGAAAAACCTGTGGAACTCATTATAAAACGAAGTTCATCGTTTACACCTTTAAGGAATTTTTTTACACCAGGAACTCCCTCTTTTTCAAGCGACGGCAACATGGAGCGACCAACGGCTGCTGCATCTGCACCAAGGGCCAGTGCTTTATAAACATCAGCACCGCTTGCAATTCCGCAATCTACAAAAATCTGAACATTGCGACCTTCCAGAGCTTTTTTAATTTCGGGCAAAATCATCATTGGTGGAACTGCATAAGGAACACGTCCGTGATGATGACTAACAATGATTGCACTGGCTCCTGCGTCTGCACTCTTTACAGCATCTGCCACACTCAAAACTCCCTTTACAACAAACGGCAGCTTTGACGCAGAAATATAAGAAGCAAGCATGTCCTGAGTTTGGGCTGCCATTTCTTCGCCTACACAAATATCATAACCTGTCATTCCAAAAATGTGGTCTATGTCCATACCAATTCCAAAGGCCCCGTTGTCTTCTGCAAACTTAAACTGATCGCGAACCTTTGAATTATCTGCATATGGTTTTACAATGCGCACGGTTTTTGCACCTGTTGCAACAATTTTTTTGAACTGGTCATTTTCCATCATGCCTACAAAATTAAGTATGTTGCTTTCTTTGGCTGCCACAGAATATTCTTCCAAACCTGTTAGTTCGCGGCCATCGTAATTTTTCAGGTGAGAAAAAGCAGGTGTCAATATAGGACTGTCAAATTTTTCTCCCAAAAGTGTAGTAGTAGTATCTGCAACTACTGAGTCAATCAGCCGCTCCTGAATTAAAATTGAATCCATATAGCGGGCAGTAATTTCATTTGCGTCTGAGATTCTAGTATAGGCCATTCAGTTTCTCCTTCAAATATTCCATATATTTTATATATTCCTCATCAGTGTTCAGGTGCTCTAAAATTACCGGCATGTCGGGGTCGAGCGCGTTCATTTTTTCTACGTAATGTCGAAGCGGGAACTCACCGTCGCCAGGGCCACATTCTTCAAGCCTCAAAGTATAACGTTCGTCCAGATGCACATCTTTTATATGGCAGCTCCTGATATGCGGCCCAAGAAGTTCGGCACACTCATCAATAAAATCCTCTGCATTAAAATATCGCTGGGCAGAATTTATCATATTTATAATATCCATATGAACTGCAAATCTGTCGCGGTCAACCGTTTCCATCAGACGCAGATATTCCTGTGGGCCTGTCGGAATCATCCAGGGCATGGGCTCCAGCGTAAAGTAGGTGTTACGAACATTTGCGCGGTCTATAATTTCCTGAACCATCGCAACAGTTTTCTTCCAGGCCTCGTCTGTAAAGTTTGCCTTGTAGCCTCCATCCCAACGCGGACCAAAAGCACCGGCAACATTTACAGCACAGCGAGCCCCTAAAAAATCAGCAAGCCGCAGCTGGTTTACACAGTAGTCCATATTACGTTGTCGCTCGTCAGCATCACCGGCAAGCGAGTTTCTCCAGATTCCAACTTCGGCAATTGTGAGTGCTGCTTTTTCTGCAGCTTCTTTGTAGGCGATGATTTTCTGTTCATCATCGTTGCAGCATAAAGGAAACACAACAGTTCCGCAGCCAAGCTTTACCTGGTTCGCAGCCCATCCTTCGGGGGAGTTATGTTTTAATGGGGAAGAAGTTCCTAGTCTCATTAATATCCAATCTCCTTAAAAACTTTATCCATCAGTTCTGCATTTTTGATTGAGAACTCCGGCGTTATGTGCGGCGTTGCGTTGCCCAAAATACACTGGTTCAACTGCTCAAGCTCCAGTGCGTAATTATGCGGAACAGAAATCTTTCGCTCAACAACTTTTTTGTCACTCCAGGCATTTTCAACAATTTTATAGCTCACCTCGCCTTCCTGATTATATTCAATTTCGGAACGGATATTTCCCTTAGTACCATGAATATAAAGTCTGTCAAACCGTGAGTTTGTATTCTGCCCAAGAATCATTCCTATATTAAAGCTTGCACGCACACCATTTTTAAAACGCACGATTGCCGCAGTATTAACATCAACAGCTTCATCAGAAAACTCTGCAACAGCTTTTACAAAATCAGGCTCAGAATCAATCAAAGACAAAATCATTGTTGTACAGTAGCAGCCAAGATCATAAAGCGCACCGCCGCCAAACTCCTTGTGCAGACGAAAATCCTCTTTATAACCCTGAGTAATAAATGCCGACTCAATGTAATCAACCTGACCAATCACACCGCTGGCAATATCATCCTTTAAGCTTTGAACATACGGACTGTGAAGGTAGGCATAAGCTTCCATAAGGTACACGCCATTCGCCCTGGCAACTTCAAACATCTCCTTGGCCTCGTTGGCATGAAGTGCAAGCGGCTTTTCGCAAAGAACATGCTTCCCACTTTCAAGCGCAGCCTTTACCCATTTAAAATGCAAATTATTCGGAAGCGGAATATAAACTGCCTGAACTTCCCTGTCTGCAATAAGCTCATCGTAACTGCCGTAAGCTTTTTCAAAACCATATTCATTCTTAAAAGCCTGTGCCTTTTCCAGACTGCGCCCCGCAATTGCATAAAGTTCACAATGCTCTGCTTTTTTCATTCCAGGAATTGTAGCGTATCTTGCAATGTTAGCAGTGCCCAAAATACCCCATTTAATTTTATCCATCAAAAGCTCCTTACAAAAAATCCCACAGATTAATTGTACCTCACTATACCGGTTTTACTTGTATAAAAATCATTGTTTGTTGTAAGAAAATATATGGCATTGGCCCAAAGCGTTGTGATATAATTAATATGATTTGAGGTAATTTTTGAAGCAGCTTTTAATTGTTGAAGATGACCAGACTCTAAATGAAGGCTTGTGCAAGGCGTTGCAGCAGGAAGACAGAAAAATAATTTCCTGTGATTGTTTAAAGGCAGCGCGGGCTCAGCTTGCTTTAGGAATTGTTGATTTTGTGCTGCTCGATATAAACCTTCCGGATGGCAGCGGACTTGAATTACTCAAAGAAATCAAAAAACAAAAAGCGTCGCTTCCAGTAATTCTTCTGACAGCAAATGATACCGATCGCGATATTGTTCAGGGGCTAGAAACCGGCGCTGATGATTACATAACAAAGCCTTTTTCACTTTCTGTTTTGCGGGCGCGTGTAAATACCCAGCTGCGAAAAGTTGAGGCGGGGGCATCTGGTGGCGCGGGCAAAACTTTTACAGACGGCTCTTATTCCTTTAATTTTGACAAAATGATTTTTATTCACAACGGCAAACAGACAGAGCTTTCTAAAACTGAACAAAAGCTTTTGTATTACCTTACACAAAATGCTCCGAATACAACAACCCGCGATTTTCTGATTGACCGACTCTGGTCCGACGGTGAAGAATATGTAGATGAAAATGCACTCTCTGTTACAGTAAAACGTCTGCGCGATAAGCTTGAGCTTGGAAACAAAATCAGAACGATTTACGGAATTGGGTATGCGTGGGTGACAGGAGAAGCCGAAGGGGAACCAAAATGAATATTTTAATAATTGTCGCTGCTGCCATTATTTTTGCCGGGGCCATTGCTCTTGTAATTTACGATCGCCTTAAACTAAAACGGACTTTTGATTCCCTTGAAAAAATGCTCAATCAGGCAATCGAAGGAAACTTTACAGCAGACAGCTTTGACGAAACAAGATTTTCGCGGCTCGAAGCAACTCTTGAAGAATATCTGTCATCCTCTTCTATTTCTGCACAGAATGTAAAAAACGAAAAAGACAAGCTCAAGGAATTAATTTCTGATATTTCGCATCAGACAAAAACTCCTATTGCAAATCTTGTGCTTTACGGCGAATTACTCGAAGGAACTGAACTTACCGAAGAACAAAAATCAAACGTAAAAGCAATCCAGACACAAACAGAAAAACTAAGATTTTTAATAGACAGCCTTGTAAAACTTTCGCGACTTGAAAGCGGCATAATTCAACTGGAAAAGAAAAAAACAGAAGTATTCCCGATTTTGCAGAATGTTGTTGAGCAGGTAAGGGAACGCGCCGCCACAAAAGGCCTTACACTCACACTCAATGAAACCCCCGCCACAGCAACCATCGATTCAAAATGGACTCAGGAAGCCATCTTCAACATCGCAGACAACGCCGTAAAATACACCGACAAAGGAAGCATCACAATAAGAACCACCGAGTTTGATATGTTTGTGCGCGTTGATATTTCTGACACAGGAAAAGGCATTCCCGAAGAAGACCAGACAAAAATCTTCGGACGCTTTTACCGAGGCTCTTCAACAAAATCAGAAGAAGGAGTTGGCATAGGCCTTCACCTTGCAAGAGAAATCATAACCGGCCAGGGCGGGTACATCAAAGTAAAATCAAATCCCGTGCAAAATGCCGACCCAGATCAGACAGTCACAACCTTTTCAATATTCCTGCCAAAGTGATACTCAAAAAATGGAAAACGGGGCATATTCACCTCAAAATACGTTAGAAAACGGGGCGTTTTTATTAAAATTTCTATTGGAAAACGGGGCAAACTGTATTATAATATAGATATATGTACAGAAAAGTCGAAAATCAGATAAAAAATTGGATACTCGGCACGAATAAAGAAGCCCTCTTGATTACTGGTGCAAGACAGGTTGGAAAAACCTATCTCATAAGAGAATTGCTAAAATCAAATAACTGCGATTATGTAGAATTCAATTTGATAGAACAGCCGTCTCTAATTCCGCTTTTTGAATCAGCCAGAATGAATGATATAAACTCCTTTTTAGCAAGACTTTCTGTAGCCACCGATCACGAGTTTATAAAAGGAAAAACCATTATCTTTTTTGATGAAGTCCAGGAATACAAAGACATTCTTACCGCCATAAAATTTCTTGTAGATGACGGTTCGTTTAAATATGTGCTTAGCGGATCTCTTCTTGGTGTTGAATTACGAGATTTACGTTCTGCACCTGTCGGCTATCTTTCTATCATAGAAATGTTTCCTATGGATTTTGAAGAATTTCTGATAGCACTAAAAGTAAAACAGGAAACCTTAGATTATCTTAACGAATGCTTTACAGAACAAAAAGAAGTTGATTCGTTTATCCACGAAAGAATTATAGATACCTTTTATACATATCTTGTAGTCGGCGGAATGCCGGAAGCGATTCAGACCTATATAGATGAAAATGATTTTAACAAGGTAAGTAAAGTTCATGAAAAAATAATCGAGTTCTACAAACGCGATTTCACAAAGTATGAAAAAAAAGACAAACTAAAGCTTATAAAAACTTACGATCTCATTCCATCTGAATTAAACGCAAAAAACAAGCGATACATTTTTACAGATTTAGACAAGAACTTAAAGTTTGACCGATATGAAAACAGCTTTAACTGGCTTTCTGATGCAGGAGTTGCTCTTCCGATTTTCAATACAACCGAGCCAGTTGTTCCTTTAAAAATAAACAAACAGTCTAACCTTTTTAAATTCTTCCTTTCTGATATTGGCATGCTTTCAACTCTTTTTGGGCGCGCAACACAAATCAAGCTCTTGGAAAAAGCAGAGGAAATAAATTGTGGTGCCATTTTTGAAAATGCTGTTGCCCAGGAGCTTTTTGCACACGGATACGAAGGTTACTACTATGCAAATAAAAAGAAAGGAGAAGTTGATTTTCTGATTGAGTATGAAGGCAGCTGTCTTCCCATAGAAGTTAAAAGCGGGAAAGATTATACCCAACACAGCGCGCTTACAAATATTCTTTCAAATGATGATTACAAAATCAAAAAAGCTTTCGTTTTTTCAACTTATAATCTTTCCGTAAAAGGAAAAATTGTCTATCTTCCAATTTACATGCTTATGTTTATTAATGAAAAAGCAATTCCATTGCCACAGAAAGAGAGAATAAATTTAGCAAATTTATAAGATTGAAAGATTCTTGAAAGAATTGTGTGTTATGTTTAATTCATGCTCAGGAGGCACACAATGGAAATTTTGAAAACAGAAAATCTTAGGAAAACTTATGGAACCGGCGAGGCAAAGGTAGAAGCCCTGCGTGATGTAAATCTTATTGTAAACAAAGGCGAATTTTTAAGTATAGTCGGAACTTCGGGCAGCGGAAAATCGACACTGCTTCATATGCTTGGAGGATTGGACCGTCCTACAGAAGGCAAAGTAATAATCGATGGTAAAGATATTTTTTCTCTTAAAGACGAAGAGCTTACAATTTTCAGACGAAGAAAAATAGGATTTGTTTTTCAGGCATTTAATCTTGTTCCGGTAATGTCTGTTTACGAAAACATTGTGCTTCCGATTGAACTGGACGGCGAAAAACCGAACCAGGAATTAATAAACGAAATAATAAACACTCTCGGCCTTTCAGAAAAACTCAAGGCATATCCTTCGCAACTTTCGGGCGGACAGCAGCAGCGTGTTGCAATTGCAAGGGCTCTGGCTTCGGCACCGGCAATTATTCTTGCAGATGAACCAACCGGAAATCTTGATTCAAAAACAACTCAGGATGTAATGGGACTTTTAAAAGTAACAAGTCAAAAGTTTGCACAGACAATTGTGATGATTACACACAACGATGAAATTGCTCAGCTTGCAGATCGTTCAATCCGCATTGAAGACGGTATGATTGTAAGGGGATAAAAATGCAGGTACACAATACACCAGTTATCAGAAAAACAGCGCAGAAATATATTTTCAAATATCGCGGAAAAAGTTTTTTAATTATTCTTTCGATTGCACTTTGTACTTTTTTGTTCACAACGCTTTTTACAGTTGGCGGAAGCATTTTACGCATGCTCAAAGAGTCTACCCAGCGCCAGATTGGAACAACAGC
>JAFZXA010000130.1 GCA_017617115.1 Treponema sp.
CAAGAATTTCGCGTTTTTCTTCAAGAAGCTCGTAGCCGTTTGTGCTTACTGCAAGCTGCTCTTTTGTAATGAGAAGGTTTGATTTTGTTGGCGCAACGGTTATTTGTGCCATTTTTCAATCAACTCCGGTTTAATTCGTGTAAGTTCTTCTTCAGGAAGCTCACCAAGAATCTTCCAGCCAATATCAAGTGTCTGTTCAATTGTGCGGTCTTCAAATTCGCCCTGGGTCAAAAACTCCTGTTCAAAGCGTTCACCAAAGCGCAGGTACTGACGGTCTAAGTCCCCAAGCTCTTCTTCACCAATGATTGCAGCAAGATTACGGATTGTCTTTACCTTTGAATAAGATGCAAAGAGTTGTGAAGAAACTGCAGCGTGGTCTTCGCGGGTCATATCTGGGCCAATACCATCCTTCATAAGTCGGCTCAGGCTCGAAAGCGATGAAACCGGCGGATACAAGCCCTTCTGGAAAAGTTCGCGGCCTAGTACAATCTGACCTTCTGTAATATAACCTGTCAAATCCGGAATAGGATGCGAAATATCATCATTTGGCATTGTAAGAATAGGAATCTGAGTAATAGAACCCTTTGAACCTTTGATTTTTCCTGCACGCTCATAAAGTTCTGCAAGGTCTGAATAAAGGTAGCCAGGGTATCCTTTACGCCCCGGAACTTCACCACGAGTTGTAGAAATTTCACGCAGTGCTTCGCAGTAGTTTGTCATATCGGTTAGAACAACAAGTACATGCATGCCTTTTTCAAAAGCAAGATATTCTGCAGCAGTAAGAGCACAACGCGGAGTGATGATTCGTTCAATAGAAGGAGCATCTGCAAGGCTCTGAAACATTACTACATTCGAAAGAACACCAGACTCTTCAAAAGTTTTTACAAAGAACTGCGCTACGTCGTATTTAATTCCCATGCCCGCAAAAACCATAACAAATTTTTCGTCTGAGTTGCGGAGCTTTGCCTGCCTGATAATCTGTGCCGCAAGCTTGTTGTGGGGAAGTCCGTTGCCACTGAAAATAGGGAGTTTTTGTCCGCGAACAAGAGAGTTCATTCCGTCAATTGCAGAAATACCGGTCTGAATAAAGTCTCTTGGATAAACGCGCGCGTAAGGATTGATTGGGTTTCCATTAACGTTTCGTTTTTCAGAAGATATGATTTGAGGATAGCCGTCAATCGGTTCACCAAGTCCATTGAATACACGGCCAAGAAGTCCTTCACCTACCCTAAGCTCAAGCGGCTCGTCTAAAAATTCAAACGATGCTTCATCAAGGTCAAGGCCTGTTGTTGAACCAAAAATCTGAACTACAACTGCCTGCTCGCTTATGTCTACAACTTTACCGGTACGCTTGTTACCGTTTCTGTCGCGAAGGCACACTGTTTCGTTGTAAAAAACATTTTCTGTACTTTTAAGGACAACAATTGGTCCGTCTACAGAAGTTACGCCTCTATATTCTACACCTTTCATTGCCGCCCCCTATCCATTCCTTCTGGAAGAATATGCCCTTTCCAGTTCGCCCAGCTGCTGGTCAAGTCTTCCCCTTATTTCTTCTATTTTATCTATCTGATCGTTCGGATACTGCATTTTGATTCGCACAAGCTCGTCGCAAACAGGAAGACTGACTACCCTGTTCAAAAGAGCACCATGCTTTATAACTGCATCTGCACGACGGTAATATTCCATAATCAAATCAAGAATAAGGATTTGTTTTTCAATGGAACAATATTTATCTATGTCGTCAAAAGCGTTCTGCTGCAAAAATCCATTCTTAATCATTTCGGCAACTTTAAGAACAAGTCGTTGTGCCGGAGGAAGTGCATCAGGTCCAATCAGACGAACAATCTGTTCAAGCTTCTGCTCCGATTTTAAAAGCTCAAGTGCCTGAAGACGCAGCTGCCACCAAAGCGGATTCCTAACCTCCCACCAGTCGCGCACTTCTTCTGCATATTCAGAATAGGAATCTATCCAACCGATTGCAGGATAATGACGCGCATTTGCAAGTTCACGGTCAAGCGCCCAGAAGCAGCGGATAAATCGTTTTGTATGCTGGGTAACAGGTTCACTAAAGTCACCGCCCGGAGGAGAAACTGCACCAATTACGCTTACAGAACCCTGCTCGCCGCAAAGTGCATCTACACGACCTGCACGTTCATAAAAAGAAGCAAGGCGGGTTGGTAAATAAGCCGGGAAACCTTCTTCTGCAGGCATTTCTTCCATACGTCCGCTAAGCTCACGAAGTGCTTCTGCCCAACGCGAAGTTGAGTCTGCCATGATTGCAACATCCATTCCCATATCGCGATAATATTCTGCAAGTGTAATTCCTGAATAAAGCGAAACTTCACGAGCCGCAACAGGCATATTCGAAGTATTTGCAATAAGAATTGTTCGCTCCATAATGGAACGGCCGGTTCTTGGGTCAATAAGTTCCGGGAACTCTGTAAGTACCTCGGTCATTTCGTTTCCACGTTCGCCACAGCCAATATAAACAATAAGATCTGCATCGCACCATTTGGCAACCGCATGCTGGGTCATTGTTTTACCTGTTCCAAAACCTCCAGGAATTGCAGCAGTTCCACCCTTACTAAGCGGGAAGAAAACATCAATTACGCGCTGGCCTGTAATAAGAGGCTCAGAAACATTAAGCTTTAATTTATATGGACGAGGCTTTCGTACAGCCCAGTAATGTGCAAGTTTTATTTCTTCATCAAGATCTGTGGTTGCAATAAGGTCTTCTATTGTGTAGTCGCCGCTTCCCTTAAAGCTGGTAAGTGTTTTTCCACGGATTTCAGGCGGCACCATAATTTTATGTAAAATAGAAGGAGTTTCCTGTACTGTTCCAAGCACCATACCAGGATGGATTTTTATACCTTCGGCAATGCCTTCTGCCGCATCAAAATGCCATACTCTTTTTTCATCAAGCGGTTCGGTGCGCTGACCTGGAATTAAAAAGGCGCTGTCGTCAATTTCCGATTCTTTATCTTCGCCGTTAAAAAGTGATTTTAAAGGACGCTGAATACCGTCGTAAATATTTCCTACAAGACCAGGTCCAAGTCGCAAAGAAAGTGGACGCTGAAGACACACAACCTTTTCGCCAAGGTGCATACCTGTATCTTCCTCGTAAACCTGAATTGTAGCATTTCCTTTATTCTGCCTGATAATTTCACCAATAAGACGCTTTTCGCCAACATCAACAACATCGTAAAGGCCGCAGCCGTCAAGACCTTGTGCATAAACAATAGGTCCGGAAATTCTTGTAATTTTTCCTTCTATCATTCTGCGCCTCCAAGCAAAGCCTGTGCAAGCTCTGCCCTGTATTTATCTAAAAGCCTTGAAA
>JAFZXA010000131.1 GCA_017617115.1 Treponema sp.
CGCATGCTGCTTCCTGTTGAATTTAACATGGATGACGAAGACGACGAAGATCCACGCCAGGAGCTTGTAGATAAACTTATTGAATACCAGAAGTTTAAGAAGCTTTCATCAATGCTCGAAGAACAGGAAGATCAGTCTGAATGGAACTTTGAACGCAAAAAGATTGAACGCGTATTGCCGTTTGAAGAAAGCGACGACATGTGGGAAGAAATTGACACCTGGGAATTGCTCCAGCAGATGCAGTCAATTTTCAAGTCCATGATGGGCCAGTACTCAAACGAAAAAATCCTGAACGTGTACGAGGAAATTTCGGTAAACGAAAAAATTACGTTGATGAACGAGCTCCTCGAAGATAAAAAAGAATGCATGTTCACCGACCTGCTCACCCGCAAAGGCAACGAAATGGACGTTATCTGCGCCTTCATGGCAATTCTTGAAGCAGTAAAATTTAAGATGATTACCATCTTCCAGAATAAACTTTTTGGTGATATAAAAATCTGTGCCCGCGAAGACAGCGAAGGTTATGTTCAGGATGAAGATGAACTAACTAGTAATTAATTCATGTGGAGTTTTATAAAAATCGCTCCCGCAAAGAACCGTGTTTTGCTCCACTAAACGAAGAGGGCGTTCCGCAAAACACGAACCTTCGCTCCGCGGTTTTTATAAAACTCAGATGCATTTATCATATATAATCCATTTTCATACATGTTCTCATTGTAAAAAATTGTGCGTAGTCAAATCGTGGCTGCGAATTACTCCCTTTTCGTCCTGTAATTCGCGGACACGATTTGACGTGAGTATAATTTTTTACTATTATGAATGCATCTAGGAAATGAATATGGATTTTAATAAAGAAACTGCCTTATGCGAAACTGTTTTGTTTTTGGAAAGCGAGCCTGTTACAACAAAGGTGCTTGCCAACAAGGCGCAGCTTGCAGATGATGTTGTAGAAAAATGTCTTGAAAATCTTAAGGAAAAATATACCGCAGAAAATTCCGGCATTGAGCTTGTAATGATTACAGGCGGCTGGGCGCTGGTGCCTAAAAAGGAATACTGGAATGTTCTTAAAGAGCAGTACGGCTCAAAACGCGAAGGACGCCTTTCTCGTTCTGCGCTTGAAACTCTTTCTATTATTGCATATTCACAGCCGATTACTCGTGCCGAGATAGAATCAATCCGCGGGGTAGGCGTTGATAATATGATCCGCCTTTTGCTTGAGCGAAACTTGATTAAGGAAGTTGGAAAAAAGGAAGCACCTGGACGACCAACACTTTTTGGTACAACAAAAGAATTCCTGCGACTGTTTCAGCTTAATTCAATTGCAGAACTGCCAAAGCTCGACGAAGACGATCAGGAGAGGTTCGAACTTGCCCGATAGTCCAAACGCCACCGAAGAAAAAATCCGCTTACAGGTTTATCTTGCCCATGCCGGAGTTGCAAGCCGCCGTGCCAGTGAACAAATCATTCTGGACGGCCGCGTAGCAGTAAACGGAACTGTAGTAAAAGAACTCGGAACAAAAGTTGGCAGCAGCGACACAGTAACCGTAGACGGCAAAAAAATCAAACCCGAAGCCCGCAAATGTTACGTCCTTTTAAATAAACCCGCAGGTTTTGTCTGTTCTGCCAGCGACGAAAAAGGTCGCCAGGTAGCCGCAGACCTCCTTAAAGACAGTTACAGCGAACGCCTGTACAACGTAGGCCGCTTAGACATGTACAGTAAAGGCATGATTTTATTCACCAACGACGGCGACTTTGCCAAAAAACTAAGCCACCCTTCAAGCCAGATAGAAAAAGAATATATAGTAGAAACAAGCCAGGATGTTCCGGAAGATTTTCCCGCCCGCTTTGAAAAAGGAATCCGCGTAGAAAATACTTTTTATAAATGTGTACGCTGCCGCATTCTAAAACCACGTAAGGTAAGTATCACACTCATAGAAGGCAAAAACCGCGAAATCCGCACTGTGCTTGAAAGTCAGGGCATTGGAACCCGCTCGCTTGTAAGAGTACGCATAGGCAATGTAAATCTTGACGACCTGCGCCCTGGAGAACACAGAGATTTGACTCCTGCAGAAGTGAAAAGTTTGCTGGAGCTGGCGGCTAATCGTTAGTCCTGCGATCCCTGTGATTCCATTTGCGGTCCCTGAGCTTGTCGAAGGGCCATACATTATTTAAGCTTTTCAATAATTGTCAAAACAGCCTTTTTAGATTCATCTTCAAGTTGATTGATTTTCTTTACTAATGGCAAATATTTTGAAAACAGTTTTCTGTCCTGTTTTTGGGTCTCCGATTCTGTAATAGCTGTTGTTTTGCTGAAATTTTTTACACCCAAAAGGTTTTCCAACGAAACATTCAAAACCTTTGAAATACGCAATGCCAGATCTGCAGCAGGCATTCCATCACGCTTGATTCCATTCGAAATTGTATGAACAGAAAACCCTGCCTTTTCAGCAAGTTCTTTTCTTGTTATACCAAGATATTCACATTCATCTTCAACATTCTGCCAAAAACCCATACTTATTTTTATCACAATTGAAATATTGTGATTTATGAAATGTTTAGATTGTAATATTTATTATTATGTTTTATAATTTATTACAGTTGTAATATTTTATTATAACAAATGTCATTAGTGATATTGAGAATTAATGTTAGATTGATGCCGCTTTGAGCGCACTTGCTGTTAGTAAGGTAAATCTTTCGACATTTTTTTCCATAAAAAATAAAATCATAGGAGGATTTTATGAAAAAGTTTATTACAACTCTTTTATTTGTTGTTACATTGACAGCAAGTGTTTTTGCTGCATCTAAATCAAAAGTAGAATCATTTACATTTGATTTCTCAAAGGATTTTTATCCAGGAATTGGATATGTATGTTTAAACGGCTCATGTTTTAAAGATGCATATTTTGTAAAAGCCGATGTAGTAAAAAATGAGTATGTATTTGAAAAAGTAACTTGTTTGGCTGCAATGGTTCCTATATATTTAACTTTGACAGTTACAGTGCAAAAAGATGGTAGCTTGAATTATGAATATACTGATTTATATTATAAAAAAGACAAGAAAAAGACAGAACTCACTTCATTAGTATCCGTTTCTTCTATTACAAAAGATTTTGATACCCTTTTACCAAAAGTATTCGGAGATGAAAAATTGTATAACTCAACTAAAGCAAAATTCTTTGAAGAACCAGGGATGTTACAGGCAATGACAAAAGGACTTACAGACATACGTGCCGCAAAATTTGCAGAAATAGTAAAAGACGCTGCAATTAATATGCCTGTTACTGTTTTGGAAGCCAAAATGAATACTGATGAAAATTATAAAGACTACAGTTATTATGTTTCTGCCTATGTATCGGTAAGTACTTTATCATCACTTCATTTTGTATATTATACGAATGATGATGAAAAAGCAGATGTTGCTAAAGGAGATAAAATAAAAATTACTGGATTAATAAAAGATTTTTCAAAAAATCCATATTTAGTAGATTACCTCGCATTTACAGTTGTGGATTCAGAATAAAAAAAATTACCTATAGTACCATTATGCTGTAAAATCAATGTACAGGTTTAAGTATTGCAAGTCCGTCAGAAGTTGTGACGGACTTTTTTTTATGGAAAAAGTTCAATAATCATGTTATATTTAAACTAGATTTTCAAATGGAGGTATTGATATGTCAGATGCGATGGTTTCAGATTTTGAACAAAAGGCTTCGGTTTTGAATTACGAAGAAACGCTTTCTGTTATTTCTTTTTTAATCGAAAAATTAAAGACTCTCAAACCTCAAAATAAAACAGCAGAAATCACTCACGAACAACAAGTGGAACAAATCAATTCTGTGCTTGCAAAAATACCAGTTTCAGAGCAGCTTGAATATTGCGATGCAGGATTGGAAACTGTAAGAGAGGCGTTGAAGAATGATTCGTGGTGAAATTTGGTGGGTTGATTTTGGAATTCCTTTTGGAAGCGAAGTAGGTTTTCGAAGACCTGTGATTGTTCTTCAAAATAATGTTTTAAATGAAAGTAACCTTAAAACTGTTGTGGTTTTACCTTTAACAACAAATACTTTGTATGCTGATATTCCAAATAATATATTATTAGAACCATCTGTCACAAATCTTTCCAAAGAAGTTGTTACACAACCACACTTGATTGTTCATGTAGATAAAAAACGCCTTGTTGAGAAGGTTGGTAAGATAAATGATTCTATATTGGATACAGTTTTAGAAGGTGTTATTGCTACAATAAGATAAAAAAAATAGAGCCAGGCGTTACGGGGCGGCGCATGAGCCCCGTTCGAAGGGGTAGGACGCAACGAAGTGCGGCCGAGGGGAAGGCTTTCCCCTCTTAACTGTTTATTAAATAAGGTGGTAAGCCTAAAAAATGCTTTCGCATTTTTTTTAACGGCTTGCTATTAATCAACGGCCGCAAGCGGCCTTCCTCAGGAGGAACATAAATGATAATCGCAATTGACGGACCAGCTGGAACTGGAAAAAGTACCATCGCAAAGATGCTGGCAGACAGGCATGACATTACTTTTTTGAACAGCGGGGGATTTTACCGTACCCTTACAATGGCTGTACTGGACGCTGGAATTGACTACAAGGACGAAGCTGCAACTCTTGACTTTTGCCGTAAGCAGAAGATTGAATATACGAAAGAAGGACACTTTATCTTAAACGGCACAGACGTAACCGCCCACCTTCACGACGACCGCATTACTAATAATGCATCGCAGGTTAGTGCTATTGTAGAAATCCGACACCTTGTAAATGACCTTATGCGCGAAATTACAAAATCGCTCAGTATTGTTTGCGAAGGCCGCGACATGACTACTGTAGTTTTCCCGAATGCCGAAATTAAGGTTTATCTTGATGCCAGTGCTGAAGTTCGTGCCAAGCGACGTTTTGACCAGGGTGTTAGCGACATGACTTTGGAACAGATAAAAGAAGCCATAGAAAAACGCGATGAAATGGATAAAAACAAAAAAGAGGGCTCGCTTAAGATTGCTCCTGATGCGCTGTATATTGATACTTCTAACTTGACGATAGAAGAAGTTTGTGCGATAATAGAAAGACAAATTTCATAAACAAAAGGTTTTAACATGGAAGAAATGGAAGTGGAAAAGGAAGAAGCTCAGAACTCCAAGGGCGACTTTCAGACACAATTAGAGGAGTCCCTCAAAGAATTCAATGCACCACAGGCAGGTCAGTTAGTAGAAGGTATTGTTGTACAGATTACCAACGACTATGTTTATGTAGACATTGGAGATAAGTCAGAGGGTCTAATCCCTGTAGAGGAGTTCGCAGACGATCTGCCGAAAGAAGGGGATAAGGTTCAGGCGTTGTTGACAGGTCACAATTCTAGTGGTCCTGTGCTTTCTAAGAAAAAGGCTGATTCAAAGCGTTATTTAAAAGAGATTCAGCAGGCTTA
>JAFZXA010000132.1 GCA_017617115.1 Treponema sp.
AATGCTCGAGATTTTTAATCTCAATAAATCAGCTGCCTTCCACCGGCTCCCCAAGTCCGTCAACTAAGGGTACAACTTTTTCTCGGATTGTTTAATCATAACAACTAATGCAAGTGCGTACGAACAGGAAAAGAATGACCGTATAAGGAAATTCCTTAAGTATGTTAGTACGAACGAGCCTGGAGAAGATGACTTTACCAAGCGTCTTTCTGCCACTGTCGAGATGATTAAAGAGAATGACAAATTCAGGAGTGATTACGCTGCTATGAATTTACATGATTATGATATAACTACAATGGCTAAAGAAGCGGGCCGTGAAGAAGGTTTAATAGAAGGGGCACATAACAAAGCTGTTGAAAATGCTAAGAATCTCTTAAAAGAAGGAGACTCTCCTGAAAAAGTTTCTCGTTGCATTGGACTTCCTTTAGAAGAAATCAAAAAACTTGCAGAAGAAGTTGCAGCAGAAAAACAACAACAAAAAGAATGAGCTGTCATTTCTGGCTGCACACCAATGTCATTCCCCTGCTTGACCGGGGAATCTGGGATGTTTAATTCGTAGCGTTCTGTACTGTCCAGCCGCTTGGGATGCCGGATGTTGAACCTGTTGTCCAGCCTGTCGTAGATTTCTTTGTAAATGTACCATTCACAGCAACATCTTTGAGCCAATCTTTTGTACAGTCTGTGGCAGAAATGTTTGTTGCAAGACATTTTACATTGTTTAGTTTAGCACAACCAGAGAACATAGATTCATAGCAATTATCTGCTAGCGTAGTTGCCTTAAGTTCAGGGGCAGTCTTTAAGCTGGTGCAACCTTTGAACATTTGTTTATAGCAAGAGGCTTGCAAGGTGGTAGCAGGAAGCGCTGGAGCAGTTTGCAAACTTGTACAATTATTAAACATAGAGTTATAACAATTACCACCTAGCTTGCTTGCATTAAGCGCCGGAGGATTTACTAAACTTGTACATCCCGAAAACATCGATCCACAAGACCAAACACCAGCTGTAGTAGCAGAAATAACAGGAGCTTTCGTTAACTTTGTACAGCCAGAAAACATACCAAGATAACAATTTCCTTGCAATATAGGCGCAGGAAGATCAGGTGCTTCTTGCAGACTTGTACAATTAGCAAACATATATTCATAGCAAGAGTTTGCTAATGAAGTGGCAGGCAGTATTGGGGCCTCTGTCAAACCATAACATTTTGTGAACATATTTACATAACACGAACTCGTTAATGTTGTTGCAGGAAGTTTTAATTTTTTTTCAGGATGATTTTTTATATATTTGTTTTCATAGAATAATTTTAAGAAAGAGCTGGTAGCAGTAAGAGTTTCGTTAATTGAATATTTATTTGCGGATGCGGTTACGAGACTCATTATGTTTCCATAAACGTAACAATCAGCTGTACAATTTATTGTCATACCTGACGTATAAGTATTTGTAGATGCATCTGCAAAGAAGAAGACCGTATCTCCTGCAAGTACTGATATTCCATCAGATGAATATGACTGCTTACTACCATAGTTTTTTGAATATTTTAAATTTGTAAAGTTTCCTGGATTTTCTATAGTTATTGTACCATCTTTGATTGCTTCCAATGTCAGAGGAAGTTCTTTTTCGGTCATCCATCCATTATCAGGAAGTGATGTAAATATATCTGGTTTATCAGTAAATACAAAACCAATAGATGTGTCTTTTGCTGGAAGCCAATCTTTAATACAATTGGTAGCAGAAATATCTGTAGCACTACAGTATAAAGTATTAAGATTAGTGCAATCTGTAAACATATTAAAATAACAAGCAGATATTAAAGTTTTAGCAGGAAGTTCAGGTGCTGTAGTCAAACTTGTACAACCTTTAAACATAGATGCGTAACAGGATGGAGCAAGAGCACCAATATTATTTTTACCAGCAGGAAGCTCTGGAGCAGATGTTAAATTTTTACAATTAGCAAACATACAGACATAGCAGCTATCTGCAAGTGAAGTTGCAGGCAATTCTGGTACAGATGTTAAATTTGTACAATCCATAAACATATATGCATAGCAATTCCTTTCCAAAGTAGTTGCAGGCAATTCTGGTGCAGATGTCAAACTTTTACATGTGCCAAACATCTTCTGATAACAATAAATAGCCAAAGCCCCTTCACCGTTTTTTCCGGCAGGAAGTTCAGGTGCTGTAGTTAATCCCTGGCAATTATTAAACATAGATGCATAACAATACATTTTCAAAGTAGTTGCAGGTAATTCAGGCGCTGTTGTCAAATTTTGACAGCCTTGAAACATAGACTGGTAACAATATGAGGCTAAATTCTTAGCAGGAAGTTTTGGAGCAGAAACAAAAGAAGTACCTACAAACATACTATCATAACAATAGGATGCCAATGTTGTAGCAGGTAGTTCTGGTGCTATAGTCAATTCCGAACATAATTGAAACATCATATAATAGCAATGCTCTGTCAGAGAAGTTGCGGGAAGAACCAAGTCAATTGAACAATTTTTTATATGTGTATTGTTGGCAAACAAGTAATAAAATGTATATGTTTTGTTTTTTAAATCTGTTTTATCAGAAAAAGTTTCTGAGTATAAGAGGCTCATTATATTTCCATAAATATAACAATAATCTGTACAATTAATACCCATTCTAGTTTTATAATCGCTGGATTCATTAACTGGACCATCTGCATATAAACAAACTATATCACCAGCTGAGATATCAATCTGACTTCCTGCCTGTGTTATTTCACCATTATTTTTTTTATACTTTACGTTACCAAATTGATTTATGTTATTTATTTGAATAAAACCATCCTCTATTGCTTCTAGTGTAAGCGGTAATTCTTTTGCATTTACAACAGCAAAAGGAGGATCTGCTGTCCAATCAACTGGGATTCCGGAATATTTGTCTTTGTATCTCCAGATACTATTAGTTTGAGCACTTGTAAACGTTCCTGTGTCAGCAACCTGATATATCCAGTTTCTTGTACAATCAACAGCAGAAATATCAGTGGCAAAACATTTTATATTTTTAAGATTTTTACAATTCAAGAACATAGAATCATAGCATTCTGTGGTAAGTGTTGTAGCTGGTAATTCCGGTGCTCTTGTTAAACCTGTACAGCCATAAAACATTTGCTTATAACAACCATCTGATAAATCAGTAGCAGGGAGAACAATATCAAGTGTTTCATGATTTTTAATATGTGTGTTATTCTTAAAAAGACTTTGGAATGCATTCTTTGTTTTTATTTCTGTTTTATCTTTAAAATCTGTATAATAAAGAAGGCTCATAACATTGCCATATACATAAAAGTCGGCAGTACATTCAATTGTAAGATTAATTGTAATACTTGTTGTATCTGTTTTCTTTTTACCATAAAAATAAATTAAATCACCAGGCTGCACAGTAATAATATCTGAAGAATCAAATATTAAACCATCACCTTTTTGAATGCTTATTCTTTCAAAAGAATCTTTTCCAGATAAAATGATTTTACCGGCGGTTATTGCCTGAAAGGTAAGCGGCATTTCACTTAGTTCTAATTCAAGTTCTGGATTATCAGGATTATTAGTGGCGGGATTATTTGTTGTTGTGTTTGTATTTTGTTTTTTATCTTTTTCTGGATTATTAATTGAAGAATTACATCCAAAAAGTGCAAATGCTAATGCTAATATAACTGAAATAATTATTGAATTTATGTGCTTTTTCATTTTTTTCCTTCCTTAATAATTTGGTTCACTCTGTGTTAGATGAAGCCAGAAACACAAAACCTGTTGTTCTTCATATAATAAGGGTGCAGAATTGCCATCATTATCTATTGCTCGTAAAGTAAAACAATATTTTCCTGCAGACCTTAAATAAGAGCTTCTTGGAATTATATATTCTTCGGACCATTGGGTATAACCTGTATCTGGTGTTACATTACAATATGGAATTTCAATTGAAGGGGCGTCCATTCCATCACCACAACAAAGTCTGAAACGATTGGCAATACCGCTTCCTCCTTCGTCTGTGGCACTAAATGAAAAACTCAAAGTAATATAATTTACATCATCACAAACAGGTATGATATTTGGAGTTGTTTGATTGCCTTTAACGTATGGCAGAGTCTCAAATTCACCATTCGCATTCTTAAACTTTATAACATGATAATCTTTGTTATTTTGACTATCTTCAGGTACAGAAATCTTAGGTGTTTTTGATTCTTTATCAGTCATCGTTTTATAACTTATTGTATTTTCTTCTCGGAACGTTACTGCAATATCACCAACGTAATAGCAGAAATCTTTTGCAAGAGTAACATAAACAACAACATTCTTTGGAGGAGGTGGGTTTGTTGTTTGAATAACAAGAGTGCTTCCACCCAAATCGTTAGGGTCTTTTTCCCAGTATGGGTCATAAAAATATTTTGTTAATGAAGAACCATTGACTGGTGAACTGCCTATCTGGATATTTTTGAAGAAATGTACATCGCCTTTTTTGTAGCCGTAATATCTGCCATTGCAATGTTCATTATCGCCTTGTAAAAAGTCGGAATCTTTTAAGCCAAGTTCTTTAAGTGCCTGCATTTCTTCTTCTGTGTAGTAAATGCAATCGGAGTTCATATTAGATTTGTCAAACGAAATGCAAACAGTTGAATTTCTTGGAACTCCTGTTTCCTGGTCTACCGGAGTAGCACGGATTATTCTTGGACGCTTTGCTGTAACCGCACGAATTGCAAGCTGGATGTTTTCATTCTCCGGATCTTTTACAAAGGTGCAGGTTGTATCAATCATCAAAGGATTTTCTATTTGCAGATATGTATTGTCTGTAAACGCTTCGCCTGTTTTTGAGTTATAGGCTTCCCATTTTATAAACTGTGAGTCTGATTCTGAACTGAATGACAGATTAAAAATGTCGGAAGGTTTTACAAGAGCTTCGCCGGCGGCTGGTTTTGTTACAATGCCGCTGCCCTTTTCGGATTCTACCTTAATGCTGTATTTTGTAGAATTAGCATAATCAATTGCCTGTTGAATAACATCGGCGGTTCCCTGTGCCTTTAAAAAGTTTTCACAGGAACAAAATAAAAAGACCAATGCCGTTAATTTAAGCCGCCCTGTAGCAGAAATAGGTACATGATTTGGGTTTCAAATCTAATTCAAAAGAACGGCCAGGTCTTTCTGGCAGAAGATTTTTTGAAATCAAATAGATTACATTTTCTGCAGGGCACAA
>JAFZXA010000133.1 GCA_017617115.1 Treponema sp.
AAAATTATATTGTTGAATGGAGAGTTGTAAATGCAGCAGAATACGGTGCTGTACAAAGAAGAAGACGTACTTTTATTTTTGCATATAAAGCTGATACCAACTTTGCTAAATCTTTGAAACTTAAAAAGGACACTTCTCTTGTTTCAGAAGTATTAGATACAAATGGATTTTTTGCAAAATCATTTCCTGTAAAAAAAATTGAAACTTCAAAGATTGAAACAACCGAGATTTCTAATGATATTGCAAATGTTTCTGATAATTTTAGTTTTGGTTTCTGTAATTCAGGAATCATGTTTAACGGAAATATTTACACTGTAAAATCTACACCGGTTACGTTCAAGTCAGAGACTATTGGTGATATTATCGAAAAAGATGATGTTGATAAAAAATACTTTATCCCTGATGAAAGACTTTATTTTACAGACCCAGCTAGCACTCATTCTGATGAAACAGAAACAGAGCTTCCTGCAGAAAGCCGACATACCTGGCAGTATATAAAAGGTGCAAAAAGAAAATATCGAATTGCTGCAAATGGCCATAAATATATTTATTCTGAGGGTGCTATTCCTATGATTGATGAATGGAATAAGCCTGCAAGAACAATGCTTACAAGTGAAGGAAGCTTTAACCGAAGTACACACATCGTAAGAGATTTTACAAATCAGCAAATTCGAATACTTACTCCAAAAGAAACTGAAAGAATTCAAGGATTCCCTGATGACTGGACTAATACTGGAATGCCTGAAAAATTCAGATATTTCTGCATGGGAAATGCTTTGGTTGTTCCGCTGATTTCCAGAATGGAAAAGAGTATCGAAAATATTTTCTTAAATGAACCTTAAAAACTATCCTGATATTTTCAAATAATTTTATAGCCTCCTTAATAATTTAAACAGAATAATTACTTATTTCCTAATATCTCACTTATAACTTTTTCCTATAACTCAGCATAAAAAAGTTGTATTAGTACAAGTTATAAAAAAATGCTATAACCTAGACATCAACTAGGTTGAAGCAAGCACGGGGCGTTGGTCGCAGGCTTCGCCAGCTTACCGACATTTTGCCAGCAGTAGGCTGCTGTCAAAAGTCGCGGGGGTTTTAGGGGCTTGCCCCTAGGCGAAGGGGTAGCGAGCAACGCAGTGCGAGCGAGGGGAAGGCTTTCCCCTACATATTAAATATAAGAGGTACAAATATGAAAAAAATTATCGCAGGTATTTTAATTGGAGCAATTGCTCTTACATCGGTTTTTGGTGCTCCCAAAAAGTCAAAAAAAGCTAAGAACGTAGAAATCAAACTTGGCGTTGTAGGTTCAATCTACGAAGACCTTTGGGCACCAGCTCAGAAGGCACTTAAGGCAGAGGGCATTACACTTAAGATTGTTCAGTTCTCTGATTATGTAACACCAAACAATGCGCTCAATAACGGCGAAATTGATTTGAACGCTTTCCAGCACAGAATCTTTTTGGAAAACGATGCAGGCAGCCACGGCTATGATATTAAGCTTATTGGAAACACTTTCATTATTCCGCTCAACCTTTACAGCTCAAAAGTAAAGTCTGTAGCAGAACTTAAAGATGGTGCAACAATTGCAATTCCTAATGATGTTACAAACGGTGGTCGTGCAATCAAGGTTCTTGCAGCAACAGGTCTTATTAAGCTTAGTGCAGATGCAGGCTTCAACCCAACAGTTGCAGACATTGTAGAAAATCCAAAGAACATCGTAATTAAAGAACTGGCAGCAAACACAATTCCAAGTGCTCTTGCCGATGTTGATGCAGCAATCGTAAACGGAAACTATGCCCTTGACTTTGGTATCAAAACAGAAAGCGCAATTTTCAAAGATACATCAGTAAACGAAAAGCAGTATTGGAACCTTATTGCAGCACGCACTGCAGATCTTAAGGATCCAGAAAAAGTTGAATTCTTCAAGAAGGTTGTTAAGGCTTTCCAGACAAAAGAAACAGAAGATGTATTCAACAAAACATACGGCGGCTACTTCATTAAAGAAGGCTGGGACATCGACGAGTTTTAATAGAATCTAAAAAAACGTGTCATTGCCGGGCTCGACCCGGCAATCTTTTATAAGCAGGGATTTCCGGGTCAAGCCCGAAAATGACAAGTACTTAAGGAAAAAATCATGTCTGTCATAAATCAACTTACTTCAATAATCAAAGATCCATCCCGCGTAGTTTTTTCGCAGGACATTGAACCAAAATATCTGAGCGACCAGCTTGGACGAAAACATGGTGATGCCAGTGCATTGGTTTTTCCAAACAGCACACAGGAAGTTAGTGCAGTGCTCAAGTTTGCTCACACTAACAACATTCCGGTTACCCCTCGCGGAGCCGGAACAAATCTTGTGGGAAGCACAGTACCACACAACGGTTCAATTATTCTTGATTTAAGCCGCATGAACCACATCCTCGAAATTGATAAAGAAAACTTTACTGCAACAGTTGAACCAGGTGTTATTCTTGAAGACTTTCAGAAATATGTAGAAGGCCTTGGATTTTTCTACCCGCCTGATCCTGGTGAAAAGCGTGCAAGCCTTGGCGGAAACATTGCAACAAATGCCGGTGGAATGCGTGCCGTAAAATACGGAGTAACCCGCGACTATGTAATGGGTCTTG
>JAFZXA010000021.1 GCA_017617115.1 Treponema sp.
CTGATTAAAAAGTCCATAAACTTTTTGGCACCTTCAAGGTTTGGAGCACCGTTTACAATGCCGGCGCCTTCTACCTGCATAACGTGGCCGTCTGTAAAAATCAGAGCCTGAAAGCGGTCGCCTTCGCCATATTCAACATGGTAGGCAGGACTTGTTGTGTAGCTGAAGCACAAAGGAGCTTCGCCGTCTGTGAACATTCCGTAACCGATACTCCAGCCAGGAGCAACAGTCAAAATAGAAGGATAGATTCTCTTAAAATAGCTTGTAGCCTGGTCCCCATAAACAGCGCGAACCCATTCTTCGTAGCCCACGCCCAAAGTACTTGTCTTAGAATCCATTACGATGATTTTCTTTTTGTAAATATCCTTTGTCAAATCTTCAAGACAGGTAGGAGCAGGAAGTCCGCTCAAAGTATCAAAAATAAAAGCAAAGTGGCTGTAATCATAAGGAGTCAAATACCACTTACCGGCCTTTACATTAAGCTTGCTGCTAAGTTCTGCAGGAATAAGTGTGTCGGCTCCGGCAGGTTTGTAAACAGCAAGAACTCCGCTTTCAACAGCTTTTTCTGCAGAATAGTTATCAAGTCCCACAAGAACATCGGCAACAGGCTTTTTCTTTTCCAGAATTGCTCTTGAAAGAATCTGACCGCTGTCGCCAATTTCGGCATAAGTTACTTTAATTCCAGTCTTTTGTTCAAACAGGCGTGCAATTTCTGGCCCTGCACCCCATTCACCACTAAAGGAATTGTAGGTATAAACTACAACCTCGTTTGTTCGGGCAGACTTTTTCTTGGAAGCACTAGTAAGCATTCCAAAAACCAATAATGTTGTGATTGTTAAAAGAAAAATTTTTGCGGCTTTGCGCATAATGATTTCCTCCGCCGGCATTATCCGGATCAGGTATTAGGGTATAATCTCAGCCTGGCAGCCCAACGAGCCGTTCAAGCACCCCTTTTAGAATACGCACATAATACAAAAAAAAAGCGTGTTGCACAAGACAACACGCTTTTTTTCCCCTTCGACAGGCTCAGGAACCACACAGATTCAACTACAACAACTTAAACTCAAGTCCAAGTCCACCGTAGATTGATTTGCGGTTGAAAGAATATTCTGGAAGAGGTGTTTCAACATCCTGACCATAAGCATTAATCTTTACATTCTGCTTCTTAAAGTCTGTTACATAACGTCCAGAAAGAACAAGTCCAAGATGATCTGTAAAGTAGAACTTAACATCGGTGCCACCAATAATACCTACTGTAAAATCCTGTTTTTTGGCACCCTTAACATCACCCAAAGCATTTACCTGAATTGCAAAGTTTGGACCAACACCAAGACCAAGCTGTAACTTCCAAAGATCTGCACTAACCCAGAGCATTGGAGAAAGATCAAGCGTATGAGTTTCGTAAACAGTCTTCTTTGTCTTACCATTTTCATCTTTGCTCTTAAAATCAATGGAACTCTTAACATAGTTTGCTTCAAGTTGAACAAAAGCAATTCGTGCGTATGCTCCAAATCCAAAATCAAAGGTTTTATCTTCTTTTGCCTGAGCATAATTTTCTTTAAATGTTCCAGGATCAAGATTGCGACCTAAAGAAGCCTTTCCACCAACTTCCAGATCAAGTGCAAAAGCAGTACCTACTAAACAAACGGCTGCAACAGCCATAGCAATAATTTTCTTCATAATAAATTACTCCTTCTCTCTCCTTAGAGTACATCTTTAAAATAACCCAGAAACTCTGTGGTTACAACTTTTTTTACAAATTATAAATACTTTTTTATTGCCTCAAGAAGATCGGAATACTCGGTAAATGCCAGGAATTGCGGATATTCTTTGATGATTTTTTCTGTAGAACGGAAAAGGAAGCCTGCTTTTGAAGCTTTAATCATTTCAAGGTCGTTAAAGCTGTCGCCACTGGCAATAGTTTCAAAACCACAGGATTGAAGAGCTTTTACAGTTGTAAGCTTACTGTGTGCACAACGCATTTTATAGCCTGTAATTTCGCCATTATCTGCAACTTCAAGCGAATTACAGAAAATTGTAGGCCATCCAAGCTTTTTCATAAGTGGTGTTGCAAACTGGCTGAAGGTATCGCTCAAAATAATAACCTGTCCAAGTGAACGAAGCTCATCTAAAAACTCCTTTGCGCCAGGCAGCGGGTCAATTTTTGCAATTGTATCTTGAATTTCTTTAAGCCCAAGCTTGTGTTCTTTAAGAATATCAAGACGGAATTTCATCAATTTATCGTAATCAGGTTCATCGCGTGTTGTACGGCGCAGTTCCGGAATTCCAACAGCATCTGCAAACGCAATCCAAATCTCCGGTACAAGAACCCCTTCCAAATCAAGACAAGTAACAATCATCTATTTTTACCTCTTATCCTCATTATGCTGAATTTATTAAATGTTGTCAAAACAGGCCTTATAGTGTATAATTTTAAAATCACAAAAAATTATAAGGAGATTTTTTATGAAAAAACTTGGCTTGGCTATTGTAGCCTCATTATTCTTGTTTGCAAGCTGTTCTTCTATTGGTCCTGTTTGTGCTACTGGCAACAAATTAGGAAGCAAAGTTGGTGAATCTACTGCCACATTCCTTTTTGGAGTTCTTCCAATGGGTGAATCTGACGCTGGAATTCAGGCTGCTGCAAGAAAAGGTGGAATCACTACTATTTCTACTGTAGATATGAAAACTACAATCGGAATTTTCACAGTGAAGTACACAACAATTGTAACTGGTGAATAATATATTATTCGAGAGTTTCAAAAAAAGCACAACGCATGTTACTGCTTGTGCTTTTTTTTATGACTATGAAAAACAAAAGTAAACTTTTTATCATTCAATTATTTCTTCTAATTACTCTTTTTATATCCTGTAATACAACAAAACAGAATATTTATACAATGGTACAAGAATCTGGTCAGCTCGTTTTCTTAAGACAAGTTACTTTGGATAGCAAGGATTTTCCACTCAGAAACACCTGCTTTGATGTAACAGTTAAAATTGTAGACTTTGAGTTATCAGATAACAACACTGTAAATTACACACTTTATTTTCCTAAGGAATATTATTCTTATGAAGATAAGGCAGAATTATTTTTTCAAACACCATCAAATCCGAAAATCACACTGAACGACTGTAAAGTTTTATATAAAGATATAAACAAAAAGAAGGCTCTTGAAATCCGTTATACAGCAAAGCTTTCGGATCAGGATCTTAAGGCAATGCTTGAATATCCGGAGCAGACAAAACCAGGCATTACACTTGCAGACAAGACAAAAATCTATTCGTCTGCAGATTTTAGTCAAAAGCTTTTTGAATTGGGAGTTTTAATCAAATGAAATCAATAAAGACAAAATCACTTTCTGTTTTTTTTGCAACACTTATTTTACTTGCATTGCTCGCTGGCTGCTCAAAAAAAACAATTACAGTAACAAATGATCCGGAGCTTGAAAAATCACTTTACGGCACCTGGTTAGTTGCTTCCAGAGGAGAAAGTGAATTCTGGAGCGGTCCAAATACCGAAATGGAACAATATCTTGGTAAAGCAACAATTCTTACAGAAAACTCAATGAGCTTTTTGGAAAATCAGAGTTTTGAAATGTCAAACAACACAACTGTTGAATCAATGACTCTTCACGAAGATTCCTATATTTCGGAAGAAGAATTAAGGTCCAAGATTGAAAAATCTGTAATTATTAAGGGAAGCTTTTCTGTAGACAAGGATTATCTTGAACTTAGAAGCGAATCTGTACTTGTAAACGGCAAGGTATCTTACACAGCAGAAGAATATTCAAAAATTGACAGCAGCTTTGGTTCTATTATTCAAACTCAAAAATGGAAACTTTCTGGTAACTCTCTGACTGTTTCTGATTTATCTGGTAAATCTACTGTTACATTTGCAAAACAATAGGAGCAGGTATGCTTAAAAGGCTTGTAATTCTGATTTCAACGGTGTTTATCTGTAGTTCGGTGGCTTTTGCTCAAACTGATGAAATTGAAAAAACAGATGACCGTTTTATTATGACTTATAATCTTGGAGTCGAATATACATACGCCTTTGATATGCCTTTTTATAATTCAATTCCTGTTTACAATGTCTGGCAGCAAAGTATGAAAGATATTTCTCCAAAACTCCTTGATAATCTTGGCCTGAACGGACATTTTTTCAAAATAGTAAATCAATTGGAATGGAGAAAAGACAAGCTTTCAATAACAGCATTTGCAAATCTTTCACTAAACTATATTCCAGGATTTTTAGATACCTCATTAACCTGTGTTCCTGCTTGTTTTAAGGCCGGACTAGCTTGTTTTAGAGCAGTTATTGATATATGGAATTGGGCATTAACTGACGGATGGTTATTGATTAATCTTTGTACTTTGTTTGCACTGCCAGTAGTTTCAAGTGGTTGTTGTCTTTTTGCAGGACTGGTCTGCTTTTTAGCGGCACCCGTATCTGTTGCTCTTCTTGCAGTTCCTATGGTGTCTTTAGGTGGAAGCATAGATTATCATCCATACACAAATAACATGTTTGACACAAAACTTAGCGTTGGTCTGGATGTTGATGGTTACAGAGGTATACTTCATGCAGGATTTTTAGGATTATTCTTACAGGCCCAGGCCGATGCTGTTTTCAATAATATCCGTCTTTATACACAAGCTGGTTATAGAATTGATGCAATGAACATATATACTGCTGCTAAATCAATTAAGGGAACTGAAAATGCTTCACGGTATGTTCCAGCTCCATATTTAAGAGCAGGAATTTCTTGGAGCTTTGGAAAATAATTGACTGTAAAGAAAAAGACAAAAAGACGGACTTCTACTAAAAAACGAAGTACAAAAGGCAAGGTTTATATTTCTCCTTACAAAACAATCATTTTGTGTCTTAGCGTGATTGTACTTTGCCTTGTACTGTTGCTTATTAATACACTGCCAAAACCTCAGAAAAAAACTGAACCGCAGGATTCTTCTGCTTCTATAACTGAACGCTTTGAAGAGGACACAAAAAAGCAGGAAAAAGAAAAACTTTCTTCACCAGAAATCAAGCTGGAAGAAAAAAAGCCGGAAGCTAAAGCCCAACCCAAAACTGAACCGAAAACCGAACAAAAAAAAGAGGATGGCAAAAAACAGGAATCCGATAAGCCTGCTGTTACTCAAACAAAACCAGAAGAGAAAAAGCCGGAGCAAAAACAACCTGCTGTAAAATCGTTTGGATTTGAAAAAGCAAAAAAGAACGCACAGTTGATTTTTGTATTTGATGACGGCGGACAGAATATGACACAGCTAAAGGAATTTCTTGAGCTGCCGTTCCCAATTACAGTTGCAGTACTTCCACAAATAACTCATTCTGTAGAAGCGGCAGAGCTTGTTAGAAAATCGGGAAACGAAGTAATACTTCACCAGCCGATGCAGTCTGTAAATGCCAGTATAAATCCGGGGCCTGGAGCAATTACTCCCGACATGACCGAAGCGCAGATTATTGCACAGCTTTTTGTGAATATTGATCAGATTGGTCCTGTTGTGGGAATGAATAATCACGAAGGTTCGGGCATAACTGCAAACGCCGAGGCAATGGAAATAATTCTTAAAACTGCGGAACAGGCAGGCATTTACTTTTTAGACAGCCGCACAAATGTAGAAACTCAAGTTCCTTATGTTGCCCGCGAGCTTGGATACACCTGGTACGAACGAAACATCTTTTTAGACAACGAAAAAACCCGCGATAATGCACTTACCGAACTTAAAAAAGGACTTGCTCTTGCCAATAAAAACGGAAGCGTTATAATGATAGGACACATCTGGAGTGCAGACTTTTTGCCAGCGCTTTTAAAAGAGGCTTACCCGGAACTCAAAGAAAAAGGTTATACCTTTAGCGTAGTTAGTAAGAGTAATGCACAAAAAAGATAAGGAAAAAAATGATAGTACTAGGAATAGAAAGCAGCTGCGACGAAACAGCCTGCGCAATTGTTGAAGACGGAAAGAAAATACTTAGCAATGTTGTTGCAACTCAAATTCCTTTTCACGAGGTTTACAAGGGCGTTGTTCCCGAAATTGCAAGCCGTAAACATGCCGAATGGATTTTACCGGTAGTAAAGCAGGCCCTTAAAGAAGCAGACTTACCGCTTGAAAAAATTGATGCAATTGCAGCAACAAACCGTCCGGGACTCATGGGCTCTCTGCTTGTTGGTTTTACTTTTGGAAAAACACTGGCCTGGTCTTGCGGAAAACCTTTTATTGCAATTAATCATATGCTTGGGCACTTGTATGCGGCCCAGCTCCAAAGCGATGTTGAATATCCTTTTTTGGGACTTTTAGTTAGCGGTGGTCACAGTATTATCTGCAAAGTAAATGATTTTGACGACCTTGAGATTTTAGGCACTACAGTAGATGACTCTGTTGGCGAAGCGTTTGACAAAGTTGCAAAGTTCTACGGTCTTGGTTACCCTGGCGGAGTTATAATTGATGAACTTGCAAAAAAAGGAGACCCTGCGGCTGCAAAGTTCCCGATTCCTAAACTTGATGAAGAAACTCACCGTTATGATGTTTCTTTTTCGGGATTAAAAACTGCTGTAATTCACCAGTGCGATTTATTCTGGCAGCCGGGCTACGAGCATTCTACCGAAAATATGTGTGCCGCATTCCAGGAAACTGCAATAAAAACTCTTGTTGGAAAATTGCTTCGTGCTGCCGATGACACTGGTCTTAAAACAGTTGTATGCGGTGGTGGCGTTGCAGCAAACTCAAGACTTCGTGCCATGCTTGGGGAGCGCTCTGACTTAAACTGTATATTCCCGCCGCTTAAGCTTTGTGGAGATAATGGTGCTATGATTGCAGGAGTTGCGTATCACTTTTTGAAACGCGGCGACCGCAGTGGAATTGATACTGTTACTTGTGCAAGAATTCCTCAGTTTAAGAGAGGATTAGAGCAGGTAAGACACAATTAGGAAGGGCCCTTCGACAGGCTCAGGGACCCCAACCCACTAGAACTCAACTTTAATTCCGGCGCCAATCATCAGGCCGTCAACAGATTTATCGGCAAAGGTTGCAATTGGGAAGAATACCGAAAGCTCTGGTCCGTATTTTGTTTTTGCGTAATAAAACATCCAGTCAATTGCGGCAGAAATATAAAGGAAGCGGGCATTTTTATAGAACCAGCTGTTCATGTAACTTATGTCGGATTGAACAGTTCCTGTTGCGCCAGCTTCTGTACTCTTAACATTAAACGGAACTGTTGCAAAACGGAAAAGTCCCGAAAGCCCCGCAAGAATACTCCAGCTGTATTTGTTCTTATAATTCAACTTAAAAACAATCGGAAGATTTACAAGAAAATTAAAAGTCAGACCTGTTCTGTTTTCAACTTCGGCAGGCAGCACCATATCATCATAAACAAGATTGTACGACATAAAAAATCGGAGCGTTGGCTGAAACGAAATTGCAGTATAGTTTGGAATAGAAAGTCCTATGTAAACCGGAAAATGAATTGGAGATGGCGCACTTATGAATTTTCCATCTGACTTTGTATGAGTATTAATTGAAATTACCGGTTCTACTCCAAATACAAAGTCAATTTTATTTATCATAGACTGCGACTGAATAAGCTCTTCAACTTCCGAAACTGTCATGTTCTGCTCATCAACATAATCCTTTTCGCTTTCCTGAGCAAAAAAAACTGATGTGCTGCAAAAGAGAATTAATGCTGTAAGAAAAACCAGACGTTTCATTTTATAAAATCCGCTTTGTATAACTTACCTTATTTTGCTGTATAAAGTCGAGTCTAAATCTACACTTAAAAAGCCGCTTCTGGTAACCTTGTAAAAATCGGTCTGCTCCCACGCTGCATAAAGTGTTGTTCCGCTTATAACAAAATCTGAATACACATAACCTTCGTCAAGCTTTGGAAGACGAATTGCAACAGGCTTGCCGCCACGAAGGATGTGTTTTCCGGGAAGTGCGCCTTCTATAAAAAGAGTTCCGTCTTCATAAAGAGCTGCACTCCAGCTTTGCGAAATTATTGCCTTTGCGTTGAGCTGGGTTTCAAAGCTTCCCGATGCTTCGTTTTCATAAATACGAGAAGAAGCTCCCGCTGCAGTTTTAACTTCTATTGTAAAAGGAATAGTTTTATCAAAACCTTTCAGCATATTGCGGATTCTTTCCGGTGACTGTTCATAAGGCTTTACGCTCATTGCGTTTCGGAATTCACTGACTGATGATTCTCTTACTGTTATGAGGTCTGCTGCCGAAACAGGAGAAATTGAAACTATTGGTGTTGCCGGGCGGAATTTTACATATGTAAAATCTGTTTTTCCGTCGCCTGAATCTGAAACTGATTTTATGCTGCAGAACCAGTCGTTGCCGTCCCAGAAGAAATCGGTTACTTCTGCATTTGATTTTTCGGTAAGATTTGTGCTGTTAATTACCGGGTATGATATTTTTGAAGCATCATCAAACTGTACTAAAAAAAGATGTGCGCTTGTGTCGTTTTTGTATGCAGCAGAAGAAATTGTGTCGTTGAAGAATGTGCTTTTGTAAACAGAAAATAGCGGAGTACCGTCTATAAAAACAAGGTTTCCGGCAGTTCGGTTTGCAAAAACATTAACGTCTTTTGCTACAGAAATTTTGTCATCTTCAAAGCAGATTACTCCAAGCCTGTTTGCAAGCGCGTATGCTTTTACTGTTCCGTCTGGGGCAGCTGCTCCATTATTTGCACACGAAATGCGTACTGCTTCAGTATATGGAAAAGACCCTGCAAAAGGAGCGTTGCGTGGATTGTCTACCTGCGCAAATCCATCCTGAGTAAAATAATACCATGAGTGGTCTGTTTTTTGAGTTCCAATTTCTACAATATTTTTATTGTCAGTTGATTTTTCCTTTTTTTTGCAGCCGGTCATAACCAAAGCGGTCAGACACAAAAGGATTGTCAGAGACAAAAATTTATTATTTTTAACGTTAAAAATTTTGTTCATAAGTCTTCTTTAAATATCGGCATAGAAATGACCTCAAGTGATATATTTTTTGTAGAAGTGGCAGATATTATTATGCCATATTCAAGATCCTCGGTCCCTGAGCTTTGTCGAAGGGCAAACAATTCCGGCTGCCCGATTTTTACAGTCACGCAGGTCTGATTTTTTTGCTGGAAATACTCATTTTCGGGCACATACGACGAAAAAACTTCAAAATCAAGAGGAACGCAGATTATTTTAGAAAGCCTGAGCTTTGTTGCAGTAAAATTACGGTAGGCAATTCCTTCCAAAACCTGTTGCGTATCCAAAAGCCAGGGATTATAGAAGTCTTCGGTTTGTTTTTGCTCCAGCGTTTCTAAAAGCTTTTCCCAGTTAAACTGCTCACAATCGGGGATTATTGTATAAAGTTGCGCCGAATATCCCCCGCTCCAGGTGATTTTTTGCGAATATGGGTAGATTGTCCCCGCAGGCTTGAAAAACTGATTTTGCGTAATGGGCGTTGCAATTATACAGCAGGGTTGATTTTTGGGTATTTTAAATGAAATATGCCTTTTATCAGGGGGTGCTTCGAGAGCCTCAGCAACCCCAATGCCTTGTGGTCCCTGAGGCTCTCGAAGGGTCACCTGCACACTCCACCCTTCCAGCTCGGGCAAATACTCCGGCCACTGGGGAAGCTCAAATTCAACTGTTTCGTCCGCAGCAAAAAGTGCACACGAGCCCACCACCACCGGCATAACAAGGCATAATAATAAAATAATTTTTCTCATACTATAGTATTAGAAAAAAAGTGGACTTGTTACAAAAATTTTGGAAAAAAAGGAAAAATTATTTAAATTTTTTGATTTCTGCCTGGCAAAGACTATCACACAGCTCGTTGTATTCAATTCCGGCGTGGCCTTTTACCCAGTTCCAGGTTACATCAAGAGCGGAATTAAGCTCGTCCAGCTGCACCCAAAGCTCCTGGTTTTTAACTGGCTTTTTGTCTGCAGTTTTCCAGCCTTTTGCTTTCCAGCTGTGAATCCATTGGGTAATGCCGTTTTTTACATACTGGCTGTCGATATTTACTGTAATATGCCGCCCCGCAAAAGCCGGAGTATTTTTAACAACAGAAAGCGCTGCAATTGCGGCACTGAGCTCCATTTTGTTGTTGGTAGTCATGGGGTCGCCGCCGCTAAGACTTTTTACAACGCCATCGGCAACAACAACAATACCCCAGCCACCAGGACCAGGGTTTCCAGAGCATCCACCATCTGTGTAAATGATTATGTCTTCCACGGGCGCTCCTATACCAGCACGCCTTTTGTTGAAGGAATGGCTCCGTTGCGGCGGTCGTCAATGCTAACTGCTTCACGGATTGCACGGCTAACAGCTTTAAATGCTGCTTCTATTTTGTGGTGGTCACTGCGGCCACGGATTGTGTCTATATGTAA
>JAFZXA010000134.1 GCA_017617115.1 Treponema sp.
AAAATGAAAATTTTATTGGTCGCTGCCGCAATTGCAGTTTGTGTTATTCTTTCTTCCTGTGCTTCAATGGGAGGAGCGAGCGAACCTTTGGATCAGGGATATTACCCTGCTGGTGAAGAATCAGAGACTTCTGTAGAAATTCTTGTAGCTGGAAACTTATCAATTACAGGAATTGATGATGGACTTGATACAAGTCTCCATATGTATACTCAAACGGTTCCTGGCTGGCAGGTAAAATATAAGAAATCCCGCGAGCAGCTTTTCAGGCTTTCACCTGGTGTTCATACTGTAAGCGTTTGCTTTGATAACGGACAGCAGTATACAATTTTTGCAAATACAATGGTTATCAATTTGCAGGAAGGCAACAGCTACAAAATTACATATGATATTATAAACGGAAGTTCAGTTGTTTATGATTGTATCAACGCCGATACTCTTGAATCAGTGCAACTTGATCGCGCCGCCCTTGCCGGAAAAACAGAATCAACTATGTCTGCATTTATTGGCGCTGTTTTGAACCCTACAATGGATGATGTTGGACAGACAGTTATTCAGGAAAATGATGATTATATTCTTACAACATATCCTGGCCTTAAGTTTGAACTTACAGACAAAGCAACCGGAACTGTTGAAAAGGGTATGAGAACTTTTGTAACAGATTTTACCCTTACAAGCGGAACAGTCTATTTGTGCGTAACCGACATGACCGACAAGGATGAGTTTTTGAATTCTGATTATGCAAATAATTCAAAATACGTTCTTACAGTAACCGCCTGCGACCGAAAAACAGTTACTTACACTTATGTAAAGCCGGAAGCAAAAGAAGGGCAGACTATTACATTTTATGTTAGTGTGAAGGAATAAAGTAGAAACAGTTCTAAAACTCTAAAAGCCATAAAATTCTTGATATTATGAAGACTTTTATGGCTTTTTTTATAGTCTTTCATCTGCAAACCATAAAATTCGTGAATTATGGTCAAATTTTATGGGCTTACGAGCAGATTTTCTTCAAAAAGCCATAAAAAAAATACATTCTGACGAAATTTTATGGTTTTTAATTTGCTCTTATTGATTATATAACTTGGTAATAGCAGTTTTTTTTTGAAAGTGCCATAAATTCTAAGAAAAATGTCCAAAAATTATGGCATTTTTGGAATTTTACACCAATATTTGGAATTTTGCAGAAGTTATCTATGTGTTAGGCTATGGAACACCTGCGCAGCAGTCCACCACAGAGAAGGAGCGAGCCAAAGGCGAGCGGATGAACGAGGAGGATGAGCGGTAGCGAAGTGTGGAACAGCCGACCGTTTGCGGAACGAAGTGGAGCAAGCGGGAACACCCGTAAAAAAAATGTTTCTTTTTATAGAAACGGCTTGACAAATCAAAATCGGTATGGTATATTGTTTCTATAGATAGTAACACAAGGAGGAACTTATGAAACTTACCGAACTTCAACTCGAACAAATCCGCGCTCAGGTACGACGTGTAAAGGCCTGCGGAAATCCTTTTTATACAGAACGTTTTAAGAATGTAAATTCGGAAGATATCAAGACCCAGGAAGATTTTGAAAAGCTGGTGCCATTCTGCACAAAGCAGGATCTTCGCGATGCTTACCCGCTTGGACTGGCATCGGTTCCGGAAGAAGAAATTGTTCGCATTCACTCATCAAGCGGAACTACCGGTTCCCCTGTAATTATTCCATATACAAAAAAAGACGTAGAAGACTGGGCAATTATGTTTGCACGCTGCTACGAAATGGCTGGTATTACAAATAAAGACCGCATCCACATTACACCGGGCTACGGCTTGTGGACTGCAGGTATCGGCTTTCAGGCTGGATGTGAACGCCTTGGTGCAATGGCAATTCCAATGGGCCCTGGTAACACAGAAAAGCAGCTTCAGATGATGCAGGATCTTAAATCAACAGTAATCTGTGCAACTTCCTCTTATGCTCTCCTCCTTGCAGAACAGGTAGAAGCACGCGGACTCAAAGATAAAATCCATCTTACAAAAGGCGTAATCGGTTCTGAACGCTGGGGCGAAAAAATGCGCAACCGCATTAAGGATATTCTTGGTATTGAGCTTTACGATATCTACGGACTTACTGAATGCTACGGTCCTGGTATTGGAATCAACTGCCCGGGCGAAGAAGCAATTCACATTTTTGATGATTATGTTTATGTAGAAATCCTTGACCCTATAACAGGCGAGCCGGTTCCGGAAGGACAGCTTGGAGAAATCACCCTTACAACTCTGGTTAAGGAAGGCGCTCCATTGTTCCGTTTCCGCACACATGACCTTGCAGCTTTTGTTCCAGGTGAATGCAAATGCGGCAGCAAGTTCCCACGAATTACACCAATTATGGGACGCAGCGACGACATGGTAAAGGTAAAGGGCAACATCATATTCCCAAGCACAATCGAAGATGTAATCCGCACCGTGCCGGGAACTTCAAGCGAATACCGTGCAGTAATTGAACACGTAGACGGCAAAGACAAAATGACAATCTTCGTAGAAGTAGAAGGCGGCACCGACCGCACCGAAGCAGCCCTTACTATGACCTACAACTTCAAGCAAAAGTACAACATGACTCCGGAAGTTAAGGTTGTTGGAGTAGGTGAGCTCCCAAGAAGTGAAAAGAAAACAAAGCGTATTGAAGATAAGAGATTTGATTAAATCTTCTTGTTAAAAAAATGAAGGCCTGTTGCTATAGAACAACAGGCCTTTTTTTATGCCCTTCGACAAGCTCAGGGACCAAAGACGTTATGCTTGTAAAGCTGTAACAGCAACAGTCGCAATAATATCATCCACATTGCATCCGCGGCTCAAATCGTTGAGAGGTTTAGCAAAGCCCTGGCATACTGGGCCAATGGCCATCCAGCCGCCCATGCGCTGGCAGATTTTGTAACCGATGTTTCCGGCGTTGATGTTTGGGAAGATAAATGTGTTTGCGTGGCCTGCTACCTTGCTGCCTGGAGCTTTGAGTTCTCCAACTTCCGGAGCAACAGCGGCATCAAACTGGAATTCTCCGTCCAATGCCAGGTCTGGGTTAGCTGTTTTTGCAAGCTCTGTAGCTTTCTGAACCTTTGTAACTGTATCGTAGAATTTTGCGTCGTTTCCGCTGCCTTTTGTAGAGAACGAAAGCATTGCAACGCGTGGTTCAATTCCTGCAATTTTCTTTGCTGTGTCTGCAGAAGCCAAAGCAATGTCGCAAAGCTCTTCTGCACTTGGTTCAATGTTGATTGCACAGTCGCCGAATACTGCAACACCCTCTGGAACATATGGGTTTCCGCCTTCCGGAGCAACCATGATAAAGCAGCTTGAAACAGTCTTAAAGCCAGGCGCTGTTTTGATAACCTGAAGTCCAGGGCGCAATGTATTTGCTGTTGAGTGGCATGCACCAGAAACAAATCCGTCAGCATCGCCAGCCTTCAAAATCAAAGCACCGTACATTGTGTGATCCTTAAGAATTGCGGCCTTTGCAGCAGCAACATCGGCGTATTCCGGTTCGCCAGTTTTCTTGTTGATTTTTCCTTCGCGGGCCTTAAAAAGAAGCTCTGCGTATTTGTCTGCGTTTGCGTCTTTTGCAGGGTCAACAATTGTAACTCCACTCAAGTCTGCATTGCTTCCGCTGGCCTTAATATCGTCGTCAGAACCAATCAAAATGATTTTGGCGATTCCGTCTTTTACTATTTTCGAAGCTGCTTCAACAACACGCTTGTCTTCACCTTCGCAAAGAACAATTGTTTTGCCTGCAGCCTTTGCTTTGTTTAATAAATCATCTACAAATGCCATAAATGCCTCCAAATAATTATAAAATATCGCAAAAGGTTGTTTTTTTCAATGGCGGATTTTTTTAAAGTTCCGGCCCTTTACTCTGAGTAAAACCAACCTATGGCATCTGCATCAAACAAAGATTCGAATGCTATACCTTTTATGCCAATCTGTTTTTCAAAAGCATTGCCTGAATAATCCCATTCATCAAAGAAGTGGAAAAAAAGCCCTTCTTTTGTTGAAATGATATATTCATTGCCTTCTCCGCCAAGACCAGAATCTGTTTTAAGAAAATAATAATCAACACTGCTTATTGTGTAATTTAGTGTCTTTGTTTTTCCACCCCAGGTAAAATCAAGCTTTGCTTTTTTTGTATCCAGATTAAAGGTCCAGTCAATTTCATTTCCGTCACTACCATATTGAATTACAATATCACGACCTTTTTTTGGTGTAGTTTTTTTGTACTTTGAACCGTTTTTCTTTGATTTATAAATAATTCCGGAATCGCCCTTTGCCTTGCTCATCTGTTCATACAGCTTTTTAATGCTTTCAGTATCTTCATTGTTACTGTAATATTTATTTTCTTCGCTTTCGGAAGCAACCTGTGCAAAAGCATTTCCTAAGCGGCTGTAAAGTTCTGCAAGGTCTTCGTCACCGTAAGAATAATCATTGCTGGCACTAGCGGCAGAATCAAAATTGCTTGTATCCAGACTGTTGTATGCTTTAACAACAGCCTTTGAGTTAGCCGCAACTACCGCATAATCCTTTGAGTTAACATTCTTTTTAAGCTCTGCCATAGGATCCATTCCCATTGACTTAAGAAGGGCTGCAGATTCTGCATCAAGCTCGCTTTCGGCAATAAGTACTACAGCACAGCTGGTAATCATTCCGAATTTATCAATACAGTTTGATCCGCTTATACCATATTTATTTAAAATACCATCAACAGAATTTTTCTGTTTTGCAGTTGCATTTATTGAATCATCAGACCATACACCAAGTGCATTTAATTCCTTAGCAATAGAATTAATATTTTTTGCATAATTTTTTACATCACTATCTGTAACACCTGTACTGGCAGGTTCTGCGAACAAGGAAGCCGCAATTCCAATACAAACAAACACAATTAGAATCTTCTTAAAAATGTTCTTCATTTTTTTCTCCTATATTAAAAGTATAACTCATATTGCAAATAATACAAGATGATTTATAATCAATATATAATGCGGGTTGCTATCTGCGAAGACGAAAAAGTTATTCTCGATTTTGAAAGTTCACTGGTTAATGCCTGGGCGGCTATGCGTAGTTGCCGGATTGAACTTGATACTTATGTTTCTGCGGAGCAGTTTCTTTTTGAAAGTGAAGACAAGGCGCCTTATGATGTTTTGATTTTTGATATTCAGATGAAAGGCATGAACGGCATGGAGCTTGCAAAAAAGCTGAGGGCCCGTGGCTGCGATTCTGCTCTGATTTTTGTTACTGGCGTAAAGGACTATGCAATTGAAGGCTATGAAGTTGGGGCTGTTCGTTATATTTTAAAACCTGTTAAGGCTGATGTTTTGAACGGACTTTTGGATTCTATTTATGCGGAGCGTCAGATTAAGGCGGAAGATTTTTTTGTACTGGGACAGGGCTCTGACCTTGAACGCATTCCTTTTGAAAAAATAATTTATATAGAAGCACGCGGGCATTATGTTTACATGAAAGGTGCAGATTTTGAACGAGAATGGAAATCTTCTTTTGCACAGGCGGGTGCGGGCTTTGAAGAAAAAAACTTTTTCTGCTTGAGGCGGGGGCTGCTTGTAAACTTAAAACATGTTTCAAAAATTACGCGTACCGATTGCATTCTTGACGACGGGGAGTCGCTGCCGGTTGCCCGCGGTGTGTACAAGGCTTTGAACGAGGCGTTTATAAAATGTTTCTGCAGATAAGAGATTGTCGGGTCAAGCCCGACAATGACAGAGGTTGTGTCATGTTCGGGCTTGACCCGGACATCTCTTATTAAGGTATAATGCATTTATGAGCTGGTTAATAAAGTTACTTCTAATCTGCGTACTCTGTATCATTATCACCGTCTTACTCACTATTCTCATTCTTAAATCAAAATATGACAAGCGGTTGTCAGATTTTCAGGACAGTGTTCTTAAAAAACAGCGGGACGAAGTTCAGAATATTTACCAGACTATGCGGGCCTGGCGGCACGACTACCACAATCATATTCAGTCAATTAAAGCTATGCTTGCCATGCAGAAGTTTGAAGAACTGGATGCCTACCTTGCTACACTCGAACAGGACTTAGACAGCATAGATATTGCAATCCGCACAGGAAATGTTGGCCTTGATGCAATTTTAAGCAGTAAGGTTTCTATAGCACGAAAAAATAATATAGAAGTAAACTGTACTGCCAAGGTACCGGCAGAGCTTAAAATAAGTGATGTTCATCTTTGCGCGATTGTAGGAAACCTTTTAGACAACGCAATTGAAGCGTGTGAAAAAATAAAGGGCGGCGAAGACCCGACGCGCCCACAAAAGTTTATCCGCATTTACATAGGCCTTTTCAAAGAGCAGCTTTATATTTCTGTTTCAAATTCTACAAATGCAAAGCATCGCCGCCGGCTTAATGAACTTATTACTTCAAAGCTTGGGGAACATGGGTTTGGGCTGCGCCGCATAGACAAAATTGCGGAAAAGTATGATGGGTTTGTGAATAGAAAGAATGAACCCGGGATTTTTGCCACTGAAGTAATGTTGCCTGTGTAATTACAATTCATGTACTAAAATTTACATTTCGTGCACACTTCACCAGAAGGCACTTTTTTTATGATATATTCAACCCATAATAAAATTAAGGGGGTTTTGTAAGGTTATGAAGAACGCTCAAAAAACTAAGCGCAACAATATTTTTCAGAACGCGTTTATTATCTACAAGGCAATGTTCAAACGATATCCTACGGCTATTCCGCTTGTGATTGTGTACATCATCATTTCGGTGGCGCTGCCTTTTGTAAATACGCTCATTCCTGCAATGGCAATTAAAGGCATTACAAGCCGCAGTGTAAAAATCTTTCTGGAATACATTGGAATTGCT
>JAFZXA010000135.1 GCA_017617115.1 Treponema sp.
ATTTTATCACCGTCGCTTACCAAAAGAACGGTATCAATGTCAATCTTTGTACCTTTTTCAGCATCAAGCTTATCTACTGTAAGGACAACATCTTTTTCTGCTTTGTACTGCTTGCCCTTAAATTCAATAGTTGCGTACATATAATACCTCAATTAAAATATTTTATACGCCCGCTGCAGTGGAATAAGGAAACAGAATCCAACCTGCAAAAGACTGGTACTCAAACCGGCTCGTCAGCGTAAAACGGGGATTAAACACCACCTCGCCCAAAGTCTAAATACGTAACAAATATAATAATGAAAAACGCGGTTTTGTGCAATAGTTTAATCTTTGATTTCTGCAAACATCAGGTCAATACAATTATACTTTGTTTATTCCATCGCATTTTTGAATTGTGTTAATTGAACCATCTGCGTTGTATTTGAATTCTGCTACACAAACACTTCGGTGAAAAAGACTACCGCCGGGGAGTTCGTCGGTGTGATAGAACAAATAGGAATGACCTTTAAAATCGGCAATTCCCGGATGATTTGTAAAGCATGGGCCTTCTTCCATTAAAACTCCGCCATAAGTCCAGGGGCCGGTTGGGGATTTTGAAGTTGAATATGCAAGATGTTCGTTTCGTTTTTCGCCTGGGGCAAAGGCGGCATATACCATATAGTAAAGACCGTTTCGTTTGTAAAACCATGGACCTTCACCGTAAGAGGTACCGGTGTTGTGACTGCCCTTTGAAAAAGCTTGTTCTGTCATTGGAGTTTTTACAATGCCGACTTTTTTGTCATACGAAATCATATCTTCGTTTAAAAGAACATAACGAAGCTCCGGATTTCCAAAATAAAGATATGCCTGGCCGTCGTCATCAATAAAAACTGTTGGGTCTATGTCGTTCCAGTCACCTTCGTCAACAAGCGGATATCCAAGATCTTTAAAAGGTCCCGCAGGATTATCAGAAACTCCCACTGCAATTGCCATGCCGCCATTTGTTTTATGAACAGGACAATACAAATAAAATTTTCCGTTTCGTTCGATTGCCTGAGGTGCCCACGCTCGGTCATCTGCCCAGGAAATATCATCTAGTGAAAAAATCTTTCCGTGGTCGGTCCAGTTGACCATATCTTTTGTAGAAAAACAGCGCCAGTCGTACATTGTGTAAAAATCATTTACAAGTTTGTCTTCATCGTGAGTTGTATAAAGATAAAGAGTGTCTCCGTAAACCATTGGCGCCGGATCTGCAGTATAAATATTTTTGATTATAGGATTTTCGTGAAAGTTTTTTTCTGCCATAATTTAGCCTCCTTAAATTATGATTTTATCTTTTGGTATGCAGTTTGTAGTTGGATTAAGTTTTGTTTTGGTAACCTTACCTTCGCTCCATTCAAAATCAATTGTCCAGCCCCCTTTAATAACTATGCCGCGAACGTGACCTGATTGCCAGGCTGGTTCGTCCGGGAGGGCCGGAAGAAGTTTTACAATTACGTTGCCTTTGTCGTCGAATTCACTTTGAACGAGCATGCGGATTACTGCTGCAAGAGAGCCGAAGTTTCCGTCAATCTGGAACGGCGGGTGGTTGTCTAAAAGATTTGGCAAGGTTGAATGTGTAAGGAGCTTTGTAAGTGCTTCAAGTGCTTCGTTACCCTGCTCTAACTGTGCGCGGAAATTTATAATCCATGACTGACTCCAGCCTGTGTGACCGCCGCCATTTTCTAAGCGCTTTTTGAGCGTTTTTTTGCAGGCTTGGGCTAAGTCTGGTGTACGTTCCACTGTGATTGTATGTCCCGGGTAGAGTCCGTACAAGTGCGAAATGTGCCTGTGGCCTGGTTCTACTTCTTCTACCTCGCGGTTCCATTCCATGAGTGAGCCGTCGGAATTTAGGGATGGCTTTTTGAGATGTGCAAGGATGTATTCGAAAGAGGTGAAGTCGGACTGTGGGTAAGGCTTGCCGGTATGAGATGCCAAAACAAGTTCGGCATGACGTGCCTTCAAGCAACCTTTGAGCAGGTGCTCCAATATCATGTTGTCCATTTCACAGCCGGGGGTAAAGGCACCGACCTCTCCTGTTTTTGTTACGTATGAGTTTTCTGGTGAAAGACTTGGATTTATTATAAGGTATGGCTTTCCATCAGCAGCAAGACCTGCCTCTTCACTTGGAACAAGATAATCTACAAAGAAAAGTGCGGCCTCGTGCATGAGGTAGTAATAGCGTTTAAGGAAAGCCACATCCTGAGTGTATTCATAATGTTCAATAATATGTGTTGCCATCCAGGCAGCACCAAGCACCCAATATGTAGCAGGAAGCCAAGCATCTTGTGGTGCAGCATCGCCCCAGTAATCTGTGTTGTGATGAAGTACATAACCACGGCAGCCGTACATTTTACGTGCGACCTCACGACCATTAGGATAACAGCGTTCGAGCAGGTCAAAAAATGGCAGCTCGCATTCGCTAAGGTTTGCCATGTTTACAGGCCAGTAGTTCATCTGTGCGTTTATATTGATTGTGTATTTACTCTGCCACGGAGGTTCCATTGAACCATTCCAAAGACCCTGCAAAGTTAAAGGCAAGGTTCCCGGTACACGACTACCGCTTATAAGAAGATAGCGGGAAAAGTTTATGTACTGGTTTACTAGGGCAGTGTTTGATGGGGAGGCAGATTTCAATAGTTCAGGAGTTGCAATCTGTGGTGCCTGAGCCTGTCGAAGGGCCGCAGAAGATCCAATTTCTATTTCCACCCTATCCCAATAATTTTTCCACTCAACAAGATGCCATGCAAAAAAATCCTCTGCAGCTGCAGGAAGTCCAACTTTATTTATGCGCTCCAGAACCTCACAAAGATTTTTCTTACACTCCCCTGTCCACACATTTTTTAATTTGAGCTTTTCATACTTTGCGGCAGAAATCGGCTTTTTATTCCATTTTTTGTTCCAGCGCAAAGACTGAATATCAATAAAGAATAATGCTTCATCGCAGCCGGCCCCGTAAAGACATGCTCCTCGTGTACCAGACTCTCCACCGGCAGCAACAACCCCTGCCCCAACGCAGAAAGGAATACCATGAGAATCTTCCATATAAATAAAGCCGTCGTCTGCAAAAATCCTGTCGCTCCAGATTCCTCGATCAAGGTATGCAGAATAATTAATCTTTCCAGGCACACTTGCAGTAACATGCATAAAAAGCACATCATCAACAGCGCTTATCCAGGTACGGCGTGTAAACTCTACACCTTCGTCGTCGGTGTATGTTATGACAGTGCAGGCCTGATCAAGAAACAGTTCTGTCTTGTAGTTTTCAAGACATTTTTCATCAGCCTTATGCTGCAAAGGCCAGCCAACTGAAAGCCCGCTGTTTTTGGGAGAGAAAAAATCAATATGAAAGTCTCCGGCAGTCTGGTATGCGCGCTCGTTAAAGGAAGTTGCACTCATTGCTTCAAAACCAAGCGACTGAGCTTCGAGCACGCGGCCTTCGTTTACAAGAGAACGGATTTTTCCAAGATATTTTTTTGTATCGGGATTAGTTCTGTCCTGAGGCCCCCCAGACCAGATTCCTTCTTCGTTGAGCTGCAGCACCTCATTACAAGGGTGAGCCTTTACCATACAGCCAAGCCTGCCGTTACCAAGCGGAAGAAATTCCTCCCACTTAGCAGGCGGCTTATTAAAATATAATCTAGTATTCATACGCTTCGACAGGCTCAGCGACCGCCTGCCATACTATCCAGAATACGCCTGAATGCACTGTCGGGTTTAGCAAGTTCTTTTGACCCGCGTGTAATTTTACAAAGCGACATGCCAAACTTTTTGGCAATTTCGCGCTGAGTCGTTCCCTTGTCAATTTCTTTTACCAAGAGCCATCTGTTGGCAATATCCTTTCGCTCTGCAGGCGTAAAAAGACATTCAATAAAGTCATACGCCAGCTTTTCATCCGATGTAGTAAGGATGTGGCAGATTTCCTTCATAGACTCCTGCACAGCCTTGTCAGTTACAGTTGTGTTTTCATTCATAGAAACATTATAACAGAATTATTCGAATTTGTACATTATAAAAACAATACTTAATTCTTCACCATAACTTCTGTCATGTATGGTTCCATACGCTTTGGATACTGTGACATATTCAAATATAGTTTTGAAAAATAAGCAATTACTACATAACATTCACCTTTATTAATTTCACTTAAAGGAATTGAATATTTTTGAGAAGTAGTATTTGTTGAAGAAAAAGTCTTCATTTCAACAACGCCTATTGGTTCACTATAAAGTTCCCATTCTTCTGTAGTCCAGTTTTTGCATTCACTATATGGCTTGTCTGTTTTTATTGTTTGTACAAAAGCCGGAGCATCTGTAGTTATAAGTAAAATAGAATCTGAAAGTTTTTGAATATAATCATAATTTCCAGATGAGCCTACCCCGTCAGTATAAAAATATGAGTATCCTGCAGAATATGTATTCCCACCAGAATTTACATACAAATTGTCAATTCTTATAAATACATTATCATTTATTGAAAAACCTGTAGTTCCGCCACTTCCAGTCCCCCAAAAAGAATAATTTTGTCCTACTACTTTCTCACTTTTTACAGGCTCACTCCAATACCATTCATTAAGTCCTTGTTTTTTATTAATTTGTGAAATATAAAAATAATCTGAATTTCCTAAAGATTGTTCAAAAAACCATTTATTAGTAGTATCTTTTTTGAGCCTACTTGGTGCGTAATATTTATTATTTACATCAGGTTTATTACCGGTAACAATTTTAGAATTGCCTTTAATATCTGTCACCTCCAGCATAAATACGCCAGCTTCATCTGCTTCATCTTCAAGTTTACTTGCAGAAAGTATTTTTCTCTCATTATCCGCTATTTCATCATAAAGAAGTTCTTTTGTTCCATCTTTCTTTATAAGATATACAGAATTTAAACCTGAATCTTTATCATTGCATTTAAGCTCATATTCATACGGGTTAGGTCTGGAAAGATTACATACCGGAGGTATAACATCATATTTACCAGCCTCATTAGTCTTTGAAATTATAGTTTTATTAAGAGCTGCGGATATTTTATTATTCTTTATACCATAAACAGACATTTCAATATTATTGGAATAATAAGTATTTTTTATGAATTCATCAGTTCCAGAAATAGTGTATGAAAGTTTGTATGTATTAGATTCAAAACAATAGGGACCTTCTTCATAAGGAGAAGTAACAATATAATAAATTGAATCAAATTTTGACCAGGAATTATCAGCAAGAATAATATTAAAACCCCATTTCCCATACTCTGGAAGATATTTCATTACAGGATTTTCTTTTAATTCCACAGAATAATCTAGATTCTGGATAGCAGCTGTACTATATGTAATAGGACAACTTTCGCCCCAAAAACAATAATCACTATACGATTCATCATGTCCACTTGTATTAATAGGAATTAATTTATATCCTTCTCCTTCAGATAGACTTGAAAGCTCAATGCCACTTACAAAGGCATCACTATTTCTAAGCTTAGAAACAGTTTCAGATCCATCTTGTCCTAGTTTTATAATTAAAACATGTGTTGTCTGCCCTCCGGAATATACATAAACCTTACCATTGGCAGTCATAACAGAAGGCTCTTTTGGAAAATAAAAATCTTTACTTAAACTATTACCTATATCATCTTTTATTTCAAGTCTGGCCTTTAAACCTGCTATGGATGAAAAACTGCTTAAATCAAAGACTAAGAATTCATCCACCTCATCATTAGAATAAGGACTTGGATCTTCTTCTATTGTCCAAGAAAGAGATTCATTAGAATCATTTATATAACAATTTACTGAAAGCTCAGAACCTTCTATATTAGCGGTACCCGATTCTGGGTCTCCATCTTCATCTTCAATAAAACACCTTCTATATATTTGTTCCTCAAACGAAGCAAGAGGTATTCTGATTTTTTTTAAATGTTGAGAGTAAATACTACTCTTATAATATTCAGGGTTAAGGTTTATACCATAATTTCTTGGTGAAAAAGATATAAAGTTTTGTTCTGTTACTTTATAAACATAAAAAGATTCTGAAGTACTATTATCACACACATCCGCAATTTTTACATTAATTAAAACAGCACCTGCTTTAGTCTTTACTTCATGTGTAATAAAAAATTCGGTTGTATCACCCTTCTGCACAAACAAAGCATTTTGAGAATTGTATGTAACAGGAAGTGAAGAAATCTCTGAACTAAGTTCACTATCCGTATAATCATGAGTACGTGATTCTGATATTGTAACTTCTTTTACGCCACTACCCTCATCAATATATTTTCCATAGATATAAATTAAACCAGTAGTTCGATTTTTCATTATTTCTTTTTGTGTAAAACGATCTGGCTCTAAATATCCCTTATTCTCTCTATAATATTTATTTTTTAAAACAATTTTATTATCTTCCGAAAAAGAATCTACGTTATCTTCTGTAATTTGAAATCCTGATGCAAAGAATTTTGATTTTTTGGGTTCATCAGTTTCAATAACAGCCTTATATCGAATAGAAAATGATATATTATCATCTGCCAATCCAACATCAACATCCCCTTGTGTAACGACAATTCTATTACTCAAAGATACAGTGACATCGAAAATTTGAATATTATTTGCCTGAACATAATTATAAATCTTAACTGGCTTTGGCATAATTGTTAAAACCGTTTTGTCGTTATTAAACACCGGCTCTTCAAAAAAATCATCAACAGGTCTATTACTGCTTGTTATCGAAATATTATCAAAATTAAATAAAGAAGCCTCTTCATCCGGCTCTTCAACAGGAGTATTAAAATATATTTGAATTGGTACATATGCATCATTCGTAGAACCATTTAAAGGACTAACACTCACTACAGCAGGTATAATAACAGCCTTTGCATAAATCTCAAGTCCTTCTCTTGGAACTAAAACTTTTGCTTTTGTTTCAAGTGCTGTTTCGTCATCAAACTGAATTACGTCTGTTACGACTTCTTTTGTTTCGCGGTCGCGTACTTCCCATTTAATAAAACGCCAGGAAGACGAAGGTTTATATCGTAACTCAAATCTTTCCTTTTTCTTCAATCGTAACTGAGTTGGTGTTACAGTACCCGAACCTTCTTCGGCTTCTACATAAATCGTTACCGGGTTTGAATTGGCAATTTCAATGGCTTCTTCAATTTCACGCTTTACTTCGGCGGCGTTCATGAAGTTTTTACATGAGGCAAAAGTAAGGGCTACCAATGCCGTTAATTTAAGCCGCCCTGTAGCAGAAATAGGTACATGATTTGGGTTTCAAATCTAATTCAAAAGAACGGCCAGGTCTTTCTGGCAGAAGATTTTTTGAAATCAAATAGATTACATTTTCTGCAGGGCACA
>JAFZXA010000136.1 GCA_017617115.1 Treponema sp.
AGAGACTTGAACTCTTACACGATTGCTCGCAACAGATTTTGAGTCTGTCGTGTCTACCATTCCACCACTCCGGCGTGAGTAGACAAAATATAACAAAAAAACGGGGGTTTTTCAAGTGTTTGATGCTTGTTATAATAATTACGTGAAAATCAATGTGCACACGTTTGAAGGTACGGAACCGGAGTTTGTACTTAAGACAGTTTTTGGTTATGACTCGTTCCGCCAGAATCAAAAGAAAATAATTCAAAGTGTACTCAGCGGCAAAGACACGCTTGCCATAATGCCAACCGGTGGTGGAAAATCTATCTGTTACCAGATTCCGGCGCTCATTTTTGAAGGTGTAACGGTAATTGTCTCTCCGCTCATTTCGCTCATGCAGGATCAGGTCTCTTCGCTTGAAACTGCGGGCATTCATTCAGTATTCTTGAACAGTTCACTCAGCTGGGACGACTACAAAAAATCAATGGACGAAATACGTAACGGCCAGGTAAAAATGATTTACGTTTCGCCGGAAGGATTATCCACAGAGAAAATCCGCAATCTGCTTAGTTCACCGGAAATAAAAGTAAACTGTATTACGATTGACGAAGCACACTGCGTTTCACAATGGGGTCACGACTTCCGCCCGGACTACATGGAAATCTGTTCCTTCCGCGCGCTGTTCCCGGATGCAGTTATGATTGCACTCACAGCCACTGCCACAGAAAATGTTCGCCAGGATATCATCAAAAACCTGCGGCTCAAAAAACCAGAGATTTTTATTTCAAGCTTTAACCGCGAAAACATCTTTCTTCAGGTTGCTCCAAAAAAGAACGCGCTCGACCAGATTGTTCAATGCATAAAGGACTACGACGGCGAAAGCGGTATCATTTATTGTAATTCTCGGCGGGCCGTAGACCAGCTTGCACAGGCGCTCATTGATCTTGGATTTTCTGCAATCAATTATCATGCGGGTCTCAACGACGATATGCGCGCAAAAAATCAGGATGATTTTGTAAAGGGCAAAGTTTTGATTGTTGTTGCAACAATTGCCTTTGGAATGGGAATAAACAAACCCGATGTCCGCTTTGTAATAAACTACGACCTGCCAAAATCGCTGGAAGAATACTATCAGGAAATCGGACGTGCCGGCCGCGACGGACTTCCTGCAACAGCCCTGCTGCTTTATTCAGCCGGTGATATAAACAAAGTACGCTTCTTTTTCGAAAGCTCCGCAGACCCACGTAAGGCAGAAGCAAGGCTCCAGGGAATGATTAATTTTGCAACTGCAGTTTCGTGCAGGCGGCGTATTCTGCTTGGATATTTTGGTGAAGCTTACGACCCAAAAAAATCAAACAAGGACTGCTGCTGCGACATTTGTGCAAGTGGTGAACTTCCAAAAGTTGATATGACAATTCCAGTACAAAAACTTTTATGCTGCGTAATCAGAACACAGGAACGGTTCGGCTCTTCTTATGTAATTGACGTACTTCTAGGTTCAAAACAAAAACGAATCATAGACAATGGGCACAATCAGATCTCAACCTGGGGCATTGGTACCGAACTTTGTAAAGATGACTGGTTCCAGCTTATTGACTTAATGATTGCCGCAGGCTATGTCACAAAATACGGAGAATACAGCATTCTGCAGATTACAGAAGACGGATACTCTCTACTTTCATCAAAAGAACAGGTTATGCTACCGTTCAGAAAAACCACGCTTGCATTTGCAAAACCATCAGGCTCAAAAGAAAAAACTGGCGGTCCAAAAAACACAGCCGAAAAACCAGCCGCAGACGACACTGTTGCCGAAAAAATTATAGCAGCCTTAAAAGTCTGGCGCCGCCGCAAAGCAGACGACATGAACGTTCCTCCATATGTAATCTTCGGTGATAAAACAATGTACGACATTGCTGCCAAGAAACCTTGTGACCGTGCTTCCCTGCTGAATGTTTACGGAATCGGGGAAGCAAAAGCAGAACAATTTGGCAAATCAATCATTGCAGTCATTGAAGATGTTATGAAGGAAGAGGAAAATGATTAATAATGAAAGTGAATTAAGGTCGAAAATTTATACAATCCGCGGTGTTCAGGTAATGCTGGATTCTGATTTGGCGGAAATTTATGGATATGAGACAAAATATTTTAATCGACAAATAAAAAACAATATTGAACGGTTTGATGAAGATTTTATGTTTCAATTGTCTGAACAAGAATACGAAGTTATAAACTTGAGGTGCAAAATTTTCACCTCAAGTTTAGACAATAACAATTCGATATCAAAAAATTTGACATCAAATTGGGGTGGGAACCGAAGACTCCCTTATGCCTTCACAGAGCAGGGCATTTATATGCTCATGACTGTTCTACGGGGAGAATTAGCAGTCAAACAAAGTAAGACCCTGGTCAGAATCTTTAAACAAATGAAAGACTTCATCATTCAAAGTCAGAACGTTCTTTCAACACCTGAACTTGTTAAACTTTCGCTACAGACTATTGAAAATACAAAAGACATACAGAACCTAAAACAAAACATGGTCACCAAAAACGAGCTTTCAAAAGTTATTAAAGATTTTACCGACCCCAATATAAGAAAAGATTATTTGTTTTTAAATGGTGAAACAGTAGAAGCCGACATCGCGTATTCATCAATTTATTCGTCTGCAAAAAAATCCATAACTATTGTTGATAACTACATAAGCCTCAAAACGCTGGTACTTTTAAAAACCGTAAACCCAAAAGTTCAAATAACTCTTTACAGCGACAATATAGGAAAGCAACTTCACAAAACAGAACTCACTGATTTTTGTAAAGAATATCCGAACATTAATATCACAATTAAAACCACAAACGGAATCTACCACGACCGGTACATTTTTACAGATTTCAAAACAACCGATGAAAAGATTTATCATTGCGGAGGCTCTTCAAAAGATGCCGGTAAAAAGACAATGTCTATTTCGCAGGTAACAGACACAAAACTGTATCAAAGAATCATTGGAGATTTACAAAAGAATCCTGTATTGATTTTGTAGACGAATTCTCCCCATCTACTTTAACTCACCCGCAATCCTAAAAAAATTTGTCTAGTGTACACTAGACAAAGGAATTGAAAGATTCCTTTGTCTAGTGTACACTAGACAAAGGAATTGAAAGATTCCTTTGCGGCAAAACTTCACTTTGTTTGTTTTGCCGCAAAAAATGAATAAAATCTTAGGAGGATTTTATGAAAAAAACGTTACATTTATTAGTTTCATTGGTTGCTTCTTTAATTATTCTTACAGCTTGTATTTCATGCGGAAGCAAGGATACCGGAGTACCAGAGGAAAACACATACGAACGTGTGGAACGATTAAGCGGACTTAAGCTTACATCAAAATATAACGACACCACCCGAACTTTTAAAGCTAAAATAAATGACTCTGACAAAACAATTACACTCACCTTGCCTTCAAATATTTCTTCCTGGGGTAATATAACTGCACAGTTTAGTCTTTCATCAAGTACAACCTCAATGCAGATAAATGGTACTGGCACCAGTTATATACCAAAAGACAGCTGCGATACAATCAATTACGAAAGTGATGTAAGCCTTGGTACCTGTATTTTTATCGAAAATTTTTCTGTAAACAATTTTAATACTGTTGTTGTAAAAAGAGACGGGAATCCAAATACGGATACCTATACCGTTACAATCAACTATGGAGCAATGTTGTTTGTAAGCTCTAATACAACATCTTACGTCAGTTCAAGTCCACAATGGCAGCAGGGAACTTTCGACACTGTGTATAAAGCAGGAGATATAATTACAATTCCTTCTACAGAGACAAAAGGTCCTCTGTATCGTCATCTCGGTTATTCCACATCCAAAACTTCAGAAACCCCGGAATATGATTTTGGGGCCCAAATTACTGTAACTCAAGATATGGTTAATGCCGGTATTATCAACCTATATATGGTATGGTCAAAATACAAGCTTGGAGATTTAGTTACTAACATTACTGATGTTGATGACAAAACCCAGACAGGCTATGTAGCATATATCTGTGGTGAAAATGATTCTGTTAAAGCAGCTTCATCAAAACCTTCTGCCAACTGGAGATATCTTATTGTTTCTAAATATGGTACAAACAGACTGACAGGTAAAACCTGGGACGAGGCAAATTCCGGATTCTCCAACGGAGTGTATCTTCCATGTAAAGAAGAAATGAATGCAATAGTAGAAAACCTTTGGAATTCATCTAACAGTAGACAAACTGCTGTTTTTGGAAATGGAAGTGGAACTGATTCTGGATGGAATTATTACTGGACATCAACAGAAAATGAGACAGACAATCAAAGAGCCTGGTATGTATGTGTAACAACTTCTTATAATGATTTGTCGCAAAATTATAAAGGTTATTTAGATTCAATAAAAGAGAAATCCCAAACTCTTAACGCCATAGGTATTTCTTACCTGCCTTAATTAAACAACCTTCTACATTCCAGATAAAATCGCTTTTCGTCGGCTTCTCCCATGCTAAAGCTTTTGCGTGGGAGCGGGCCCCGTCCGTTGATTGTTTCAAAGAAGCTGTCCTTGGCAATTGGCGGCAGCAATATTCCTACGGCGTTGTCTCGTTCTCCAAGTTTAAGAACTTCTTCGCTTCCGTGGATATAGTCGATTTCTGGGGCGGTTCCTGTTCCAGCTGCTCTCTTCAAAAACTCATCAATCTTTGGCTGAAGCCTTGCAACTGCGAGCTCTTTGATATCTGTTTTTAAGAGCACGTATTTTTGCACTCCGCCATCCTTATAGGCAAATCCAAAATCGGCCCAGCTGGCTTTTACTGCAACTTCAAGTTCGGCGGCTCCAGCAACTTCACTTACAGTGCCATCAAGTTCTTTTGCAAGATAGTTTATGAGCCCCGGAACATTTGCATTAAAAATCACGCGGTGAATCGGTTCAAAGGTCAAACCTGTATCATAAATATTTACAATTTCAACAAGTGCATATCGTACAGCGCAGGCTTCAAGCTCAGCCTCCCCTGCACCACCAGCAATAAGTTCTGCTTTATATTCATCCCACACAGCCTTGGCAGTTGCAAGAGAATGATTTCCGTCTCCTACTGCAAACAAGAAAGTAGAACCATCGGCTGCACGATTTTTTTCTGCAATCTGGGCAACAGCTTCTGTCACCAAAGCCAGCTCACTTTCACTAGACAAACCCCAGCCTGTAATGCTTCCTCCGTTACACATAAGGTTTCCGCTGTAAATAGGCGCCTTCTTTTTTGCAACAGCCCCAGAGCCACCAACTAAAATATCATCCTTGTCATTTACAAGAAGCATAATATGAGGAAGTTCAAGCGGCGCACCCTTACGGATTTCCTTGCGTGGAGGAATTCGCTCTACAATTGTAGCTTCTGTTGCACGGATATTTGCTTTTGAAAAAGGTTTCCATTCATAAGTTTCAAGATCAATCTGGGCAACAAGACCTTTGCGCATTCGGCCAAAAGCGGTTTTTCGTTCTATGTAAATAAAACCGTTGAAAGGCTCAGCAAATGTGTTACCTGCAAGATATTCCTTCATTGTCTGACGGATTTTTGCAATGCGTTCTGCTTTATCGGGAGCACCAAGGTAAACCTCTGGCAAAATCAGATTCAAAGTCGATGGCGAACCCGCAGCAGCAGCTTCAGCGCGCTTCCAATAATCCAAATCCTGAGTATACTGGTCGCAGGCAATTACTGACCATTTAGATAAATCAACATTAGCCGGCAGTAAAATCTCCGGCACCTTCATTCCAAAATCTTCGAGTTTTTTCATAATCCAAAGTATACAGTTAAGGAAGTTTTTTTGCTATAAGCTTTTCTACTGCAATTACCAGATTTTAAGGTCGTCTGCAAGTTCATGAAGGTCGGGCAAATCAAGCGTAGAATAATAATCTGCATCTGCGGCAACTATATATTCTTGTTTTGTAAAGGTTAACTCCCGCCCATCGGGATTCTTTATATACCAGCCGGTTGTTTCATGCACTTGTTCACTATGATTATCTGCATTTTGTGCTGCAGCCGAATGAGACTTCATATACATCTGATAAATTTTTTGAGCATTGTCAGCATTTTCCAAATCATAAAAAGAAACTCTGATTTCTTCACCAGAGTGATTAAACAATGCCTTTGCACACCAGTGTCCATAAAGCGCCCAAGCCCAATCCTGATTATTTTTTAATTCTATATAATCCTTTCCAACTTTATTCAAAGTAAACGATTTAAAATTTCTTTGTGATTCAGAAACCTCGGGAAGAAATTCAAGACCATCTTTTAGCGGCGGATAAATTTCAGGATTTCCACTCTCATAAGACTCATTCATAAAGGTATTGAATTCTTCGAAGGTAAAATTTTCTGCTCCCATTTCTATTCTGATTGTGCCGTCTTCTGTTGTTCCAAAAAGATAGATTCCATTTGGCAGTGTATAAAGCCTGCTTTTTAAAACATAACCTCTAATCTGATAATCACAAAGAAACTCTGCTTCTTTTTCAATATCTGCCTCGCTAAACTGACCTGCTTCGCCCTGCGCAATTAATACTCCCACAGCTTTTTCAGAAAGTTCATTCTTATAAATAGTCAACGAAACGGCTTTACTCAAAGAAGCATCTGTTGTAAAAAGTTTTAACTTTTCCTTGAGGTTGTTTGAAACTTCACTATATTTCATTGTCCCAAAATTAATAATTGCAATTTCTTCAATCTGAAACTTTTTGTTTAAGGGAAGTTGTGTTATGCAATTTTGAATTTCTTCCGGGATTATTGAAGAAACCGGCTGTGTCCATTCGTTATGAATAACCGGTTGTGCATTTTCGATTTCTGGCTCTGGGATTGGGTCCAGTTCTGTTTCAGGTTCTATTTCAGGTTCAGGTTCTAATTCTGGTTCTGATTCTTGTTCGGGCTCGGGTTCTAGTTCTGATTCTGCTTCAGATTCCGGCTCAATCTCCGGTTCTTCTTCAAGTTCCGGCTCAGATTCCAGAACTTCTGCAGAAACCTCACGCCCTGCAGTACAAATCCACAAACCTTTAATTCCAAGTTTATTCATTGCATCAAGTTTTTCAAGATTATTTCGAGCAGTACGAGCCGCTGTTCTGTCATCATACGATTCATCAAAAAGAACCCGGTAAAGAAGCTGTCCCTCGGTTTGAGTTTCATAAATAAAACAGGTGATATTGTATTTTTGTAATTCGTCAACTCGGTTCTGTGCATTCTGCTTTATTTTAAAAGAACCAAGACACACAAACCAGCTTTCACAAAAAAGAGAATTAAAAGAAAAAAGGAAAAATATAGTTAAAAGTAAACAAACTCTTTTAGAAAAATTTTTCATCATCTGCTCCTTATTCTACATTATATGAATTACTAATTCCAAGTTGATTACGATATTTGTTGACTGTACGACGCGATATTTTAATTCCCTGTTCGTTCAAAAGTTTTGTGATTTTTTCGTCGCTGAGAGGAGTGTCCGATTTTCCCACAAGTTCCGAAATGCGAATCTTGATTGCCTCAGACGATTCATCCGCCAGGCCAGCAACAAAAAAATAACTCGTCGGGTAAAGCTCTCCCATTACATCAATTCTGCGGTTTGATTTTTTAGCTGTCATTCTTGAAACTGTTGATTCGTGAACGCCTATCTGTTTTGCAATCTGCCGGCGTGTCAGAGGAACAAGATTGCCTCGTCCGTTTATAAAGAATTTCTTTTGCGTGCTCACAATTGCACAACCTAAAAGAATAACAGAATTCTGGCGGTATTTTAAAAGATGAAGAAACTCCTTTGCTTTTTGAACAGACTTAGCATCAAAGGAATAGTCTGGTGCAATTTGAACTTCAGGAAGCTCGCCGTTTGCATATTTTATCTGAAAATGAAAATCCGGACCGCCAGTCACAATTCCTTTTTCAAAATCATCAGCGGGAACAGAACCCTGTTTTTTTTCTACAGAAAGAATGATGTCGGGCTGTAAAAAATCGGTTTGCGAAGTATCCGAAATATACTCACCTGCCGGGCGGGGATTAAGCGAAGTAATGTATTTTATTGCACTGGCAACAACTTCTTCATCAAGTGCAATTTCATCAAGTGTAATTTTTGGCGCAAACTTTTTAGAATGCCACTCCCTAAGATATTCCTTTAGATTTTTAAGCACCCTTTCTGGTTGTGGTGGCGACAAAAGCTCCAGATGCCCGTCCAGAATAAAAAGTGCAAGCGGTGAAGCATCTCCTGCTATTTTTGCCTGAACAAAAAGACTTTCTTCCAGCGTACGGCAACAAGTTCCAACCGGATCCATCCTTTGAATGCGGTCAATGCAGCGTTCAAGCATTTTAACATTCTGTGCAGGACGGGTTTTATCAAGCAGAGTTTCTGGGGCAAGCATGGAACCGTAACATCCGTTTGAGTCCAGATTATAAATAAGCTTTTGCGAAAGTTCATACTCATCCGGCGAAAGTTTTACAAGGTTCAGCTGCTCCATAAGATGCTGTTGCAGCGTTTCTCCACGATTTTCCATTGCTTCAAGTGCCTGCTGATTTGCATCTGTTGCTGCACTTCCTGATGAAGCAGAAGAGTACTTTTCAATAGAAGAACTGCGCCGCGGGTCCGTCACAATTTGAAGTGCAGGATTTTCTGCCACAGTTTTATATATTTCTTCACGCAAATCACGATTGGTCATAGCAAGAAAATTTACCGCCTGAATCTGAACCTGAGAAAGCTTTTGAACCTGTTTTTGCGATTGCGACTGAACTTGTGGCATGAAAAAAATTGTATTCCAACATTAAGGATTTTTCAATAAAATCATTTGTTTTTTCACCATTCCCGTGTTATCTTTATATAAAGGAGAGAAAAACTACAAACAGGGCAAAACGCCCGCAAGGAGAAATTTATGGAAAAATCAATAAATGCAGTTGGATTTACATTGGAACAGAAACAGTCTGACATGATAGATTCAAAACTTAAAAGAATTGCTTATGCAGAAGACCTTATCATCAATCTTACAATGCGCATTAAGCACGACAAAGCTTATTCTGTAGAAACAACTGTAAACTTCCGCTGGGGTTCACAGGCACACGTTTCAAACGAAGATTTTGACTTTGGCGCAGCACTGAACAAAAACATGGATATGCTCGACCAGAAGATAAATAAAGAAAAAGAAAAGAAACAAGAAAAATAACATTGCACTTTTTTCTTTTTTTTTGTATAGTATATCTGTATGGCAGAAAAGAAATTCACAGTTTTGGATTTGCTCGACCTGGAACTTTCAGGTCACGACGCCCTGCAGCTTAAATGTATTGCCGGGCGCCGGGGACTTCCTCGTGCAATAACTAATCCGGAAATAAACCGCCCGGGACTTGCACTTTCGGGCTTTTTTGAAAACTTTGCCGGTGACCGTGTTCAGCTTTTTGGACGCGGTGAAACTGCCTACCTTCACAAACTTCATAAAGAAAAAAATACAGACACATTACAAGCTTTCTTCAAACCTGGAATTCCTTGCTGTGTATTTACTTATAACTGCGAACCAACAGAAGAATTCCGTGAGCTTGCCGAAGAAAACTGCTGCCCTATTTTACAGACCGACCTTTCATCTACAGAATTCACAACACGCCTTACCCGTGTATTTTCAAATATTTTTGCACCTCATAAAACCTTCCATGGAGTTTTAGTAGAAGTTTACGGTATTGGTATTCTTCTTTCGGGTCACTCAGGCGTTGGTAAAAGTGAAACGGCTCTTGAACTTGTAGAACGCGGACACCGCCTTGTTGCCGATGACATTATAGAAATCCGCTGTGTAAACGGAAACACAATTCTTGGGCGCGGTGCAAACACAACAATCAGTCACCACATGGAAATCCGCGGACTTGGTATAATAAATATTTCGCAGCTTTATGGCGTAGGTGCAATCCGAAACCAGAAGGAAGTTCAGCTCATAGTTCAACTTGAAGACTGGGATTCCAGCAAGGCCTACGACCGTCTTGGAACAGAACAGGCTTATCAGGAACTTCTTGGCGTTAAGATTCCTGTAATTGAAATTCCTGTACGTCCTGGACGAAACCTTCCTATTATTATTGAAGCTGCCGCCATGAACGAACGTCTTAAGGATATGGGTTATAACGCCGCCAAAGACTTTAATGAAAATGTACTTAAATGGATTGAAACCGGTGATGCAAAAACTGCATACTATGGTCACGATAATTCATACTAAAATATATAGGCAGAAATGCCGGGGAAAACATTATGATTGAAAAAATTCTTACTGTTCAGAATCGTGCAGGTATTCACGCACGCCCAGCTGCTATTATTGCACAGACAGCAAACAAGTTCGAAGCAGAAATTACACTAACCCGCGATGATACTTCGGTAAATGCAAAATCAATTATGGGTGTAATTGCAATGGGTGCCGGCTACAATACACAGATGACTATGACAGTAGAAGGCCCGGATGAATCGGAAGCAGCAGCTACAATTCAGGCTCTTTTTGATTCAAAATTTGAAGAAGAGTAATTAAAGTCCGCCAAGGCTTTTTCAGGAGGCATTATGAAAGGAATCACCGACAGACAAAAAGAAGTTTTAACTTTTATTTCATCATATACAGACGCAAACGGATATCCACCAACAGTCCGCGAAATTAGTGAGCATTTTGAAATTTCAATCCGCGCAGTACAGGATCATATTTTAGCCCTTCAGAAAAAAGGATTTTTATCACAGGCACAAAAACGCGCACGCTCAATTAAAGTACTTTCCGATTCCGATGCCTCTGCTCCTTTTGTTGGCCGTGTACCTCTTCTAGGAACAGTAGCAGCCGGTAAACCTCTCCTTTGCGAAGAAAATCTTGACGGATATTTAAATCTTACAGAACCTTTTGTTCGCCCCGGAAAAAGCTACTTTGCACTTCGCGTTCGTGGTCAGAGCATGATAAACGCAGGTATTCTTGAAGGAGACCTTGCAGTAATTGAACAGGCAAATACTGCAGTAGACGGCCAGATTATTGTTGCCGTAATTGATGATGCAATCACTCTAAAACGATATTACAAGGAAGCAGGAAGAATAAGACTTCAGCCGGAAAATCCTGCATTCCAGCCTATTTACTGCGATGACCTTCGCATTGTAGGCATTCTTTCAAATATCGTAAGAACTTACTAAACAGTTTTGGAGCAGTTACGCGGGCAGATGACACCACCGGTTTATTTATATAACGGCCCCGAATTTGGTCAGCGCGATGAAGCCGTAGAAGCAGTAATTAAAGCGCTCGAAAAAAAATTCGGTGAAAGTGAACAGCATATTTATTATCTCAACGAAACTTCAATTGCTCAGGTGCTTTCTGTGCTGGACAACGGTAACTTATTTTCAAGTGCAACCTGTGTTATTTGCAAAAATGCCGAGCTGCTCAAAAAAAAGGAAGATATTACCGTTGTAGAAAACTGGATAAAAAGTGTTCAGACTTCGGGTGAAGAAAGTTCTGCTCTGATTTTTGTTTCTGATGAAATTTCTGTAGATTCAAAGCTCGACAAGCTTGTGCCACCTTCAAATAAAAAGAAATTCTGGGAAATGTTTGATAATCAGAAGGTTCCATGGCTAACTGATTATTTCCGCAAAAACGGATACGGTCTTGAACCAGATGCCGCCCAGATGATTTTAGACATGGTAGACAACAACACACTGGCACTTAAAAATGAATGTTCACGCTTTTTCCTGTGCCTTGAAAAAGGAAAAATTGTTACCCCGGAAGATGTAGACTCCTTTTTGACACACAACCGCGAAGAAAATGCATTTACTCTTTTTAAGCAGATGGTAACCACTTCGGAATCGGCCGAAAAACGCTTTTCTGATTCGCTTGAAGTTCTTCAGGGAATAAGGCTTTCAAAAGATAATTCTTCAGTAGCAATAATTGCAGGACTTTCACTGTGCTTTAGAAGACTTGTTTTATGGCATAAGCTTCAAACAGAAAGTAACGGCGGCTATGGTGCAGATGATGCAACGCTTAAACAAAACGGCTTTGGAAGTAATTTACAGCAGAACCAGTACCGCAAGGCAGCAAAAATCTGGACAATCGGGCAGGCAACAGCCATACTTGCAGTTCTGGCCTCTACCGACATGCAGATTCGTTCCGGCGGCACAATGATGGAAGATGTGCTTTTGCAAAAAATGCTTTTTGAAATTATTGTAAAAAAAGGCGCAACTCTCGCAACAGCCGAATATTAAAGTTCTATCTTATTCAACAGACCTTTCAGAGCCACCAGTTCTTCTTTAGTCAAAGTCAGACCTTTGCCCATTTTTTCGTGATCGGGTGACCAGCTGCGTAAATCGTATTTTGCAGGACGTCCGCCCCATGAAACAAGGTTTAATTCCATGTTCCAGCCGCCTTTTCCTTCTGCAACCACGCCAAGGCTTTGTTCTATAGAAAAAGAGAAGTCATCTGCCATAAAAACCTCCAAATAAAACAAGTATTTGATTAATTCATATGCAAGGTTGCCCCCTCCCGTGGAAAATGCCTTCGACCAACAGAAGGAAGTTGTCCTCAGTCATTTTTCACTCCGGGTGCAACCTTAAGATGAATTTTGTTATACATAATTGTTTCATTCACATTATTCTATCACATATTTTCTATATAACGAGCCTTTTTTTACCGAATTTTGCTTAAAATGCCGATAATAACATTGTAAGAATGTATTTTATGGGTTAAAATAAATTAATTCTTTAAAATGTGAGGATTATTATGAAAAAACTAGCTTTTTGGGCTCTTTCGGTTTTCTTAATCCTTTCGCTTATTTCTTGCGGTTCTAAAAAATCCGCAGAAGTAACAACGGAACCGGAACCACCTGCAGTTGAGGAAACTGTAGAAGAGACAATCGAAGAGACTGTTGAGGAAACTGTTTCTACGGCAGATTTAGATTTGGCTTTGGCAAATATGAATTCTGCAAGACAAGCCGCCATTGATTCAGATGCCGAAGAATACGCTCCAGATTATTTTGATTCCCTTGAAGAAAAATATAACGATCTCAAGGCTCGTGCTGCAAATGGAGAAGATGTTACAGCAGAGTGTAACGATCTTGCTAAAAGATATCAGGCTCTTGCTGCTTATGTAAATGCTCTTGATGCAAAAGAAACAATCGACGATTATGAACTTCCTGCTTTAGCTCAGGCTGCATACGATAAAGGCTGTAAAGATTTGGATGATTTTGAAGAGCTCTTTGAGGATCCAAATTCAAATGCAGATGACCTTCTTGCAAAAGGAACTTCTGCTTATGCAAACTTCAAAACTGTTCTTGTAGCTCTTTACAAGGATATTGCAAAGGATGCACGTGCCGACGCTCTTGAAGCAAAGAAAGATGCAGACTCTGTAAAAGCTGCTGTTTCAGAAAAACGCGAATACAACCGTGGTGTTGAATTATTCAAAAAAGGTGACGCAAGCTACTCAATGAACGGATACGAAGCCGCTTGTGATGCTTACGATGAAGCTTACGATATCTTCAGCACACTTTATGAAACAATTTCTGAAAAACGCGCTGCTGCTCTTGCCGCTATTGAAGCCGCAAAGAAGAGTGTAGAAGCAAGTGCCGCAATTGCAGAAGAAGCAGACCTTGAAGCACCTCTTACCGGCGATGTAGACGGTATTGAAGATGAAGATGCTGTTCTTCTTGAAGAAGATGACTATGCCGACCCAGAAGATGCCGAGGTTTACCTTGAAGAAGAACTCTCTGTTGGGGGTAATGCAAAATGAAAAAGTTAGTTTTGATTTTTATGGCAGTTTTAATGACTGCTTCGATTTTTGCTGTTAGTTATAAAAATAACACATATCAGAAGCTTGCCGACGAATATACTAAAAAGGCAGAAAAAGCTATGGATGCCGGTGAATATGACGATGCAATCAAATATTCACAGGAAGCCCAGAAAAACGCAGAGCTTTCTAAAGCATTTGTAGCAAGAATGCTTGCAATGGGTGAAGCAGAAGATAATATCAAGCTTGCTAAAAACAAGATTGCCTGGGCCGAAAAAATTGACGCCCCAAACATTTACCCAATGGCTTATACAGCTGCAAAAGAAAACCTTGCAAATGCAGAAACTTCTTTTGAAGCAGAAGAATGGGGCCGCGCAAACGAATATGCAAAGCTTTCACTTGCAGCACTTGAAGGAGTTACAGAAGTAACACCTCTTCCTGCAGAATATATCGTTCGTCCTTGGGCCGAAACAAAAGACTGCTACTGGAATATTTCTGGTCGTCCTTATGTTTACAATAACCCATTGCTCTGGGAAAACCTGTATCAGGCAAACAAATCTAAAATGCCAAAGCCTGAGGATCCAAACCTCATTCTTCCTGGCATGAAGATGAGTATTCCAAGCCTCACTGGTGAATACAGAACTGGAACTTATGATCCTAAAAAGGAATATGACACCTACGGAAAATAATTAATTCCGATAAGTAATTGTCACACGGATTCGAAACGGCTAACGCCGTTTCTGGTGATTAAAAAATGGGAATTACGTTAGTAATTCCGAATCCGTGTGGCATTTTTTATTTAACAATAGTTTTCTTTAAATAAAAACACATCGCTGTAGACATAAGTGCATGCGGGAATTGCGCTGTTCCCATATCCTGTTCAATCTGGCTCACCGGCACTTTAATCACGTTTACAAACTCATCATCATCAAGACTCTGTTGGTTGCTGCATTCAAGCTGTTGCGCTAAAAAAATATGCACATGGTTCGAAAAAAGGGCCGGATTCGGGTTTACCTGACCAAGCTTTGTAAGTTTTCCGGCAACACAGCCTGTTTCTTCAAGAAGCTCGCGTCTGGCAGCTGTTTCCGGTTCCTCTCCCCTGTCAATTACCCCACCCGGAAACTCTACACTAAGGCATTTTGACCCATGGCGCCACTGTTTTACCATATAAAAATTCTTTTGGCCTGTGGTCTTATCTTCAAGCTCTGGAATAACAATTACCCAGTCGGGAGCATCAAGAACAATGTAATCGCCCTGTACTGTGCGACCTGTTTTGGTGTCATTATAAGTATTTGTGCTGCTTGTAACATCAAAAACCACAGTTTTAAGCAATGATTTTTTGTTCCCGCAACACCATTTTAGTTTTTCATCGTCCTCGGTAAAATAATTTGACATATGTCTCCTCTAGCCTTATCATAATATACAAGAGGTGCATATGGCAATAATTACTCTCGCACGACAGGTTGCTGCAAAAGGTGACGAAGTAGCTCAGGAATTAGCTTCAAAGCTTGATTATCAGTTTATTACACGCAAGCAAATTGAACAGCGCATTATTGAACTTGGTTTTCCAGAGTCAAAGCTTCCTAAATACGACGAGCGAAAACCGGGCTTTTTTGCTTCAATGGCAAAAGACCGCGACGCCTACCAGAATCTTTCGCAGTATGCCATGCTTGAAGCTGCCTCAAAAGGAAATGTTATTTTTATTGGTCGTGGTGCCTTTGCCTTTTTTGCCTCTGTTCCAAACCATATTGCTGTACGCCTTATTGCAAGCAACAAAGTAAGAATTGCACGTCTTATGGAAGAGTTTGAGTGGGACGAAAAGCAGGCCCGTCAGCACATTCAGGAAAGTGATGCAAACCGCACAGGCTTTCATAAGAACTTTTATAACATCGACATTGATGATCCTTCAAATTTCCATATGTTTTTAAATACAGGTTCTATTTCAATAAACGACTGTGCAAATATAATTGCCGATTTTACCCGCGCTCATATTACACCTCCAAAAGAAGAAGAAGGCACAAAGCTTGTAGAAGAAATGCTCAAGGCTCAGACAGTCGTAAACAAACTGATTTTTGATTTTAAGATTGGAATTGACTTTTTACATGCCGCAATTGAAGACGAAACTTTTGTTCTATATGGAGTTACCGATGCCCCTGGTCTTGTAGAACAGGCCCTTGATATTGTACGAAAAGAGCTTCCTGGATATCCTGTAAAATCTGCCGTAAGCATTGTGCATGACTTTAAGCAATTTCAGTAGGTTGACTTTTCTGCCCCGTTTAGCGATAATTTACCTATGAAAACCTCAAATGCATTTACTTTAACACGCATTCTTTTTGCGCCAGTTTTTTTTATATTCTATTTTTTTCCAATTTGGACAGGATTATTTACAAAGGCATCGCTTTTAGTTGCAATTCCTCTTTTGTGTTTTGCAGAGTTCACTGATTTTTTAGATGGGCATTATGCACGCAAGCACAATGAAGTAAGCGATTTTGGAAAGATTTTTGATCCGTTCGCCGATGTTATTCTTCATATGACAACCTTTATGTGCCTTATGTTTTCGGCAGGAACACTTGGCGGCTACACTCCACGCTTTGTTTTTATTCTGATTATGTACCGCGAAATGGGTCAAACCTTCCTTCGCATGGTTTGTGCAAAAAAAGGAATTGCAATTGCTGCACGTAAAGGTGGAAAAATAAAGACTGTAACTTATGTAGTTTCGGGCTTTTATGCACTTTTCCTTGAAGCACTTGTTCGCCTTGATATTGTACCAGAATGCTTTGGAACCTTGAAAATAGTTGCCATCTGTCTTTTTGTGCTTTCTCTTATTCTTAGTTACACTTCATTTATTGATTATCTTATTCACTTTGGTAAGACACTGAAAGAGTAACCCTTCGACCCCTTCGACAGGCTCAGGGACCGCAGGGACCACAGGGACCGCGCATGCAGAAAGTCTTTGATAATCCTTCGCAAATTGAAGCACTCGTAAAACAAAAGTTCGGCTTTCCTGATTTTATAATGATGGAAAATGCAGCACTTGCAATTAAAAATCTTATAACTTCAGACTGTATCATTTTGTGTGGCAAAGGCAATAACGGAGGAGACGGCTACGCTCTTGCACGCCAACTCTACGGCACAATAAAGACGCTTGTTTTTTGTCTTGAACCACCAGCGGCTACAGAAGCAAAAAAACAATATGAAATGTGCAAAAAGCTTGGAATACCGTTTATTTCTCAAGCAGCACTAACAAAAAAATTATCAGACACAAAAAATCCGCCGCCATTTATAATTGACTGCCTTTACGGAACAGGTTTTAAAGGAGAGTTGACTGGCACTGCTGCAAAAATTGTGGAACTTTCAAACAAAGCAAAATCAGTGCGTATTGCCTGCGACATACCAACAGCACTTGCCTTTAATGCCGACTACACTGTAACAATGGGCGAACACAAGCTGGCTCTTTTTTCTGACAAGGCAAAACAGGTTTGTGGAAAAATTATTGTAGCTCCACTTGGCATGGGCAAGGCTCTTTTTGAAAACACAGCTCCTTCCCCTGCTGCCTTTTTAGTTGAGCCGGCAGACTGCATTCTTCCATTGCGCACAAACAAAGCCGCACACAAAGGAACTTACGGACACACTGCGGTTTTTGCAGGAGAAAAAGCCGGTGCTGCAATTATCTGTGCAACAGCAGCCATGAACTTTGGAAGCGGGCTCACAACAATTATAAAACAGCAAAAATCAAACCTTGGACAATTCAAAATCAGCCCGGAATTAATGATTTCTGAAACAATTCCAGCTAAAACAACCTGTATTGTACTTGGCCCCGGAAGCGACAAACTTCAACCTGAAACAGCCTCTGCAATTGAAACCTGGTGGTTCAACGCAAAAACAAAATCTCCTGCCGCTGTATTCGATGCAGGCGTTTTCGGTGACCCGGGCTTTAATAAACTGCTTAAAAAACTCTGCACACGAAAAGATTCACGCATTGTATTAACGCCTCATCTTGCAGAATTTGCTCGTTTTAGCTCCCTTATCACTGTAGAAGAGCTTGCAAACTCCCCGGAATCAAAAATCAAGGCTGGAATGTCACTTTTGAAAAAGTTTCCCGGTATAACTCTTGTTCTAAAAAGCGCAAATACCTTTATTTTTAACAAAAATCAAACCTATATAGTCACCGACGGAACTCCAAGTCTTGCAAAAGGTGGCAGCGGAGATGTACTTGCCGGAATGACAGCTTCCCTGCTAGCCCAAGGATACTCTGCAAAAGACGCCGCAATAACAGCCTGCGAAACTCACGCCCTGGCCGGAAAGAAACATGGTGCACAAGCATGGGATCTTTCACCCATGAGAATCATAGAAATCATTAACTGTATAAAATAAATGCCGATAATCAAATTATGGCAGATAAAAGTTCAAAGAAAAAAACAGGCTTAACACTTGCCTGTATAATACTTGCAGTTTTAGTAATTTTCATTATTTTCCTGGTAAAAAAAGACACTATCCTTACAAATCTTAAGGAAACAAGATTTTTTGACCGTGTATTCGGTTCTACACCTGAATTTGTAGAAAATCACACGCCAAGTGAAAAAGAAACTGTAAAAATTCCTCTTGCTCCGGAATCGGAAGAGGTTGTAATTAAAGTTGAACCACAGTCTCCTTCAAAGCCTGCTGCTGAAACTGAAAAAACTAAAACACCTCAAGCTCAATCAGAAAAGAAAGAAGAACCTGCTGCCGAAACAAAGAAACCTGCCCAAGAAACAAAGCCTGTTCAGAATGCATATACAGAACTTCAGCTTTGCTTTGTCGAAATTGACGCCGACGGTTCAATCAATCGAAAAATTATAAAACGCCAGGTTGCAAAGAACGATTCACCGCTTACAACTGCAATTAAAGCCGTTCTTGCCGGTCCGGATACAACAAAATCAGAAGAGCGCAACTGTATTTCTCTTATTCCAAACGGAACAAAGCTTTTGGGAGCACGTGTTTCCGACGGAGTTGCTTATCTTGATTTTAGCGATGCTTTTGAAATAAATACAAATGGAATTGAAGGTTATACAGCACAGTTAATGCAGATTGTTTATACAGCAACAACTTTTTCGACTGTAAATTCTGTCCAGTTTTTAATTGAAGGTCAGAAAAAAGAATATCTTGGAAGCGAAGGCCAGTGGATAGGCTCTCCGCTTTCAAGAACATCGTTCTAGGCTAATCTTTAAAACTTTTCAACAACTTAGTATAATAACTGCTCTTGTCCAGGTAGCTGTCTTCGTAGGCGGCAAGTGACAGATAACTGTTTATTTCTTTTGATGGGTCTGTTGTAATCTGTTTAATCACATAAACAACGCGGTTATTTTCCGGCTGAGAAGATTTTGCAATTATTCTGATTGTGTATTTCTTTACATCAAACTTAAATTCTGCTGTTTCAATATCGGTGTAGGAACCGCCTGTGCTTTCAAGAATGCGGCGCATTATAAACAAATCATTCAATGACTGGTCTTCAAAATACTTCGGAATAGAAGCAATTGTTACAAAGGCTTCTTCGCCGTACATCCAGCAGTTTTCCATTTCCTGAGTCCAGTTTGTGTCCAGAGTAATCTGCTGACCGTCTTGGGTTTTATATTTTACCGATTTTCCCTTGATTTTTGTTTTTGTAGGAGCGTGGTATTCCTGTGCTGGAACAAGTCCCTTAAAATCTTCAAAGGTTGTGTCTTCACCATCAAGAATGCGGCCAAAGGTTATGCAGTTGAAAATAAGCTCGTTATTTGCACCAAGAATCTGTTTAAGATTAAAAAGCGGTATCATGCTGTCAAAGCACATTGTTACCTTGCCGCCAAACTGCTCAAAATCCTGCTTAGTAAAGATTTCTGTTCCAGCAAGATTATCAAGCTTTATACGTCGTGAAGAAAATTCATAAAGCAGATCGTGCAGATAGTTTAAAATATCAACATCGTCGCCGTATGGGTCAACTTCGGTTATGATTTTTTCACCGGTCATATCAAAAAAATCAGACTCAGGATTTATTGTAAACACAAGTGCAAGATTTGTTTCCGGCTGCAAGGTGTCACGGTCTGCAGGAGCGTAGTAGCGTATCTGATAAGTTTTTTCATCATAACTCAAAATGCCAACATAGCTTTCGCGTGCAAACGAGGCGTCGCGGTACCACACATATTCTCCAGCTGTGTCTGGAACAAATGGTGTAAAGCCTGGGAGTGCAAAAGAAGCAGCAACCCCGCACAAAAGAAATGTAATTGTTAAAATCAGTTTTTTCATAATTTTATCCGTTTAATTTTGCAAGTTCACTGCGTACAATTTCAATTGCCTTGCTTGCCGCCTGGTCTGCAGGAACAAGTTCCGGAGCATCTGCAGTGCGCAGCTTAAGTTCAACATTCGGCAGATTTTTGTCGCCAACTACAATGCGGATCGGGTATCCCAAAAGTTCAGAGTCGGTAAACTTAACACCAGGGCGTTCGTTGCGGTCATCAAGAATAACTTCAATTCCGGCAGCGGTTAGTTCGTCGTAAAGCTTGTCGGCAACTTCCTTCATTTTATCCTTGTACATAATTGGAATAACTGCAACCTGGAACGGAGCAACACTCATTGGCCATATAATTCCCTTGTCGTCGTGGTGACCTTCAATAATGCTTGCCAAAGTTCGGTCTACACCAATTCCGTAGCAGCCCATAACAGGAGTAACAGGCTTTCCGCTAACGTCAAGGTAAGTTACGTTCATGCTCTGTGTATATTTTGTTCCAAGCTTAAAGATATGTCCAAGCTCGTTTCCTTTTTTAGAATAGAAGGTTCCGCCGCATTCAGGACAAATATCACCTGGTTTTACAACACGAACATCGGCAGTCATAAACGGAGTAAAGTCGCGGCCCGGTTCTACATGAATAAAGTGAACATCCTTTTTAAGACCGCCGGTTACAGCGTCGTGCATTGTCATAACAGTTTTATCTGCAATAACCTGTGCCTTCTTTAAGTTTACAGGACCAGCAAAACCAACAGGAGCATCGGTAATGCGAACAACATCTGCTTCTTCGGCAAGTTCTACGCTGCTGGCTTTGAGCAGGGCACACAATTTTGCTTCGTTAACATCAAGGTCGCCGCGAATACAAACAGCAACAAAGTCGCCTTCAAGTTCAACGCCAGGATTTTCTACCTTGTAAATAAGAGTTTTAATAAATGCCTGTGGAGTTGTCTTAAGGAACTCGCTCAATTCTTCAATGGTGCGTACATTTGGAGTTGGAATCTCTTCTACAGCTTTGTCAGTTGCAACCTGTGGCTTTCCGTTAGCATCAAGTGCAACATCGTCCTTGCAGGCGGCCTTTTCTACGTTAGCGGCATATTTACAGCCAGGGCAAAGAATAAGTGTATCGTCGCCAACTTCGCTTTCTACCATGAATTCTTCTGAGCCCGAACCACCCATTGCACCAGTGTCGGCACGAACCGAAATTGTATCAAGGCCCATGCGCTTAAAAATGCGTCGGTAAGCGGCAGCGGCCTTGTTGTAAGATTCATCAAGGTCTGTCTGGTCCTTGTCAAAAGAGTAAGCGTCCATCATTGTAAATTCGCGACCCCTCATAACACCGTAGCGAGGGCGAATTTCATCACGATATTTTGTATTGATCTGGTACAAAGTAAAAGGAAGCTGCTTGTAAGAGTCAAGGGCATCGCGAACAAGAGCAGTAAAAGCTTCTTCGGCAGTAGGCGAAACAACCATGTCCTGACCACCACGATTCTGCGGCTTAAGCATTTCGGGACCCATTTTTTCCCAGCGGCCGCTTTCCTTCCAGATTTCACCAGGCTGAATTACAGTAGGCTTCATTTCGAGCATACCAGCCCTGTCCAGTTCTTCACGAATAATTTTTTCAACTTTTCGGAATGCCTTAAGCCCCATAGGCATATAAGAATAAAGTCCGTTTCCAAGCTTACGGATAAGACCTGCGCGCATCATCAACTGATGACTTGCTATAACAGCGTCATTAGGCGCCTCACGCAGCGTCCAGATAATAAAATTAGATGCTTTCATAGTGAGGATATTATAGTAGAAATTTAGGGGATAGGGAATAGTAAACAGGGGATAGTGTGGTCCCTGAGGCGGTTCCTGAGCTTGTCGAAGGGCTCGAAGGGCCGTCTTATGTTCCAGACTTTAAAGGGGCGCCTGCCCCTCGCTCCAAACCTTCGGTTTTCTGCTACCCCCTCTAGCAGGGGCTCAATCGCCGCCCCCGCAACGCCCCGGCTTGTTAATTATTATTCATAATTATCCTTTTTATCTGCAACATTCATTATTCCGTATTTTTTTTCTATATCATATTCCCTCTTGTTTTGTTCAATTTCAGGTGTTTTAATAATAGTTAGTATCGCAAGTTTCTTTTGAGCAGAAATATAATTCTCCATAAAACTGTAGTCAATTTCATTTGATTTTGTTACTGGTAGCCTTATGATAACATTATTCAAAACATCTTCATTGAAGGATGAAATTCCCCATGCAAAAGTAGAAAATGATTTCCGCATTGCAGATATTAAATAAATTGCCCTATTTTCATTTAACTCAGAATCAGTCAACTCCATTACTTTAATTTTGTCACCTGTAAAATATGGTAATCTTTGATAGTATATAGTTGCTGTATCTTGACCAAATGAAATAGTATTCCCCTTACTCAAATATTGAATGTTTTGACTTGTAAAGCCTCTTATTCCATTATTCTCTGAACCTCGAGCTACATATGGATATTTACCGCCAAATTCTATAGCATTTGCATTAAATCGTTTAGGCGGTGAATAAATATTAAAAATACTAGCAATCTTATAATCTTTAGTATTTATTTTTCTATTCACAAAGTCTTCAACAGCTTTCTTTTCTGATGGAGTAAGAACGAAACTTGAAAGATTGTTTTCTTTTAGGAATGAATCAACAATCTGTAAATTATCATTTAAAATTTTTTGAATGTAGTTTTCCATGTACTCAAAATCAATTTCACCTAATTTTGTTGTTGGTAGAGTAATAATATCTGATTGAATTTTCTGATATGAAATTGAATCTCCCCACGAATAAATAGGTTTTAATCTATGATATAAACAGGCAACAAGAAATAATTGAATAAGTTCAGTACGTTTCTCAGATTGTTTTAAATATAGAATCAAATTATGACTATCATTTGAAAAAAAATTGTCCGGTTGATAGGTAATAACCAAAGTTTTACCACCAATCATTATGGAATTTCCTTCTTCCATCATTGATTCTTTATACGAAATATATGAAACGATAGAGTTATTCATTTCACTTGCTGTTACATAAGGAATATCTCCACTTCCAAACACAACATCACTTTTTAATATATTATGAGAATTTTTTACATTAAAAACATCAATTAACTGAAATTCCTTAAATCCGCCCTCGTTCCCAGCAGACAGTGCTTTTTCATTTATAGAACGAGGGCGACCTATTTTCCCAGGCTTTCACCATTTTTTATAGAATCAGAAATTCGCCAGGCAAGATATTCTTTTACAACCTTTTCAAAATCTTCTTTTTTAGGATTTATATCAATTTTCTTGTGCTGACTATAGGTCCAGTCATTTCCATCAAGAGTAATATAATCTTCTTCGTAGCAATCTTTGAAGTAATTAAGATTTTTATTATCTTTACCTTTTCCGCGTACAACAAGATTTACTAACTCTTGATAACGAGCTTTAGCATTACCAGTATCTTTAAGGTTTGTACTTTGACTTGATTTTTTACGGCTCTGTCGGGTATATCCATCATTTGAAAAATCTATGAACTTTACAAGTTTTTCTGTATCGTGTGGTTTACCAACTTCAAAAACATAAATTGCTGTTTGAACACTAGATTTACCAATAAACAAATCAGTACTCATATGAATTGAGGCTAGTAGAGTATTCTTTTCAAGAATCTTTTTTGTATAACCAGCTCCTTGTGTACTACCAGCATTTTCCTGTATTAAAACAGCAGCTTTTCCACCACTCATTTCTGAAAGGGCTTTTTCTACAAAGTTAAATCCTTTACCAGGAGCTGAATATGGTGGATTAAGAAGGAAAACATTTGCAGGGAATTTCTCACCTTTATGTTTTCCCTGTTCATATTTTCCTTCGAACTGTGTAATGGAGTCAGCATGAATAATATTAGAAGAACCATCTCCCATAAGTATCATATTTAATACGGCAAGAAGATAGATATCTGGAAGTTTCTCAATGCCTAATAATTGTTCTGCTTTTATTTTTAGAATTGCTTTATTTTGTTCTTCTGGACTTGCAATTTTCTTTTTTGCATCTTCTATCATTAAATTCATGGAAGAAATCAAAAATCCTGCAGAACCAGTGGCATAATCCCATACATAACTGTCTTTGTTAACTTCACATAATTTTGCCATTAATTCTGTTACATAACGAGGTGTAAGAACAACATCATTTTCAGCTCCATCAGGAACATCAACCCAATCATTCAAAACATTGAAGAGACGGCCTGTAAAGTCAATATTGTGCAAATCTTTTGTAAGGAATGGGAGAATATCTGATTTTACACTTGTATATACTGTTTTTAATTTGCTTTCGCCATTTACAGGAATTTCAAGCTTTGAATAGAGAAATACATTCTTTAGTTCATTTAAAATGATTTCTTTCTTTTCTTTAGGAAGATTGCGTTCGCCTAAAAAGTCTGTGATTTTGTTAATGATAATTTTACCATCATTTGAGTTTTCTCCAAGTTCACCTTTTAAGTCTTCGACCTTTAAGCCGCTAACTTTTCCTTTTACTCCAAGTCCTGCCATAATAAGGCCTGAAATAAGTTTTACACGAGCTCCTACCACAATGCCTAAATCATCATGCATTTTTTGATTAATATTTTTAAGTTTCTTTTCAATATCATCTTCAAGTTCGAGTTTTTGCTTTTCTTTTTCTTCATCAGTCAGTTTTAATTCATCAATTTGTTTAATGAACTTTTCAACATTTTCATCTTTTAGAAATGATAAGTCTGAATAATCTGTTATCTTTTTTGGAATGAAGAGGTTTGCTTCTGAAATATAATATGCACCTATTTCTGTTATAAAGTTTTTGCCTTGCTCATAACCATTAACCCCAATAGCGACAACTTCTTTAAATGTATTTGTGTATGTTAAAATTGCGTTTCCATAATGTACGGCACCATTTACTGCATATTTAGCAATTACGCTGTAATTTGGATCTCCGTTATTATCAGTATTTAATACATTGCCATCTTTGTCGAATTTTCCAAAATCGCCTTTTATTCCTTTGACTTCGATCATTACAGGTATTTTTCGTAATGATTCCGATTCTATAAAACATTTAATGTCAGGGTAATTATTTCCATCACCTCCATTCTTGCTTGGGGCCAATTTCAAGGCTTTTTCGATTTCTTCGTTTATGCTTTCAGTTTTTGTATAATATTTATCTAATTGTTTTTTGCACCAGTCTTCGACTTTTTCTTCAATGCTATTTGACATGTAATGGCTCCTAGATTCCTAACTGCATATTTTCTTCTTTTATAAAATATGGAATATTTCCCATTATTTAATTATAGGGAATATTCCCATAAAATCAACAAAAAAGGATTTTTCCTATCAAAATATATGCATGAACTTTTGGGAAAATGTAGTTGCAGAACTTGAATTTCAAGGAAAAACAAGAAAAGAATTGGCTGCCGAAATCGGCTTTGATGCTTCAAATATTGGAAAGGGAGAAAAAAATGGGAATATTCCTGCAGCTGATACCGCTTTAAAAATAGCATATTCTTTAGGTGTATCTTTGGAATCTTTATTAAATATGGAAAAGCCCAAAGATTCTTCTTCCACTCAACCATCTCTAGACCTAAAGCTCTGCAAAAAGTATTACTCAACTATTCAAAAACTAAATGAAATGCCAGATAATACAAAAAATCTTTTATGCAAATTGATTTCTGAGTGGAAAGAAAATTAACAATTTCTATTAACAATTTCTATTACTTTAAATTTGACATAAATAACAAAGTATCTTATATTAAGTTAACAAGACCTTGCACGCCTCTGCGAAAGCATGCGCACCCAGCGAGGTTTTTTATTCTATACAAATATACGTTTTTTATACTTGTAATAATAGTGACTATATACTATATTAAATTTGCACCCGTGACATGGGCGGTCTGCCCCCAACTCACACCAGTTGTAAAACTGGAATAACTGAATTGGAGGCGATGCTGTTGAGTTTGTACGAGATTCTTGATCTGGTGTTCCGCGCCGGCAAGTTTGTCTATGACATTCTTAGCACCCTTCACCGTAGACGGAAGAAGAAGTTAAGAAAAAAATAGCGCCACCCTGTCTAGCACACAGAGTGGCGTGAAAATGCCTGATTACTCAGGCAACACACTTGTGGGGCAAGACGCTTGTCGCGTGGTGCCTTTCTTATTTAACTATAACATACTTACAAAAAAAGTCAACAGTTTTGGTCATTTCACGACTTTTTAGTTAATCTTCCACTTTCCGCCTTCGTGCACAAAGCGTTTTGCGTTTACTTCGAGCAGGCGGCCGTCTTCACCAGACATTTTTACCATGTTGGTAAGAGGATTTACTTCGGTGATGCGGAAGTTGGTGCCGTCGTAGAAGATGTGGATGCCTTCGTTCGGGAGGTTGCGGCGGGCTTCGTTGTACCAGTCAAACTCGTAAGAAAGACAGCACAACAGGCGGCCGCATTGACCAGAAATTTTCATAGAATTAAGCGAAAGGTTCTGATCTTTTGCCATACGGATTGAAACCGGGCGGAGCTTGTCGGAAACAGCGTTGCAGCAGAACGGGCGGCCACAAATACCAAGACCACCTGTTATACGGCTTTCATCACGAACACCAATCTGGCGAAGTTCAATACGCATTTTGAATACGCTTACCAAATCTTTTACAAGCTCACGGAAATCTACACGGTTGTCGGAACTAAAGAAGAACAAAGCCTTTGGTTCGTCAAACAAAAAGTGTGTATCTACAAGCTTCATATCAAGATTGTGGTTGGCAACCTTTTCTTTAAAAATCGGGAACGCTTCCTTTTCTTTCTGGGCAAGCTGCTTTCGCTTTTCCATATCATCGGCGTTGGCCTTGCGGTCGATCATTACAATGTCGTCTTTTTTAATGCCAATCGGTTTTTTTGACTCACCCAAAACAAGCGCCATATCTTTACCATAACGGGTTGGAACAATTACATATTCACCAGCCTTAAGAGCAGTATTTCCTTGAGTACGTGCATAAAGAGTTTCGTTAGAATATTCAAGCTTTAAATGATAAAGAGGATAATCAATAACAAGAGCTTCGGTTTCTACAACCGCACCTTCGTTATCCTCAAGGTTCGACAGGTTTTCTGCCTCGTCATCTATGTCTGTTTCAAAAATATCACTCATATTGTTTCCATTATACCCTTAGGCCTGCATTAAGTCTATAATCAGGCCTTTTATTTCGTCGGCCTGCTGTAAGATTTTAAGATTGTTCTTTTGCAGACTCATTGTATCGCGCACCATATCATCAAGCTTTTGATTTATTGTATTTATCATAACACGAGGATCTCGTGGTCGCGGCATTTCGTTGAATTTTGAAAAAAACTGTGCCGGACGTGCAGAACCATGCAGCTTTTTTTTATTTTCAATGTAATTGTTATCGACAATATATTTTATAAAAAGGCGGACTGTATTACGGAACTCTAAAATATTTTCTGTACTCTGATTTTCAGAAAGATTGTTCCCTGCTTCATCAACCTTATCTTTAAGAAAAACCGCTGCTTCTTCAATGCTAAGCTTTGCAATTTCCGGTGGATATCCGGCAGCTTCGGCTTCGCGTTCTGCTTCTGTTTTGGTAAAGGATTTTTTTAATTCAGAAAAACTAACCTTTTTGGCGGAAGAAGTTTTTTCATTTTTTTTGGCATCTTTTGCAGCCTGACTTGTGGCATTCTGAAGGCCTGAGTAATAAGTTGACGCTCCCAGCGGATTTATATCACTCATGAAAGAACAACCTTCTCCTTGATTGCCTTGGACTGAAGATAAGAATCGGAAGTTTTCTGAAACTGCTCTTCATCTTTTATAGAAATTAAGTGTCCGTGGAAAGTAGCCTTGTCTTCTACCTGAACCTTACGCGAAATTACATCACCAAGAACAGCCGAATTAGACAAAAGCTTTGCGCTTTCCTGTGCAAGAATGTTTCCAACAACAATTCCGCCTACTATTACAGCTTTAGCCTTTACATCGCCTTTAATACGGGCACTGTCACCAATTATAATATTTCCATCTGTTTCAAGATTTCCGTCAATGTCACCGTCAAGACGAACAAATCCGTTAATGCGCAGATTTCCCGATATTGCAGAGCCTTTTCCGATTATTGTGTTTATGGAAATGTCATCAACCTTTAGAGCCATAAGAACCTATTTTGAAAGCTTAACGTTTACATATTTTGCAGGATCAACTACGTCGGAACCAATGTGAACTTCGTAATGAAGATGTGGACCTGTAGAAACACCGGTATTTCCTACATAGCCGATTACTTCACCCTGCTCTACCAAACGTCCTTTTTGAACGCGATAGTTACTCAAGTGTGCATAGCGTGTATAAATACCGTGATTGTGCTTTATAATTACAAAGTTCCCGTAGTTTGAATCATATCCAACGTTTACAACCTGGCCAGAAGCTGTTGCCATTACAGCATCGCCTGAGCGGTATGTAGAAAAGTCAATTCCCTTATGAATATACCATTGATTTGTAAGCGGGTGAAGGTTTGGTCCAAAAGCCATTGAAACGTGAAGGTTTGGACTCTTGAGCGGACAGATACTTGGAATTTCGGTAAAGAGTGCCTGCTGTGTTTTAATCATTTTTCCAATCTGCTCAATCGGGTCAACAGCACTTTCAAGATATGAAGTTAATTCTTTTATGTCTGCAAGCTCGCGTGCCGAACCTGTTGTAATTTCTTTTGAACTGAACAAAGAAGAAAGGTCTCCGTTGTTGAGCGAAGTATCTGTGCTTGATTCAACCTGCTGAATACCAAGAAGCGAAAGGCTCTGCGAAAGTGATGTCTGGAATCGTTTTGCTGCTTTGAAAAGGTTTGCATTTTCATCACGAAGCTGGTCAAGGCTTGCCAGAGTTTCGCGGTTCTGATTCATAAGATTTGAAATTTCGGTTTTTGAAGCCATTGAATGGCGGTTGAAATAAACAAATGAAGAAATAACGCCAATTGAAATTAAAAATCCGAGCATTATTGCAAAAACATTTGTTTGAAAATTGATTACTTTACCGTGAGAATGGGGAACAATCATAATGGTGAGCTTGCTGTCGAATACTTTAAACACACGAACAAAAAGCATACCAAAGGACTTAAAGAAATTGCCCGTTTTATGCGTAACATTATTTGCGAATCGTTTTTCGAACTTTTTTACCTTTCGTTGTGTTCTCGGCAAAACATTACCCCCACTGTAGTATTTCTACCGTATATTATAGTATATCATAGTAAATAGATATATGTCAAATAAACGGAGTGTTATTATTTATTAGTAAAATCGGCAGATTCGTGGTATAATAGAAGTAGAAATTTATCAGCTTGGAGTCAAAAATGAATTTGTATGGTATTTATCTGCTGTTCTTTGGTCTTTCTACCGTAATTGGTGTTCCTTTGTTGTCATCTTTTCAGGTAACTCAAATAAAAGGTTCCGACTGGATGGACTGGGTTACTCACCTGGGAACCTCACTTGGACCAGCTGCCGGCGTTTTTATTCTTATTTCCATAATTGTTTACAGAATGCTAAAACCTCTTTCTAAGCTTGTACAAGAGGCCGAAACCCGTTCTTTAACAGAAGAAGAAAAAATTAAAGCCCAGAAAATTCTTTCAAGAATTAATACACTTTCAATTATTTCTATTTTGCTTGGATACCCTGTAGGAAACGGAACAACAATCATCATTAAAACTTTATCTGGTGGTCTTAATTACAATCTTACAGATCTTACTATTATTCTTGTACTTGTAATTCTTTATGCACTTCTTGCCATTTCCTATTCAACAAAATGCTTTAACATTATGGCTCGTACTCAGCTTGCAAAACTCAAAATTCAGAATACAGACGGCATGAAAAACTCACACTACACCTATTCTCTTACCATAATTATTATAAATGTTATGCTCATTATGGGCTGGCACCTGTTCTGTTCCGGTTATAGTGCAGTAAGACACGGATGGGAGCTTTCGTATTTTATAAGAAAAGGACTTTATGCTCTGTTTATGAGCGGCTTTATTACACTTCCGCTTTGTATTCTTATTCTTAATCAGCTTAGAAAACGTTTTAAGATGACCGTTGAACAGATTAATGCTCTTCGCGAAGAAGGAAACCTTATTACCCGATTGAACATTGGTACCTTTGATGACTTTGGCGTTATCATGACTTCAATGAACAAACTCATGGATTTTCTTTACAACTCGCTTACAACACTTAAAAACGAATCGGGTTCGGTTGGAGAAGCAGCAAATGATCTTTTTTCTATTGCCGATAATTCTTCGACAAGCATGAACATGATTGTAAACAGTTTTGAAGAAATGCAAAAGCAGAATCAGGAAAAGGATGTTGTTCTTGAATCGGCTAAAAATAGTATTTACAAGCTTAATGAAGATGCCGCCAAGGTCAGTGCCACCATGCAGGAACAGGCTCAGGCCGAAGAGCAGAATGCCGAAGCTATTTCTCAAATGGCCGAAAACACAACTCACATTAACGAGCTTATTCAGCAGGCAAAAGAGCTTTCAAAGAATCTTTCTGAATCTTCAGAAGCAGGTTCTTCGGAAGTTCAAAACACCGAGCTTGTAATTAATTCTGTAAGTGAAAAATCAAAGCAGATGTCTGAGGTTATTCAGGTTATTCAGCAGGTTGCTTCTCAAACAAACTTACTTGCCATGAATGCCGCTATTGAGGCCGCACACGCAGGTGAAGCAGGTCAAGGATTCTCTGTTGTTGCCGACGAAATTCGTAAGCTTGCCGAAAGCACACAAAGTCAGGCAAAGAGCATCAGGGATTTGATTACAGAAATTACAAGTGCCATTCAAAAGGGAACCTCAAACATGCAGGATACAAAGAATATGTTCTATAAAATCCAGCAGGAAATTGGAACCCAGACAAACGTTGTTGAAAATATTGCTAAGACAATGGAAATTCAGTCTACTGGTGCCGAAGAAATTCTTTCAACAACAAACAAGATTTCGCAGAATATTCAGAGTGTAAACCAGCTTATTCAAAACCAGGCAAACTACACCGGCGAAATTACAGAAGGCATAAAGAACGTTGTTGAGCTTTCGGGTAAAATTGATGATTCTATGAATCTTTCGCTTGGCATTTTGAAAGACTTTTCGCAGTCAATTGATGTTATAAATGAAAAAGCCCAGGCCAACCAAAAGTCTGTTCAGACAATTAATGATGAATTAGGAAAATTTGAGTTGTAACATATCCGTCATTGCGAGCGAAGCGTGGCAATCCATTAAAGTGGATTGCTTCGTCGCAAGCTCCTCGCAATGACGCTGGTTGTTGTTATACTTTGAACTGCTTAATCTGAGCACTAATCTTAGAAACGCTGTTGCGGACATTGCGGGAATTTTCTGAAAGAATTATTCCGGATTCTGCAATCTTCTGTGAATCTGCTGCAACTCCGTTCATGTTGTTTGCCATTGTTTCTGTAACAGCTTCAAGAATATGAATCTTATCCATTACAAGCTTGTTGCTTTCGGTCATTACATTACTTGAAGTACGAACATTTCGTGTATTGTCATTCAAAGTCTGTAAAGATTCATTAATATGCTTAGAACCTTCTGTCTGCTCGTTCATTGAATCCTTAATCTGACGAACAAGATTATCTGTTTCTGCAATCATACCAGAAAGCTTGTTGAATGATTCAAGCGATTCTCCGGAAGCAACTGTTACACTAGAAATAGACTCTCTGATTTTTGTAAGCTGTTCACCAATTTTCTGTGACTGTTCAGAAGAATCTTCAGAAAGCTTACGGATTTCGTCTGCTACTACCGAGAAGCCCTTTCCTGCTTCACCAGCGTGTGCAGCTTCAATTGCGGCATTCATAGCAAGAAGGTTTGTCTGTTCTGCAATACCCTGAATAACAGTATTTGCTTCTTCAAGCATTTCAGACTCATCCTGAATCTTTATGATTTTATCATTAACCATAACCTGCTTTTCAGAACCATTGCGAACATTACTTTCAAGATTTGAGAAAGAAGAAGCCATTCGGTCTACAATTCTGTTTACAGAAGCAATATTGCTTACCATTTCTTCTACAGTAGAAGAAGCCTGTGTTACTTCGTTTACCTGTACTGTAATCAAATCATCAAGAGAAGAAATATTTGTAGAAACTTCGTTTACTTTAAATACGGTTTCGGCAACTGTACAAGCCTGTTCTCCAAGCTGCTGATGAAGATCATCTATGCTTGTAGAAATCTGTTTCATAATATCAGAAGTATCGGCTGCAGAATGGCTCATGTCTACACTGACAGTATCAAGTGTTTCCTGTGAATTCTTAATATCCATAATGATATTGCGAAGCTTGTCGGTAAATAAGTTAAAGCCTTTAACAACCTCACCAATTTCATCTTTGTTGTGTACTTCAATTTTTCTTGTAAGGTCGGCACTGTCACTTGCAAGCTCAGAAATAGATTTTGTAAGTTCAAGAAGTGGTTTAAGGAACCTGTTAAGAGCAAGCAGAAGACTTAAGAAAATCACAACAAAGGCAACAATAACTACAATAATAATTGCATACTGAATGTGTCTGAGTCCGCCAAAATAAAAATCATAAGGAACAGAACAAACTACAAGCCATTCTGGTTTTGAAGGTACTTCTTTGGCAAGGAACGACATCTTTCTGCCTGTAATGCTATCGGTGTATTCCATAATATCATCAAAACCGCCGATTGCAGCATCAATTGCTTCTTTAAGAGCAACATTCTGTTCAAGATCAATTTCGGAATCTTCCGGCTGACCAATAATTTCTCCTGTAGATTTACTTACAACAAAAGGATGATATCCTCCGCCAATTTCCATTTCGGAAACAATATGTGAAAGTCTGTTTCCTTTAATTACAGAAACTGCAACACCATGAATTCTTCCGTTATAGTTATAAACTGGAACAGCATAGAACATAAGAACGGCATTAATTACAGCAGAAAAAGCAGGATCAACTACATAATTGTTTCCCGACATAGCCTGTTCAAAATATACACGGCCTGCTGCAAGATTAAGCTTTTGTCCTGTGGAACGAATATAGGTAAAGCCTTCTGCATCATAAAATGCACAGTTTTCATATTTATCTGTGTTTACATTTACAACATCAGCCATTTGTCTGTTTTTTTCTTCAAGAGAAACATCAGGATCTCTGGCAAAAGGCATTTCGGCAATAGAATTCAAAAGCATGAATTCTTTTTCGTTCAAATCATCAATCTGATTTGTTATATCACTTGCCAATGCTCCAAAGCTGCTGCGCGAAGAAGACCTTACAGCTTTATCTGCAAAATAGTAAGATAATCCTCCTGTTACAAAAATTCCAACAAGAACAATAATAACAGTTAATATAATAAGTTTTCCCTTAATACTATGCATAATCACTCCATATAATTTCGTACAATATATTTTCGTACTATATATTATAGAACAGTATAGGTAAAATGACAAATTGAATTTTTGATTTTTGAATTATTTTTTTTTTAATACAAAATGAATTATTTTGTGTTATAATACAGTTAAAAATACAAAAAACGGAAGAAGATATGTTAGCATTTAGTATTATTATTTATACGCTGTTTGGCGCTATGTGTGTCTGGTTTATTATTTCTGGTATTCAAAAAATAAAGCAAATTAAAGCAAGCCAGGCACTTTCTGATTTTTATACAGATGAAGAAGAACATGATAAAGCAATTCAAGATGCCGAAGCTTACGAAAAAGGATACTTTGAACGCATAAGACAGGGTGAACAAAGCCAGCAGTTTTTAGCTGTAGGAAGTTTTGCTGTCTGTTCCTTTTTGCGAAGTATTCTTGCGGCCGAAAATATCCCGACTTATACAGAAAACGAGCATATAAACAGCATGTATTCACTCAATGCACTCAGCGGAAACTCAAGTTTTTCAATAAAAGTTTTTATTCTGATTTCTGATTATGACAGAGCTTACGAAATTATTTCTGATTTTATAAAAACTCATGAAAGATCTGCCGAAGACAATGCCGAAAAAGAGTCTACCGAAACAAATACTGCAAAAACAGTTGCAAAAGCTGTTACAACAGGAATGTTCTTTGTAAATATGGGCGAAGGTGCCGAAGAAGCCCTACACGGAATTATGATTTTGCCTAGAGTTACTGGAAATTAATACGGTATAAAAAAATCCGTATTAAATCATGTAAAAATCTAACCGAAATCTAACCGTAAATCATGTTAGAATTCTAACCGAAATTATTTAGGTTTGATGGACATTTTCAGGAGCTGTTCCTGGAGAATGTCCACATTCTTTTTCAGTTCAAGCAGA
>JAFZXA010000022.1 GCA_017617115.1 Treponema sp.
GATCAGAGAATCTTGGAAGACGATCCATTTGCTACACTTGATCCAGATGGTCCAGGTGCTCTTATGGAAATTGCAGAAGCTAAGGGACGTTCAGTTAAGGCTAACCTCCACCTTGGTATCTGTGGTGAACATGGTGGTGACCCAGCTTCTATCGCATTGTGCTACAAGCTTGGTTTGAACTACGTATCTTGTTCTCCATTCCGTGTACCACTTGCTCGTCTTGCTGGTGCTCAGGCTGTTATTAAGGCTGGTGCTAAGAAGGCTCCTGCAAAGAAGCCTGCTGCTAAAAAAGCTCCTGCTAAGAAAGCAGCTGCTCCTGCAAAGAAACCAGCTGCTGCAAAAAAGCCAGCTGCAAAAAAATAATTTGACTGACACGCTGCGCGTGCAGTCAAACATGTTTAATCTCCCGACGCTAAAGCGCGGGAGAAACTAGTTTCGACCTGACAGCTTCGCTGCAGGTCAAACCATTAAGTAAAAGAAGCTACTTCTGAAAAGAGGTAGCTTTTTTTATGAGAAAATTCTTAGAAAACTTTTCGTAACCATAGGCTTGTACCTCCGTTTTGTTATTAGCAAACAAACTTTGATTGTAGGAGGTATTACTATGAAAAAGATTAATTTATTTGCTATTACAATTTTAGGTTTGGCAGTTCTGTTCGCAGGCTGCAGCAAGAACGACTCAGATTTTGAAGATGTCAAGACAGTAAAGGTTTCTGATGTTACTACTGTAAATGGTGCAAAGGTACAGCAGAAAGCTTCAATAACAAGCAAGGCCCAGTTTGATTCAATTGTAAAGGGTTCTCTTGAAAAAGATTTTGGTGAAGCAATTGGACTTGCTGTTTCAGGTGACACAAGTTCTGGAAGAGCTGCTGTAGCAACAATTGGAACAGAAGATTTTAAGGCTGCATTTAAAGACCTTGGAAATCAGTTTGACAGCGTTAAACCCGATGAAAACGGAAACGTTACTCTTAACATTGACTGGACTGGTCCTGTAGGAAAAGTTTCTGTTGCCGACGAAGGAAAGGCTGTAGAAGGAGCCGATGCAATTATTGACGACATGAGCCTTGCTATTTCTGGTTCTGCAAAAGCAACACAAACTTCAGTTTCTGGAAATGTAAATGCTTCTGCTAAATTTGGCGCTTCACTTAGCATTACAGATGTAGAACAGCTTTCGACTATCAAAAATCTTAAGCTTAATACAACTGGTGGAGCCAGAGCATCAAACATCAAGTTTAGCACAAAAGAAGTGGGCGAAGACACAGAATTAGATTCTTTGAGCGGCAAATTCTATCTTAAATACGGTTTGGATGGTGCCATGCTCTTTGAAGCTGCCGACGAAAATGGTACAGAATACAACGGTGTTGTAAAAGTTTCTGTAAGCATTAATTCAAACACATCTTTATCTAAAGAAGGACTTGAAGCAGTTTCTGAATTGTTGAACAAAAAGAATCCAACTAATGATGAAATTGACCAGCTTCCAATTAAGATTAGTGTGAAGATTGCTGTTTATGATGTTGACGGTAACAAGCTGTTTGATTACTTTACAGCAGACAAACTTTCTGAAGTTATTAATTTTGGAAAGGAATTCTAAGGAAGGAAAGATTGTCGGGTCAAGCCCGACAATGACATGTTAGCCCCGGGTTTGACCCGGGGATTTTTTTATTTCATTTTCATGGTTACGCTGTAATCTTTGTCTGTCCAGTCAGGATCTACAACCATATCCAAATCGGCATTTAAAGAAATACCTTTTGTGAACTTATAAGCGCGTTCTGTGTCTTTGCAGTAGAAAGAAATTGTAACACCCTTTGTTCCTGCATCAACCTTAAAGTTCTGGATTGTTGAATCGTTAAAATCATAGATTTTTTCGCCGGTGCTTGTAAGCGAAAGAACAATGTGACCATCAGCAGAGAATGTCCAGTCTGCATCCCAGGCTTTGTCCTGCCAGGTTCCTTTAATTCCACCTAAATCAAGAGCAAAAAGTCCTGTTGCCATAACGGCAAGAATAACCATAACAAATAATTTTTTCATTTTGTTTAGCCTCCAGTAAAATATTATACCACAGCCCTTATTATTCTGCTATCTTTTTTGCATTATATGGTGTAAAATAAATAGGATGCATTATATTGTAGAATATGAAATAGCAGCTATTCTTTTGTCTCTTGCAGTTCTGTTCAGCTTTTTCAGAAAGAAGCTTGTTAATACAAGATTAACACGAGTTTTCTTTACACTTGTAATGAATGTTCTGCTAACAGCATCTATAGACCTTTTTGTTATTCATCTTCATGAAAGAATTTTAGTACAACATTTGTGGCTGGATTATCTTTTCAATGAAATATATTACATCTTAATAACATCGTTTTCTTTAGTGTTTTATGATTGTATTCGAACTACACTTTCGGGAAGCATAATACGATCAAAATTTAAATTAATTAGATACGCCGTTCCAATAACGGTTGCAGTAATTTGTATTTTATCTACACCCTGGACAAAAATGATTTTTTACTTTGACGAGCAGATGCAGTTTGTCAAAGGATGGGGTTATCAGATTATGTATCTGGTTGCGGCTATTTATTTTTTAAGTGCTTTATACAAAATTATCCTTTTTAGAAAGGAAGCTTCTGCGTCTCAACGAATAACAGTTTACTTTTATATAACAATGTGTGTTATTTCTGTTGTTATTCAAACTATAAATCCAAAACTGATAATTACAGGTTTTGTCGCTTCTGTTTCGACAATGATGGTTTTTCTGGCTCTTGTGAACCCTACAAACTATTTTGATAAAGAAACAGACGTTCTTAACCTTTCGGCGTTCCGTGATGTTTTTGCGCAATATCAATTCAGGAACAGACCTTTTAGAATCATTGGTATTCAAATAATTGGAATAAGAAATCTTATAGAAACAATCGGTCTTGAAAAGAAAACAGAAATCTTAAGACTTTATACAATCAAGCTTAAGGCTGCCTGTGGAAAGCATTCTTTGTACAGAGTTTCTGGAAGCCGCATTTATGTTTTTATTCCCGATGATGACAAAACCGAAAAACGAATTGTAGATAATATCCATAAGATTTTTGAAGAATCAATTCTTGTGGGAGATTTCCGCATTTCTCTTACAGAGCATATAGCAATTTATAAATATCCGGATGATTCAACAGCACTTGCCGATACAGAAGATTTAATTCGCTCTACACTCAGTTCAATTTACAACGAAGCACCTTGTACTGTTATTCATGTTAGTCAGAAGGTTCTTGAAAAAAAGAGCCGTGAGCTTCAGATTCTGCAGGTAATGAAAAAGGCTGTTCGCCGCGGAGATTTTTATGTTGTGTATCAGCCGATTTATTCTTTTGAACAGAACCGCTTTACAACTGCCGAAGCTCTTGTTCGTCTTGAAAACGATGAGCTTGGTGAAGTAAGCCCGGAAGAATTTATTCCAATTGCAGAACAGAACGGAATGATTCTGCAGATTGGAGAATTTGTTTTTGAGACTGTATGCCGTTTTGTTCTTCATCATAAAATCTGGGAAAAAGGAATTGAGTACATTCATGTTAATCTTTCGGTAATTCAGTGTATGCAGGAAAAGCTTGCCGACCAGCTGTTCAAAATTATGGATTTGTACAACCTTGATTACCGTTATATAAATCTTGAGGTAACAGAATCTGCAGCAATTGCTTCGAGCGAAGTTCTTATGGACAACATGAACCGCCTTATTGAACGCAATATGAATTTTTCTCTTGATGATTTTGGTACAGGCTTTTCGAATACCGCTACTCTTATTAAATATCCGTTCCACACAATCAAGCTCGATAAGGCCATGGTGTGGGATGCAATGCATAATAAAAAAGCAGAAATCATTTTGAAAAACACAATTGAAATGGTAAAAATGCTTAATATGGAAATTGTTGCCGAAGGTGCAGAAACTCCTGAACAGGTAGAAAAGCTGCGCGAAATGGGTGTAGATTTTGTTCAGGGCTATTATTACTCGCGTCCAATATCGCGTGATGATTTTCTTAAACTTTTAAATGATTATACGGAGCGTCGCAAGAAATATGATTGATTATACAATAAGATATGATGTTGCGGGTGCTCTGATTGCCGTTGCGGTAATGCTCAGTTACTTCCGCCAGAAAAAGGTAAAAACAAAAATCTCCGATTCCTTTACAGCACTTATCTGGCAGTGTTTGTGTGCCTGTGTTTTAGACATTGCTTCTGTTCAATTTATTAAATATATTTCGCCTGCAAATCTGTGGTTTAATTATATACTGCTCATTGCATATTATATTTTCTTTAATGCAATGCCGCTTATGTTCTATATGTGCTTCTGGTTCCTTTCTGAAAAGAACCGGAAAATGCCGCTTAAGCAATACTGGATTTATTTTGGAATATATTTGTTCTTCAGTTTATTTACAATTTCTTCGCCGTTTACGCATTTTGTTTTCTGGTTTGATGATAATCTTGTATTCCATCACGGAAAGCTTTTTTATGTTTATTATATTCTTGATGTTTTTTATGTTTCAGGTGGAGTTGTTCACTTTTTGCGACACAAAAGACATTTTACTCCTAACCAGATTATATCGCTGATGTTCTTTACAGTAGCTTGTTTTATTGCTTCTGTAATTCAAACTCTTGTTCCATATTTATTAATTACCTGTTTTATTTTCTCATTAACAATTCTTATATTGTTCCTGTCGCTCGAAAATCCGGATGATTATATTGATTCGGAGTCGGGAGTTTACAACAGGGCGGCTTTCCTTGTTCGTGCCCAGGATAATATAGATTTTGAAAAGAATATGTTTATAATCGGTCTTTACAGTGAACCACTTGTTCATATTCTTCGTTCACTTGGTGAAGAAAACCGGAACCTTTTTTATAAAACAGTTTTTTCTTTCTTAAAAGAAAAGAGCGGAAAAGAAAATACCTATCGTCTTACTTACGAAAAATTTGCAATTATGCTAACCGATATTACCGAAGAACAATGTGAGCAAATTGTAAAAGATATCTGGAATTATTTTAGAGAACCGGTAAAGTGCGGAAATATCGAAATTTCTATTGCGGTAAATATCCGTACAATTAAGTACCCTGATGATGTTATAACAATTGAAGATTTAGTTGATTTAATTGAAGATTCCCTTGAAGAAAAAAACAGTATTGAAGAAGGGGCTTCGCTAAGGGCTAATCCGATTATTCTTGAACGAAGAAGACGGGAACACAAAATTGTTCAGGTTCTTGAAGATGCAATGAAGAATAACGCTTTTGATATTGTTTATCAGCCGATTTATAATATTGATAAGGGTGGTTACACTAGTGCCGAAGCTCTTTTGCGTTTGCGTAGCGATGAGCTTGGCGACCTTACACCAGATGAATTTATTCCGCTTGCAGAAAAGAACGGACTTGCCCTGCAGATTGGAAACTTTGTATTTAAAGAAGTTTGTAATTATATTTCTTCAAACAAGATATGGGAAAAAGGTGTTGAAAATATACATGTAAATCTTTCGGTAATTCAATGCATGCAGGAAAAGCTTTATGAAATTCTGTTTGACATAATGGATGAATATAAACTTGATTATAAATATATTGATCTTGATGTTTCTGAAACAACTGCCATTCTTGCAAATGATACTTTGCTGCGAAACATGAATGTTTTAATTGATCATGGAATGAGCTTTTCTTTGGATAATTACGGTACCGGTCTTTCAAATACAAATACTCTTGTAAAATATCCTTTTAAGTATGTAAAGCTTGATAAGACTTTGGTTAAGGCCGCTGTAAACGATGAAAAGGCCCGCATTATTCTTCACAAAACTGTTTCAATGGTAAAAGATCTTGATATGCGTGTTGTTGCCGAAGGCGTAGAGGATATGGGTGAGTACGACATGGTTGTTTACCTTGGATGCAATTACATCCAAGGCTTTATGTTCTCAAATCCTCTTTCTCCTGAAGATTATTTGAAGTTTGTGAGTAAATGACATTAGAAGCGGAGCCAGTTCATTTTACATTGAATGTAGAAATTCATGTCTGGTTCAAACTTTTTCATATCATTCAAATCAAACAGCATTGAAAATCCGCCTGTAAGCTTTTGACCCTGAGAAATTGGAAAATCAAGTTCAAGATCAAGAGCCATTTTTCGTTCAAGGTTTAAGTTCATAGGAAGTGCAAGCTCTGGAACAGGTGTGGTGCCATCTGAGTTTTTACCAAAAGAAGCAAGTCCTTGAAGCTTTACAGAACCGTCTGCAAGGCCTTGAAGAATTCCCGGGAAGATATAAGAGTAATTCAAAAGTATTTTTCCAGGATACTGGCAGTTTTCGTATTTACCGCCAAAGTGGGCACGACTTAAGTATGGAACTGTTGCACTTGGGAAGTCTGTGTAGCGGATTACGGTAGATATTTCCTGTGTAACTGTTCTGGTCCCTGTCTTAAAGGCAAATTCGCCTTCATAGCCAAGGTATGTCTTCTTTGTTCCAAAATCATAATTTCCAAGAAGAAGATTTACAATTGAAAACTCTGTATAAGAATCATGGTGCTCGTTTACATAGGTTGAATAATCAAGTCCTGTGTGGAATGAAATGTTTTTTGTATAAGGAATATTATCATTTACGGCAAAGGCTTTTTGTGCCTGCTGGTTAAAGATTCCGCCCGCATAAAATAGAGCCGAAAGAACATTTGTTTTCTTCATATCAGCACGGGCAAAAATTGGGTGTGTATAACCTGCAAGAGCAATGTTTGTGAGCGAGAATAAATCTTTGTCATAACCCGGAAGACCTACAAGCGATGTATTTCTTGCAATATACATATCAAGGGTTCCGGTTCCAACAGGTAATTCAAGAACAAAATCGCCGGTAAAATTCTTTATTTTTGGGTAGTAGAAGGCGTCTAATAATAATATGCCTTGTTTCATTTGCAGGCGGGCAGTTTGTCCAAACATGAAAGCGCCAATACCAAGATAAACATTGTCTTTGTCTGTAATAATTGATGGGAATGGAGAATAAAGAATAGGTGTTATTTTACCAAGGAAAAGCTTTTCGTTTTGAAGTTCGGTAACTGCCGGTTCAAGATTCTCAAGCTTATCAAGAGCTTCCTGTGAGCGGTGCTGAACAGTTTCATCATCTTTTTTATTGTTGCCAAATAGCTTCTTGATTTTTTCAGGTTCTGCTTTTGTGTCTGTTTCTTCTTGAGCTTCTGTAGTGTCAGCCGTTGTTGTGGCATCTTCTTCTGATTCAGCAGGTTTTCGGGCTTTTGCCATTTGGGCTATAGGATCAAAATCAGGATAGTCATCTTCAAATTCTCGGAAGGTCATGATTTGTCCTGCTGGAGAAGGACCGTCAAAGTCTGGAACAACTTTCCATTCTTCAAGCGGTTTGATTTTTATAACATTTCCTGTTGAAGCATATGACAGGTAAAAAACACCAAGGTCATTCTTGTAGGCCCAAAGGGCTGCAATCGGGTCAGAAACTGCAGGTGTGTAAGTAAAGGTTGTTCCGTCTGAATTTGGTGTAACTGTGAAAACTTCAAGACGTCCGCGGTCGTTGCTGCAGAAGTTCAGGGTTCCGTCTTTGTTGAAAGAAGGAGCAGAAGGGTCTGTAATAAAATCGTAATCTGTGTTGTTTACAATTTTGTATTCTTTTGTTGTCATGTCTGCAAGGGCAACGCAGGCACGGTCGTCTTTTAAAAGTACAAAGGAAAGAAGGGAGCCGTCTGCATTTAAGGCTGGCTGAATAAAGCTGTAGCGTTTGTCTTCAAAAATAACTGATTTGTCGCCGGTTTGCGTGTCTATCTGAACAAGGCGCATTTTAAGGCCAGACTGTTCAACTGCAATAAGAGTTTTTCCGTCTCGGCTAACGGTTGGCTGAAAGTATGAGCTTTCGTCGTTTGTAAGTCTGGTTATGTCTGTTTCGCTTGTCCACTTGTAAAGGCTGAAGCGTGTTTCGTAGCCGGGGTTTCGGTCTAAGCGCTGGTCACCTGCAGAAAAATAAACGGTTTTGTTTTCGTCTGCGGTGATAGAGCGGCTGTCGTGGAAGTTTGCCTTAAAAAGAATTGTTTCTTTTGGAGTATAGCTTTCGTCATCGTAATAACGGGTTCCATCTTTTTGTGTAGGGTCAAGAAGCACCGCTGCTGTGCCGTTTGCAGGAGTATCGGTAAGAGCAATCATTGAACCGTCATCAAAAATAATTGCAGGCTGGCAGTAGTTTGAATTTGTTGAATTAGGCGAAATGATTTTTCCTTCAGGAATTTTTCGTTCGTCTGCATATTTTTTCTGAAGAGCAATTTTTACTTCGCGGTAAATATCCTGTGGGGTTTTTCCAGTTACAAGCTTTACACTTTCTTCCCAGGAACGTCCGTCTGTTCTGTTGCGTTCAATGTCGGCAAGAGCCTGAATACCGTTGCGGTCTACAATGCTTCGCATGATAAGGTATCCCATTACATAAATCTGTCCGTATGGTGGTTCTTGTTCTGTTCCAATAAGGCGGTATGGAATAAGGTTGTTATCAAGAGTAGGTGCTTTGAAGTCAAGCTCAAAGTATGGACTTCGTCCGCGGCCTCCGTTTGTAAGCTCTGTTTCAAGAACTGTTGTAAGACCTTCCAGAGCCCATCCTGGAATAGAAGAATAATCTGCACCTCTTACAAGTTCACCAAAAAGCTTTGATGTAAGATAATCTTTGTCTTCAAAGGTGATATTTGCAATGTGAATTAATTCGTGAGTAAAGAAAAGCTTCATCCAGTCGTCGCGGTTACCAAAATAGCTGTCGATTATTGGAGCATCGAACATAACGATTTCTGGAGGCGAAAAGTAAGTATATGCATTTACAACATTCAGTCGGCTGAATACATAAACATCTGTTTTTTCCTGAGGCATAGAATAGATTTTGGCAATTTTTTCCCAGGCTTCGTCGGCAAACGAGGCATAAGCTTTTGCAGCTTCTTCACTGGCTGCTTCATATATAAACCGGAAGTGTGTTGTTTCTGCCTGCTTCCAGCCTTTAAATTTTACATAGTCGTTGGCAAAGGCTGATGTTGTGAATAAAACAAGGGCAGCAGCAAAAATACTTTTGAGGATTTTGATTTTCATGAGATTTCTCCTTATATTTAAAACAAAAAAATATATAGAAAGTTACAATATTTTAAAATATGCAATCATATATTGCCCGATTGCGGTAAAGCCAATGCGTTCATAAAGCTCGTGCGCCGGGTTGTTTTTTTCTTTTACAAAAAGACTGAGCTTGCGGCCGGTTTTGAGCACTCGCGTACAGATTGTATAAACAAGGTGCCAGGCATAATAATTCTTTCGGTAAAGCGGATGTGTATAAACTCCGCCAAGCTGAACATAATTAAAGCCAATTGCATTTGTATTTGCTTTTGAAACAATTTCGCCGTCGGAATAAAGTGCAAAACAAAGCTGGTCTTTTAGAATTGATTTTAACTGTGCGCCTGCTTCTAAGTCTGTTACCTGTTTTCCTTGCGGAGCAACTTCTTTTGCCATATACATTTTTTGCAGGGGGAGCAAAAGTTCGGTGTCGTTGTCCGGATCGGCGCAGCGTTTTATTTCGTCATCGCAGCTAAGTTCTTCCGGAGGTGGCATAGGCTGGGCTTGCAGTGTCATTATATTGTAATGATTTGTCTGGTATGGAGTTCGGTTCATGCATTGCAGTGCCTGAAGGATTATGTTGCCGGCGGTGGCTTCACCATTAAGGCAGGAAACAGTTTTGTCTTTTAGAAATACTGTAAGGGCTGGAAGAAGGTCTGGTAGTTCCGTGGCGTGAGGTATACAGTAGAGAAGGGTTTTGTCCAGATAGAGAATGCCAGCTATATGAGGCCCTTCGAGAACCTCAGGGACCCCACACTCTGCGGTCCCTGAGCCTGTCGAAGGGTCGCCTTCAGTTATCACGAAAATCTTTTCAAGTTTCTTCTTTCTTACATTTGAACAAAGCGTAACGCAGGTGCTTTCCCAGGGAATAAGAAACTCCTGTAGCTGTGGAAAATCGCTGTTTGTTGCCTCACGAATGGTCATGGGAATATTGTAACATATTTTAAAAAAAATGTTGACAAATATGTTGTATTACTGTATTATACACTTAATACAGTAATACGGAGGTTGTATGGAATATCAATTCAGTAACGATAAGCCAATTTATCTGCAGCTGATGGATGTATTCAAAGTGGCAATTGTTTCGGGCGAGCTTCCAAAAGGGGAACGCCTTGAGTCGGTACGAGACCTGGCAATTGTTGCAAAGGTAAATCCAAATACTATGCAGAAGGCACTTTCCGAACTCGAAAGAATCGGACTGGTCAGGACAGAAAGAACATCCGGCCGTTTTATTACAGACGACGAAGAACTTATTCTTTCTATGAAAAACGAAATTGCAGAAAAAGAAATCAGCGTATTTCTTGAAAAAATGAAATCAATCGGCCTAACAAAAGAAGCCGTAATTAAAATGATTTCGGATTACAACAAATAAGGAGGTCCTGCAATGGAATCAATACTCGACTTTAAAAACATCACAAAAAAATATGGAAATAAAACTGCGCTGGACGACATCACTCTTAGCATTCCACGCGGTTCAATCGTAGGCTTGCTTGGGCCAAACGGCAGCGGTAAAACAACTTTGCTCAAGCTTGCAACCGGACTTCTTCAGCCAACAAAGGGCGAAGTTCTTGCTTGCGGATTCAAGCCTGGTGCAGAATCAAAAGATTTAGTTGCTTACCAGTCAGACAAGGTTTATTTGAACGACTGGATGAACGTAAATGACCTTATGAACATGCTGGGTGATTTTTACACAAACTTTAATAAGGACAAGGCACTCGACATGCTCAAGAGTCTGAACATTAATCCTGCCGACAAGCTTAAGGAAATGTCAAAGGGAACAAAAGAAAAGGTTCAGCTCATTACAACAATGTGCCGTGATGTAGAGCTTTACCTGCTTGATGAACCAATTGGCGGTGTAGATCCTGCAGCCCGCGATTACATTTTGAACACAATCATTTCAAACTATCAGGAAAATGCAACTGTAATTATTTCTACACACCTTATTGCAGATGTAGAACCGGTTTTGAATCACATTCTGTTTTTGAAAGAAGGACGCATTGTGCGCCAGGGCGATGTAGACGATGTCCGCGAAGAAACAGGTAAATCAATTGATGCATTGTTCCGCGAAGAATTCAGATGCTAGGTACAGGAGGAATACAAAATGAGAAATCCGTTTCCAAAAATTGGTAAAGTAATTAAATATGATCTTAAACATTCATCAAAGAAGCTGCTTCCACTTTACGGAGTACTTCTGGCTCTGGGCTTGCTTACAGGCTTGTGCATCTCGCCAACAAGAACACAGCAGTTTTTTGATGGAGAAATAGTTAGTGAGCATGTATTAAACTCAAGAGACTTTATAACAGTTTCACTTGCAGTTGCTTATTATGTTGTAGCCTGTGTTGCTTCTATAATGACAATTATTGCAATTGCCCGCCGCTTTAAGCAGAGCATGCTTGAAGATGAAGCTTATTTGAATCTGTCGCTTCCTGTAACAATGGGCGAACACCTTTGGGGAAAATTCATCACAGGCTTTATCTGGATGTTTGTGTGCTGCATTGTAACTTCTGTTTCGGCACTGTTCTGTTTTATAAGATTAGGATGGGTAGATATGTTCCGTGAGCTGGGCGAGGCACTCCCCGAAATGATAATGGAGCTTCAGCGTTATAATCTTACAATCGGAAAAATCATCTGGATGTGTATTCTGATGTCGTTTGCATTCACCTGCTTTATCATCACATTGATTTTTATAGTAAACAGCTTTGGACTTGTAATCAAAAACCGCCAGGGCTTCTGGAAGTTCCTGATTATTGTAGGTCTTCTTTACATTAACGGCTGGATCTTCCGCCTTGTTCCAGGTTACGATTCTGCCATCATGACAACCGCTGCAGCAGGAAATGCCGCCATAAAGAGCCTGACAATTTTCTCGCTCCTTCTGATTATCATTTCGGCAGTCTACTTTGCAGTAACACAGTATATGTTTACTAAGAAGTTGAATCTGGATTAAAGAATATCCAAAAGCCCTTCAATTATGCTGCTGCTTGCCCACGGCATAAGGGCAAACCATGTTGAAGCCAGGCGACCGTCGTTGTATTTTTCTACAACAAGTCCCTGGCTGTAACAGAACCGTTCAGACATCCATCCTATTTTTCCAAAGCCATATTCACCATCAAAAAGATTATAAGTCTGACAGCCCCAAAGAATTGTATCATTCAGTCGCTCTTGCACGTAAGCTTTTGCTTCGAGATTATCAGTGTGTTCAATAAAATATTTCATTTCACCTGCAACAGAAGAAGACATTGGGTGAATATGCGGATTGCACACAGAGGTTATGCTTCCTCCACAAGAGCTCCAGTTAATTTCGCTTAGTGGAGGAACTTCTATGCGACCATTGTAGCAGAACTTGTAAGTGAACTCCTGATAAAGTGCTGCTTCAAGATAATCAAGATAAACTTTTTTTGCTGTGATTTTGTGCAGGCATTTTGCGGCTCTCATAAAGGCAAGTATTCCTTCATTGTCAGGTGCCTTATCTGTATCAAGCGGGCTACCATAACATTCAAGCTGCTCTACAAAATTTTCATAATAATGTTTAATTGATTTTTCAAGCTCGGGAAGGGTGTCGTGTTTTTTAGTTACAAGTGCAAACATACAGCTGGCAGCCAGTGCCCAGCAACTTCCAAGAGAATCGTATTCAAGACCAGTTCCATCCTTTTGTGAAAAACTAAAAGGATATTCCCCCACACGATTTCGTTCTCGTTCAAAGCTTGCAATTACAGTTTTTGAAA
>JAFZXA010000137.1 GCA_017617115.1 Treponema sp.
AAATGAATTTCCTATATATAGTTAACAAAAAATTTTGTTAAAAGAGGAAGTTTTTTGGGAAAAAAAATGAAAAATTCTTTAAAAAAGTTGAAAATTCATTATAATTTAAGGACGATTATTTTTTATTTGGGGAAAACTTTATGTCTTTAGACAAAATGCGAAACATCGGCATTATGGCGCATATTGATGCCGGTAAAACTACTACTACAGAACGTATTCTTTATTATACAGGAAAAATCCACAAAATCGGTGAAATTGACGATGGCCAGGCAACTATGGACTGGATGCAGCAGGAGCAGGAGCGTGGAATTACTATCTGTTCTGCCGCAACTACAACTTACTGGCGCGACCATCAGATAAATATTATTGACACTCCGGGACACGTAGACTTTACTGCAGAGGTTGAGCGTTCTTTGCGCGTACTCGATGGTGCTGTTGCAGTTATCTGTGCAGTTGATGGTGTTCAGCCTCAGACCGAAACTGTTTGGAAACAGGCAGATGAATTCAGCGTTCCTCGTCTTTGTTTTATGAATAAGATGGACCGAATTGGTGCAGACTTTTTTGGTTCTATGGACGACGTTGCCCAGAAGTTTGGAGTTGAAACCCTTGCGCTCCAGATTCCTATTGGGGAAGGTCCTGAGTTTGAAGGTGTAATTGACCTTCTTAAGATGAAAGAACTTCGCTGGTCTGCAGATGACGAAGGTGAAACAATTACCGAAAGTGATATTGATGCTTCGCGCTTGGACCAGGCAAACGAATGGCGCGAAAAACTTGTTGAAACAGTTGCCGGGGCTGATGATGCACTTATGGAGCTCTACCTTGACGGTAAGGAAATTAGTGTTGATCAACTTAAAGCTGCTATCCGAAAGGGTACAATTGCACGCAGCTACGTTCCATTCGTAATGGGAAGTGCCCGCCACAATCAGGGTGTTCAGCCGCTCATTGATGCAATTGTTGATTATCTTCCTTGTCCTACTGATGTACCTCCTGCAAAAGGCTTGAAAATTAAAAAAGATCAGCAGGAAGATATTGAAATTCCATGTGACCCTTCAAAAATGCCTTGCGGACTTGTATTTAAAATTCAGTATGACCGCGAAATGGGCCCACTTTGTTATGTACGCATGTACTCCGGTAAAATTGCAAACGGAACACAAATCTACAATATTAATAAAAAGAAACGAGAGCGTGTTAATAGAATCCTTCGTATGCACGCAAATAAATCTGATGCAATCGACAGTTTGAGTGCAGGTGACATTGCGGTATTCATTGGTTTGAAATTTGCCCAGACTGGCGACACCATTGGAACAGAAGCCTTCAACGTTTTGCTTGAACAGCCTGTTTTCCCTCAGCCTGTTATTTCTGTTGCTCTTGAACCAGAAAGCATGAGCGAGAAAGACAAGATGACAGAAACGCTGAAGATTCTAAGCCAGGAAGACCCGACCTTTACATCTCACGAAGATGCAGAAACCGGTCAGCTTATCATCAGCGGAATGGGCGAGCTTCACCTTGATGTTCTTGTTACCCGCATGCGTGATGATTTTGGAGTAAAATGTAATGTTGGTGCTCCTCAGGTTACTTACCGTGAATCTGTAAGTGGAAACGGAGAAGCAACAGAAGAATACAGCCGCGTGCTTGGTGGAAAAGAAAATACTGCAGGCCTTACAATTTCTGTTGAACGACTGCAGAAGGGTGAAGGCAATACTGTTGATATTACCTGCCGCTATGCCGAAATTCCGGAAGAAATTATTGAAGCTATCCGTGACGGATTTAAGAACGCACTTGATTCAGGAATTAACTACGGTTACCCGTGTACAGAAGTTGGTGTAAAGGTAACAAATATTGTTTACAATGAATTGACCAGTACACCATTTGCATTTGAAGCCTGTGCCGCACAGGTTTTTGATAAGGCTTGTAATGCCGCAGGCCCGGAAATCCTAGAGCCTGTTATGAATGTTGATATTTCTTGTCCAAAGGAATTTGTTGGACCTGCTTCAAGCCAGCTCAGTCAGCGCGGTGGCAGCATCATGGGTCAGGATTCAAAACCAACAGGCGATGTCATTCATGCACAGGCCCCAATGGCCAATATGTTTGGATTTACAACAAACTTGCGTTCAGCCACACAAGGCCGCGCAAGCTTTTCAATGGAATTCAGCCACTTCCAGGTTAAGGTTGGCGGTTTAGGAGGATATTAATGGGACTTATTAAAGCAATCGTTGGTGCAACAGGTGGTGTACTTGCCGACCAGTGGAAAGAGTATTTTTACTGCGACGCATTACCTGCAAACGTTCTTTGCAAGCGCGGTCAGAAAAAAACAAGCGGCCGTTCAAGCAACACAAAGGGTGACGAAAATATCATCACTCAGGGCTCTGTAATTGCAGTTGCCGACGGACAGTGCATGCTCATTGTAGAGCAGGGTAAGGTTGTAGATGTCTGCGCAGAACCAGGTGAATACAAATACGATGCTTCTACCGAACCTTCTGTTTTTGCAGGCGGTTTTGGAAACGGGCTCATTGAATCCTTCAAAAATATCGGAAAGCGATTTACCTTTGGTGGCGAGGCTCCAAAAACTCAGAAAGTATATTATATCAACACAAAGGAAATTATGGGCAACAAATACGGTACTCCGCAGCCAGTTCCTTTCCGTGTTGTAGACCAGAGAGCTGGAATTGATATTGATGTTTCTGTCAGCTGCTTTGGTGAATACAGTTTTAGAATTACAGATCCTGTAGTATTTTATACAAATGTCTGCGGTAATGTAGATGAAGAATTTGTGCGCGAAAATATGGAAGGCCAGCTAAGGTCTGAACTTTTGACGGCACTTCAGCCGGCTTTTGCAAGAATAAGCGAAATGGGAATCCGTTATTCTTCTGTTCCGGCTCATACAAACGAACTTGCCGAAGTTTTGCGTTCAGAACTCAGCCAGAAATGGACAGAACGCCGTGGTATTCAGATTCAGGTTGTAGGTGTTTCTTCAATAAAAGCAACAGAAGAAGATGAAAAGATGCTTAAAGGTCTCCAGCGTGATGCTGCCTTTATGGATCCGACTCGTGCCGCAGCTCACTTAGTTGGCGCTCAGGCAGAAGCTATGAAAACTGCTGCAGGAAATACAAACGGTGCTGCTATGGCTTTTATGGGAATGAACATGGCTCAAGCTGCCGGTGGTGCAAACGCTCAGGATCTTTATAGAATGGGTCAGGAATGGACCTGCTCTTGCGGAACTGTAAACAAAGGAAAGTTCTGTTCAGAATGCGGTAAGCCGCGCCCATAAGTTTTATAGGAAAACTCGTAATGCCAAATATAAATCAGAGTGCGGCAAACTATCAGTGTCCTGCCTGCGGTGGCCCGCTTCATTTTGTGGGTGCCACAGGAAAACTCCAGTGCGATTACTGCGGTTCTTCTTACGAAATTGAACAGATTGACAGCAAATACGGAAAAGCCGGGGCAGGGACACCAAAAGATGGCGGCACTCAAAAAGCTTCTTCTTCAAACGCAACGACTCAAGAGTATTCCAATCTTTTTGAATATAACTGTCCGTCGTGTGGTGCTCAGCTTTTCTGCGATGAAACAACTGCTGCAACAAGCTGCCCTTACTGTGGAAACAATCAGGTAGTTCACAAGGCCTTTAGCTGCGGAAAGATGCCACAGAAAATCATTCCGTTTAAGCTTGAAAAACAATCTGCAATAAACGCACTCAAAAATCATTACAAGGGCAAAAAACTACTCCCAAAAGTTTTCAGTGAACAGAATCATATAGAAGAAATCAAAGGTATTTATGTTCCGTTCTGGCTTTTTGATGGTCATGTAGAGGTTGTGCTTGATATGAAGGGCACCCGCTCCACAGTTAATTACACTTCAAAAGAAAAAATCATCACAACAGGTCATTATAATATTACACGAGGCGGTGTCGTTAGCTTTGAAAAAATCAGCGTAGATGCTTCTAAAAAAATGGACGATGCCCTTATGGATTCCATTGAACCTTTTGATTACGATGACCTTCGAGATTATACTTCGTCGTATCTTCCCGGATTTTTTGCCGAGGTTTATGATGTTTCAACAGAAGAATGCTACGACCGTGCCAAGCTGCGTGCCGAAAATACCGCCGTTGACGAAATAAGAAACAGCGTGAGCGGCTACGAAACAGTAAATGTTGTAAATAAAAAGGTGCGCATTGTAAACGACAAGGTTACTTATGCATTCATGCCGGTATGGGTGCTTTCAACAAAATGGCGCGACAAAAACTACATCTTTGCCATGAACGGTCAGACCGGCAAAATGGTAGGCGACCTTCCTGTAGACAAGGGAAGGTTCTTTAAGTATTTGTTTGGAATTACAGCCATAGTTGCTGCGATTGTTACACCAGTGGTGTATTTCTTTTTTTAGGGAGGCATTATGAAAAAATTATCTTTTATTTTCTTATTCTTATTTCTCTCCCTTAATCTCTGGGCCGTCCCATCTTTAGTTCACGATGATTGCGGCCTCCTGAGTAACGTTGAACTTTCAGAACTCCAGACCCGTGTAGCCCAGATATCAGAAAACTACAACTGCGGCGTTTACATTGTTGTTGTAAAAAACATGGATGATTTTGTTTTTGACTACGAAATCTACAGCGACGCCTTTGGAATAGAAGCTTTTGCTCAGTATTATTTTTTCAATGAACTCAAGGGCGTAGGGGACTCTGGCGACGGAATCCTCCTTATAATGAGCATGAAAGAACGCGACTACGACATAATGGCCCACGGAAACCTTGGCAACTATGCTTTCACCGACTACGGAAAATCAAAGCTTGCAGACTCTTTCTTAGATTATTTTGGAGAAGGTGAGTGGTACCGCGGATTCAGTGCTTACTTAAACAAAGTAGACCGCTTCCTTGACGCTGCAGCCCAAGGCACCCCTGTTGATGTCGGTACAAGAATAAAAGAACACAATCTTCCTCTTTCAATAGCCGCAGGCCTCATTTTTGGTTTTATTTTTGCCCTTATAACCTGCCTTTCAATGAAAAGCGGCATGAAATCTGTCCACACTGCCCGCATAGCTTCGAATTTTATAGCCCAGGACGGTATAAAAATCCCAATCCAAAAAGATATTTTTACCCACAACACCGTAGTGCGCCAGGTAATCCAGTCTTCTTCAAGCTCATCCGGCGGCGGCACCCACATAAACAGCTCCGGCTCCTCCCATCACAGCGGAAAATTTTAGAAAATTCTGAAAATTCTGTTTGACTATTGCCAAAATCTATCGTAAAATTAAAGAATATAATATAACCCTTTAGGAGGCCTTTAAAAATGGCAAAGGTAGAACTTAAAGGTATTGGTAAGGTTTACGACGGCGGTGTTCGTGCTGTAAGCAATGCTAATATCACTATTGAAGACAAGGAATTCTGCGTATTCGTAGGTCCTTCTGGATGCGGTAAGTCAACAACTC
>JAFZXA010000023.1 GCA_017617115.1 Treponema sp.
TAATGTAATCATGTACCGAAAATCGGGTGGTATACTTAAAGACTTTTTCCAGCGCAGACTTTGATGCAAAACAGGCAGCTGCAATATCTTCTGTCTGAACAGGCACCGGGTCTTCAAGATGCTCCTCGATGAATTCAAGGGACCGCATCAATAAATCAAGATTTGCCAAAGTCACTCCTGAGCCGCAACGGACTCCTAAAGAAAATGCGCGCGCCACACTTTCTTACAACTATGAGAATACAATATTATTCTAACATGAATTTGATTTTTTGAGTAAATATTTGAAAGATCCCGAAACAAGTTCGGGATGACGAGTTAAACCGGGTATTCGCCGTTGAAGCAACCCTTACAAAAAGCATCTTCGCCAAGTGCACGAATCATGCCTTCAAGCGAAATGAATGCAAGAGAGTCTGCGCCAATTTCCTTGCGGATTGCTTCAAGTTCATGTGTGCTTGAAATAAGTTCGTTTTTGCTTGGAGTGTCTATTCCAAGGTGACACGGAAACTTTACCGGCGGCGACGAAACCCTAAAATGAACCTCTCGTGCTCCTGCCCTGCGTAGAATCTGAACAAGGCGGCGGCTGGTAGTTCCACGAACAATTGAATCATCTATGACAATGACGCGCTTTCCTTCAAGGTCGCTGCGGATTGCGTTGAGTTTTACAAAAACCATGTTTTCGCGTTCTGATTGTGTCGGTGCTATAAAAGTTCGTCCTATATATTTATTTTTGATAATTCCCATTCCGTAAGGAACCCCACTGGCTCTGGCATAACCCATAGCTGCTCCTAGTCCGCTGTCTGGAACCCCTATGACAATGTCTGCCTCTACAGGTGATTCTTGTGCCAGAACTTCGCCCATTTTGTAGCGTGCCTCCTGAACCGAAATGCCGTCAATCACAGAGTCGGGGCGCGCAAAATAAACATATTCAAAAATACAGGTTTTCTTTTTTTCGCGGATATATTTAATAGAACGAAGTCCATCCCTGTTTATAACAACCATTTCGCCAGGTTCGACATCCCTTAAGAATTGTCCGTTTACAGCATCTATGGCACAGGACTCGGATGTTAAAATAATATTGCCACACGGATTCGAAACGTCTAACGACGTTTCCTTTTTTTCGTCTTCAGATTTTCCGTTAGGAAAATCCAATCCGTGTGACAACTCTTTTTTTGATGGCATAATTCCCAAACATAGAGGGCGTATACCATTCGGATCCCTAACCCCAATTAAAAGATTCTCTGTCATTATCGTTAGGGCAAACGACCCCTTAATTTGTAACACAGTCTGCTTTACTGCTTCTATAAATCTTCTCTGGTTTTCTGCTTCGTTTGCATCTGTGGTTCCAAGATGACCGCCGTTTTCTATATACTTACGGACAATCAGCTTTAAGATAACTTCACTGTCGCTGGTACTTGAAAAAGTGCTGCCGTAATCTTCAAGCATTTCGCGCATTGTTGTATGATTCACAAGCTGACCGTTATGTGCAAGTGCAATAGAACCATTCTTAAAGGAGTTCAGAAACGGCTGTGCATTTTCAATTGTACGGCCACCTGCTGTTGCATAACGAACATGTCCTACTGCAATGCTTCCATCAAGCTTTTCAAAATGTCCCTGTTCAAAAACATCGCTTACAAGACCAGTGCTTTTATGAAGCTTGATTTTTGTTCCATTGCTAACAGCAATACCGGCACTTTCCTGACCACGATGCTGCAAGGATGTAAGGGCATAGTAAGTTAGCCCTGCTGCATTCTGTGCCCCAAAAATTCCAACAACGCCACACTCATCGTGAAACTTATCTTCACACATTTTACTGTGCCTCACCAATTAAAAACTCATCAATTTCACGGGCACATTCACGACCTTCGGCAATTGCCCATACTACAAGCGACTGTCCGCGGTGCATGTCTCCCGCTGTAAAGATTTTTGATTTGCTGGTGGCATAGGAACTCTGCGATCCCTGAGGCTCTCGAAGGGCCGTGCTTACTGTTCCCCTTGGTCCAAGCTCAACATCAAATGCATTGGCAGTATATTCTTCACAACCAACAAAACCAGCAGCAACAAGAAGCAGATCACAAGGCAAAGTTTTTTCTGTACCGGCACGTTCAACAAGCTGGCGTTTTCCATCAATAGTCTGGAATTCAACTTCAATTGTACGAACGGCAGTAATATGTCCGTCTTCGCTTATAACTTCTTTTACAGTTGTTTCATAAATGCGCGGGTCGTGTCCGAACTTGGCAATAGATTCTTCTGCACCATAATCAACCTTCAAAATCTTAGGCCACTGCGGCCACGGATTATTTGCAGCGCGTTCAACAGGTGGGCACGGCATCATTTCAATTTGAGTTACACTTGCAGCCCCCAGACGAATTGCAGAACCACAGCAGTCGTTTCCCGTGTCACCACCGCCGACTATAACAACATTCTTTTCTTCAATATTTATTCCATGCTGTTCCAAAAGTACTTGTGCAATCTGTTTATTTGCAGGGTTTATGTTGACCTGTTCAAGTGCACCGCTTGTTACAATTACAGATTTTGTAACAGCCTTAAGAAAATCAACAGCAAACATCATGCCGCCGGCCGCCCCCTGATTTCCTGACTCCAACTTATCAATTCCTCCCGCATTCAAGGCTCTTGCTTTTTTTGCCCCGCAACACAAAGCGACTGCATCAAACTCATTCAAAATATGTTCTGCAGAAGTTCCGCGTCCTACATCGGCATTAAAAACAAACTTAACACCTTCGGCTTTCATAAGTTCAATTCTGCGGTCAATTATCTTCTTATCAAGCTTCATGTTTGGAATACCATACATCAAAAGTCCGCCGGCTTTATCTTCACGTTCATAAACTGTAACACTGTGACCACGACGATTAAGCCAGTCTGCACAGGCAAGTCCTGCAGGCCCTGCTCCAATTACTGCAATCTTCTTTCCGCTTCTAACTTCAGAAATCTGAGGCTTCATATAACCCGATTCAAAAGCTTTTTCTATTATATAAAGTTCATTATCGTGAATTGTTACCGCACCATCATTGCACACAGGATTTCCACAGTTGCAGGCCTTTTCGCACAAAGCAGGACAAACACGCCCTGTAAATTCCGGGAAGCTTGAAGTTTTTAAAAGACGCCAGGCTGCCATATCATACTGGCCTTTATAAAGTGCATCATTCCATTCCGGAATATAATTATGAAGCGGACAACCCGTTACCATGCCTGCAAGTTTGATTGCACTCTGGCACATAGGAACTCCACAGTTCATACAGCGTGCAGCCTGTTCGCGACGTTTTGCATCCTCCATAACAGGATGAAACTCTTTAAAGTTTTCTATTCGAACAAGCGGTTCAAAACTGCCATTTTCAACTCTTTTATAATCCATAAATCCAGTTGGTTTTGCCATAAGTTTTTCTCCTTGTTATGCAGTACATTTCTTAAATGCTTCAAGCACAGCCGCTTCATGTTCTACACCTGCTTTTTCCTGTGCAAAAATCTCTGTTACAACCTTAAGATAATCATTTGGTATAATTTTCTTAAAGCAACACTTGTAGTGTTCCCAGTCTGCAAGAATAGTCTTTGCTTTTTGAGAGCCGGTTTCTTTTTCATGCTGTTCAATTAAATCATGAAGATTTTCTGTGTCTGTTTTACCCTGGAGTGTAGTTGTTTCATCATCAAGGTCATACATTTTTACAAGCTCATGATTCAACCTTTTATACAAATCGTGATGTTCATCAAGAATGTAAGCTATACCGCCACTCATACCGGCACACAGATTGCGGCCAGTCTTTCCAAGAATTACTGCTGTACCGCCTGTCATGTATTCAAGTCCGTGGTCGCCGCAGCCTTCTGTTACAACAGTTGCCCCGGAGTTTCTTACACAGAATCGCTCCCCTGCTACTCCGTTTATAAAAGCTTTTCCGCTTGTTGCACCAAACAGTGCTACGTTTCCAACTATAATATTTTCATCTGCCACACCTTCAAAATCTGCAGACTTTTTTACAGCAAGCTTACCGCCACTCAAACCCTTTCCAAATGCATCGTTTGCATCGCCTGTAAGCCGCAAGGTGAGTCCCTTTGGAATAAATGCTCCAAAGCTCTGACCAGCCCCTCCTTCAAAGTTTACGTAGAAAGTATCATCGGCAAGTGTGTTGCCATATTTCTTCTGGATTTCGCTGCCAAGAATTGTACCAGCAGTTCTGTCAGTGGATTGGATCTGGATTGGGGTGTCACACGGATTCGAAATGTCTAACGACATTTCTTTAAACGAAGGTACTAAAGTAGTAAGGTCTAACTTCTTTTCCAATTCAAAATTAAAGGTGTCTCGTGTGGTCTTCCATGTTTCGTTATTATCACTTGCAATCACTCTTGTAAGGTCAATCAAGGCTGCTCTCTTAAATCCCTGCTTTTCTTTCATCTTAAGCAAATCGGTTCGACCGCACATTTCGTCAACAGAACGAACTCCAATCTTTGCCATATATTCACGAAGCTCCTGTGCAATGAACTTCATAAAGTTTTCTACATATTCAGGCTTACCAGGGAATCGTGCCCTGAGTTTTTCATTCTGGGTTGCAACACCAAACGGACAGGTATCAAGATTACATACACGCATCATTGCACAACCCATTGTAATAAGAGGAGCCGTTGCAAAACCAAATTCTTCGGCACCAAGAAGGCACGCAATTGCAACATCGCGTCCGCTCATAAGTTTTCCGTCTGTTTCAATTATTACGCGTCCACGCAAACCGTTTTGAATCAAGGTCTGATGTGCTTCACTTAAACCAAGCTCCCAAGGAAGTCCCGCATGATGAATAGAAGAAATTGGAGCGGCGCCAGTTCCGCCGTCATGGCCACTAATCAAAATTACCTGAGCTCCTGCCTTTGCAACACCTGCTGCAATTGTACCAACGCCAGCTTCACTAACAAGCTTTACCGAAATGCGCGCAGCACGGTTAGCATTTTTCAAATCATAAATAAGCTGGGCAAGATCCTCAATAGAATAAATATCATGATGTGGTGGTGGCGAAATCAAAGAAACCCCTGGAGTTGCAAGACGTGTTTTTGCAATCCAAGGATAAACTTTTTTACCAGGAAGATGTCCGCCTTCTCCAGGCTTTGCCCCCTGTGCCATTTTTATTTGAATTTCACGGGCACTCAAAAGGTATTCTTCAGTAACACCAAAACGTCCCGAAGCAACCTGCTTGATTGTGCTGTTATATTCAGTTCCAAGTCGTTCAGGCTTTTCACCACCTTCACCACTGTTTGATTTACCGTGCAAGTGATTCATTGCGGCAGCCATGCACTTGTGAGCTTCTTCACTAATTGAACCGTAGCTCATAGCACCAGTCTTAAAGCGCTGAACAATTGATCCTACACTTTCAACCTCATCAATTGGAATACCACCGTCTGCTGCAAAATTAAAATCGAGCATGGCACGTAAAGTATGAGGATGACTTGTATCATCAACAAGCGCAGTATATTCCTTAAATCGTGCATAGTCCCCGTTGCGTGTAGCTTCCTGCAGAGCAATAATTGTTTCAGGATTATAAAGGTGATCTTCTGCATTCGGTCCACGGCGGAACTTGTGATAACCAACACTATCAAGGTGAGTATTTACTGTAAGACCAAGCTTATTCCAGGCTTGCTCGTGATGATAGATAATATCTTCTTCAATTTCTTTAAGTCCAATTCCACCAACACGGCTGACTGTATTTGTAAAATATTTATCTACAACATCCTGCGCAATTCCAACAGCCTCGAAAATCTGTGCCGACTGATATGACTGAACAGCACTTATTCCCATCTTAGCAGCAATCTTTACAATACCGCCAATAATTGCCTTGTTGTAATCGTCAATTGCAGTATGATAATCCTTGTCGAGCAGCTTCTGGTCTATCAATTCTGCAATTGCTTCATGTGCAAGATAAGGATTCACTGCACGAGCACCATATCCAAGACACATTGCTGCCTGATGAACATCACGCACTTCGGCACTTTCAAGAATAATTGAAATCTTTGTACGCTTTTTTGTACGGATTAAATATTGTTCAACAGCACTGACTGCAAGTAAAGAAGGAATTGCTGCATGAGTCTGGTCAACACCACGGTCACTCAAAATAATAATGTTGCAGCCTTCGCTGTAAGCCGCATCAATCTGTTCAAAAAGATTGTCGAGGGCAGATTCAAGTTCCTTCCCAGATTCCCGTGTCAAGCACGGGAATGACAATAAGAGCGACAGAGTCTTTGCTCTGAGTCCCGGCTGATTCAACGCTGCAATTTTTATAAGATCTGTTCCTGTCAAAATTGGATTATTAATTTCAAGCACACGGCAGTTTGAACCTTTTGTATGTAGAAGGTCTCCGTCGCTTCCAACATAAACAGTTGTATCTGTTACAATTTTTTCGCGAAGACTGTCAATCGGCGGATTTGTTACCTGAGCAAAAAGCTGCTTGAAATAACTGTAAAGGCTCGGATGTTTGTCGCTCATGCAGGCAAGAGGAGTATCAACCCCCATAGCACCTGTTGGTTCAACACCAGTACGTGCCATTGGAAGAACCATTTCGTTCAAATCTTCATAATTCCAGCCAAAAGCACGATAAAGTCTGTTTCGTTCATCCTGCGAACTTACAGGAATCTTTTTGTTAGGAATCTTAAGGTCGCTAAGGTGAACAAGATTCTGATCAAGCCATTCTCCATAAGGATGTTCGGCTGAATAAGTTTCCTTAAGCTCCTTATCGGTAATAAGCCGTTTTTGTACAGTATCAACAAGAAGCATACGACCCGGCTGAAGGCGACTCTTTTTTACAATCTGATTTTCTGGAATATCAAGTACACCAACTTCACTCGAAAGAACAAGCATATTGTCACGGGTAATAAAATATCTGCTTGGTCGAAGTCCATTTCTGTCGAGCGTTGCACCAAGAACATCACCATCGGAATACAAAATTGCAGCCGGTCCATCCCAAGGCTCCATCATAGTTGCCCAGTAGTGATAAAAGTCACGCTTTTCCTGAGTAAGGCTGTCGTCGTGTTTCCAAGGCTCCGGAATACAAATCATAACTGCAAGTGGAAGAGGCATGCCGTTCATTACAAAATATTCAAGCGTATTGTCCAGCATTGCAGAATCGGAACCTGTTGTATCAACTTCGCCATCACGGGCAAGCATTCTGTCAACATTTCCACGGATTGTATTAATTTCACCGTTATGAGCAATAAAGCGATTAGGATGTGCACGCTGCCAGCTTGGATTTGTATTTGTAGAAAAACGCGAATGAACAAGTGCCAGTGCAGAACTATATTCAGGGGCCTGCAAATCCTTGTAGAAGGTACGAAGTTCATGAACAAGAAACATTCCCTTATAAACAATAGTACGGCTGCTCAAGGAACAGACATATGTAGGATTTGCTGTCCTTGAGCCTGTCGAAGGGCCTCTCTCAAATTCCAATCTTACTTTATAAAGCAACTTATCAAACTCAAGACCCTTTTCACAATTTTCAGGACGTTTAATAAAAGCCTGCCATATACCTGGCATACAGTCACGTGCTTTTTTACCAAGAACTTCTGCCTTTACAGGAACTTCACGCCAGCCAAGAAATTTAAGTCCACTTTCAGAAACACATTTTTCAAAACGTGCTTTTTCAGAAACAACGCTTTTGTCCGGAAAGAAAATCTGCCCTATTCCGTAATCCCTCTCTTCAAGCAAACCAACTAAATCTGCAGCAGCCTTCTTAAAAAAATCGTGGCTTATCTGCAAAAGAATACCTACGCCATCGCCTGTTTCACCGGTTGCGTCTTTACCTGCACGGTGTTCAAGTTTTTCGACAATCGAAAGTGCTTTTTCTACAACATCATGAGATTTTATTCCGTCTATGCTTACAACCGCTCCAATACCACAAGCATCATGTTCAAAAGAAGGTTCGTAAAGAGTCTGCATTCTGTATGCCTCCACCAGAAATTGGTTAAAACAAAAAAAGCCGTAGACACCTTCTCGAAAAATTTCAAGAAAATATCTACGGCTTCTTTGTCGTATTTATTTTATAATACTGAATTTTATTAGTGTGAGTCAAGAGTTATAAACACGTTCTGTACAAACCAGCGCCCTTGACTTGCCGGTCTTTTTATCATTAGAATTCTTTTATGAATTCAAAAACTTCTTCAATTCTTGCAAGTGCGGGGCTTGTACTAACTGCTGCTATCTGGGGCTTTGCCTTTGTAGTTGTAAAGGACAGCCTGGACTATATTGGCGCCGTTTACATGATAGCAATCCGCTATTCAATTGCGGCTCTTGTTATGGCACTTATTTTTATAAAAAAATGGCACATGCTCGATGCACGCTATATACGCCACGGCCTGCTCACCGGCATATTCCTTTTTACAGCCTACACAACTCAGACAATAGGCTGCGACTACACCACCGCCGGCAAAAACGCATTCCTTACAACAGTTTATGTAATTTTAATTCCACTCATAAGCTGGGTGCTCTACAAAAAACGCCCGGGCTGGTATGTGTTTGTGGCTGCAATTCTTTCTATGACTGGAATTGGCTTACTCGCCCTTGGAACCGGCGACACCGCAGGACTAAACAAAGGCGATGCCCTCACTCTTGTCTGCGGACTTTTCTACGCCCTCCACATAATCTGGACAGCCAGATACAACGAGCAGGGCGACGACACTTTGTTTTTGACCCTGCTGCAGTTTGTAGTATGTGCCGTCCTTGGATGGATTTTCGCCCCAATTTATGACGGAGCATTCCCAACCGCCGGCATTCAAAATCTACGCGTAATTCTTTCAATGCTCTACCTGGGACTTTTAAGCACAATGCTGTGCTTCAGTCTTCAGAACATAGGATTAAAATACGTTCAGTCTTCACTGGCATCCTTGTTTTTGAGTTTTGAATCTGTGTTTGGAGTTTTGTTCAGTACCCTATTCCTGCACGAAAAACTCACGCTCAGGATGGGCCTTGGCTGTGTATTGATTTTTGTTGCTGTTGTACTGGCGGAGACTAAGTTTGAATTTAAGAAGAAGGAATAGGACGGTTAAAAAAAACAGTCCGCGGTCCCTACGTCATCTTGCGATGAACCACCTGGTAAACAGGCGAGAAGGAATCCCGCGGCTCTCATAAATAATATACTATGGAATATTTCAAAAATCAAGTGTATATTATAAACATGAATTCTAAGCAGCAAGCAGAATTACTGAAACACTTTTCTAAAACAAGACTTGATTCTTATCTTCCTAACGGAACTGTACCAAAACAGTTCAGACTTTACAAGAAGAATATTAAGCTATGTCGAAAGTTTTATACAAAATTACATTATTTTGAAATTATTTTCAGAAATGCTATAGATTCAGTTTTAACTTTGTATGTTAATGGCGGTGACTGGATTAATATACTGCCATTAGATAAAGACAGTCAGCATAAAATTACAGAAGTAAAAAATAGACTTTCCAAGCAGAATAAACAGATAACTCATGATAGAATTATTTCAGAGCTTACTTTAGGATTCTGGACCACACTTTTTTCTAAGCGTTATACTCAATGCAAGTTTCAGAGCTTCCTTGTAAAAAAAGTTTTTAAGGATTGCCCAAAGCCCCAGAGAAATATTAAGAATATTCAGATTTATGTGAATGACATTCGTGAGCTAAGGAATAGAGTCTGCCACTATGAAAAGATAATTCATTATTCTGATATAAATCAGAAGTATCAGAATATTCAGATTTGCATTTCCTGGATCTCGAAAGATTTGGCTAATATTGTAAAATAGTGAGTTATCAAAAGACTATCGTAAAAAATTATAGAAAAAAAATAAATAAATTATATAAAGATTCTTTTGATAAAGAAAAGAAAGACAATCATATTGTAAATATTGATGTATAATAAAAAAAATAATTTCAATAATAAAGGAAAATATATGAAAAAAATATCGATGTTATTAATTATTGTTCTATTTATTTCTTGCAAAATTGAAAAAGTAAAGAAACCTTCTTCAACAGAGGTTTATACTTACTATACAGCTTGTGCAATAAATGATTTAGATAGCGTTAATCAATTTTTGAATGCTTTTCCTGAATATGTTAACACTGAATTATATGATTATATTCCTCCAGAATCTAACATTCCAATATATCAACGATTCGCAAAATTTCTTATAACAGAAAAACTTGCTACTTTTACAGAAGAGGAAAAGGAAGAGGAAGAAAAATTTATAAAGGAATATAAACGCTATCCAATTAATATAGCAGCACGTTATGGTTATTTGGATATTGTAAAAGTTTTAATCGAAAAAAAGGCAGATATTAATTTAAAAGAAGTTGATACTGGTAATACACCATTAATAAATGCTGCGCAAAAAGGACATCTGGATGTTGTAAAAGAATTATTATTACATAATCCTGATATAAACTCAAAGAATTATGATGATGTATCCGCTTTAACGACAGCAATATTAAATGGTTATGTAGACATCATTCAAGTCTTATTAGAAAATGGTGCAAATTATGAATTAACGACTCAAGGATACACACCATTAATGCTTGCCTCTGCTTATGAAAAGATTGAGGCAATAGAATTATTAATAAAAAACGGAGCAAATGTTAATGCAACAACTTCTGATGGTAGAACAACTTTAATATTAGCAACTGTTGATGGGCACACAGAATCAGTAAAGACTTTGCTGGCAAATGGTGCAGAAGTTGATGGTAAAGATAAAAACGGTGTGACAGCATTAATGGATGCTGCTTATTTAGATAATTATGATATTGTAAATGCCTTAATAAATGCTGGAGCTGACGTTAATGCACAGGTAGGAATTACTGGTAATTATGTACTTGATTTTGCGGTTGGCGGATATGAAGCAAATAAAAAGAGTTTTAAAGTTATAGATTTATTAGTTAGTAAAGGGGCTAAAAGTCCAAATGTAAATATTACTCAGTATAAACAGCAATATACTAAACAAAATACACAGCAAAAACCAAAACAACAAGAACAAAAAACAGAGAAACAAACACAGGAGAAAGCAACAAAACCAACAATTAAGAAACCTTACATTGTTCAAAATATCGTAGAGACATTATTATTCGATTTAAGAAAAACTACAGACCAGATATTACGTGAACATCCTGATGCGGTAATTGTAAATGCTAATACTATTATTTGTGGAACTGGCGGTTATTTAGGTGGTGGACAGTTTTATGGATATTCATGGGATATTCAGAATGGTAGAGTAAAACAAGCAAATTATATATCTGTATATGATGATGATGTTTATAAGACTGAATCAGAAGCAGCACTTGCAAAATTTGGACAAGGCTTCAATCTTAATGGAAATGGTTATGTTTGGAATACTTATATTAATTCTGGTGGTGGATTAATGATGGTAAATGGTAAACCAAAAACAATTGTTTTTGCTGCACAAACAGATTTCATTGATATGTCGATGTATTATGGGATTTTGTAGATTTTAGATAATAAAAATTCGAACTCCATAATAATTGTAAAACAAAATATAAAATTTTACTATCAGAATTCAAGTTATTATTTTATATACAGTCATCATAAATCAGAAATAGGAACAACAAATCTTGATTTTTTATCTATATTCCATTGAACCTGAAATGTATAACCATCTATTTGATCTAGCATAATAAAGTTATATGTATTTGTTGTTGCATAGAGAGTATAACGACCAACAATTTTTGGAAGTTCTAATTCCTCTGGAATATCAGTTAAGTTTAATACAGATTCAAGACGATCTGCTGCTCCATTTATCGAATATTGTACTTGCCATATTTGGCCTGTCATTGTATCAAGTTTTAGAAAAGTCCAAAAATTATCTGTTTTATATAACCGATAGCGAACAGGTTCAGAAGAAGTTTCCTGAGAAAAAGCAGAACTAACCAATACAAACAACAACAAGAAAACCAACATAATTCTTTTATTCATTATTATCCTCCCGGGAATATTTATAAATATTGTTTAATGATATCTTCAAAGTTTTTATTTGAAACATTAATCCATTGAATTAATAAAGAACGTTCTAATTGATTTTTGAAAGGAATATATCTAAATAATTCTTGAAATTCTTTACTTATAATATCTGAAATTGCAAGAAGAAAACCTGTAATACCCTTAAAATCTGGACGAGAACCAAGTGAAACAGCTGTCACATGAGAAAACTTACAAGATAATCTATAATAATATTTGAAAATATCATCTAATTCAGATTCTTCATACATTTTTTCAAGTTTGTTTTGCTCCTTCTTAAGATTAAATGCCCAGCCATAAGGTTTTACATAATCTTCACCATACTCTTTTTTTAATACATCGTATTGTTCTTGTAATTTTTTAGGAATAACCTGGATATTTGGATTTTCTTTTTGTAATAAATATGTATCTACAATTGAATAATCCAGAAAAGGTTTTTTGAATGCAGGATGTTTTTGAAGATAAGAAAAAATTATGAAGTTCTCATAAAAAGTTCGATAAACAGAAATAACACTATTTTGATTATTTCCTAATATTAAAATATTAATGCTAATAAGTAATTCGATTGAATAAGAAACGAAAAAATGAACAAAAGTAATGTTCTCATTTTTAGTGTTCTTTTTAATATATGTTTGTTGAATATAAAAATAAACGAGTCGTAATAATTCTACATATAAAATGAAAGCTCTGAGACAAGGATTTGCTAAAACTTCATATTCCTGAAAATGATAACCTTGTAGACAATTAATCATTGTGGCAGGATCATTCGGGGAGAATTCCTTTTCTATATAGTTTTTAGTATAGGTTTGTAATTGTTCTTGTTGATTTTTGTAATTACCATAAATATCACATTCAGATATTAATTTCTTTATAACTTTGAGATAATCTTGTTCTTCCTGTTTTCTTAATTGATTTGGATCTAGATTTGTAAAATCTGTTAATGTACCGTTATTCAATTTTCGTTTGAATTGTTTTTCAATAAGAGCTGTTAATTCTTTAAAATCATCAGAGGGATTTAACATACAATTATTATATCATGTAAATACATATTTAGAAACTTGTTATTTTCCCCCGTGACCCCGTATGCGCTCTTTGATTAAAATACGTACTTAATATTGAGTTGTTTTGAATTATATAGAGTGATAGTTATTTGTTTTTTAAGTGCACTTATTTAAGAAAAAAAGAAAGCCAGCTGCAAGGGTTTTAGGGGGCGGCGAGCCCCCTAGGAGAAGGGGGTGCGGTGAAGACCAAAGGTCTGAACCCAGGGGGAAGGCTTTTCCCCCTCATTGCTAACTACTAAAACAGTGTCGCAATCAGAGCAGCATACTTCTCAACAATCTTAAAGCGCATCATTTCCTGTTTTGCAGAAAGTTCTTCGCCAACTTTGAAGCTGTTAGGAAGAAGAGCAATTTTGGCAATTCGTTCGCAGGTTCTGAATCCGTTTGAAGGACTGTCTTTTGTTGTAACTTCTTTGTAAATCAAATCCTTAACCTGTTCTGTCTGAAGCAGCTTTTCGTAATCTGAATAATCAAGACCGTTTTCCTGTGCATACTGAACAACAGCGTCTTTTGCAGGAACAATAAGTGA
>JAFZXA010000138.1 GCA_017617115.1 Treponema sp.
ATTTGATTTGATTTGATTTGATTTGTGCACAATTTATATCTCCGTTTGTTATATATATTATAGTAAAATTCGTTAAATTTTTCTAGTGGATTGTGTCGTCATCCCGAACTTGTTTCGGGATCTATTTTATATGAGATGCTGAAACAAGTTCAGCATGACATATATTTGTTCAGCATGACATATATTTGTTCAGCATGACCTATATTTATTCATTTTACTTTTACGAATTTTGCCTTTATAATTATAGTATAAAATTTATGCAAGGAGCCCCTGGATGGACAAAAAGAAAATTAAAGTGACTTTAATTCACGAAGATAAAAAAGTTTGCGAAAAAACTGTGGAATTTGCTACCCCGGTTTTTGATATTATAGATGGATTTGGTTTACCGGTAGAAAACATTTATGCGGTAAAAATCAACAACGAGGTTCGCCCGCTGGACACTCCAATTCAGTTTACTGCAAACATTGAAGCAATTTTGAACAACACAAAAGACGGAAGTAGTGTTTACCGCCGCTCCCTTTGTCTTATGCTTGCAGCTGCCAGCCATAACCTTTTTCCGGACAAGCGTCTTATTGTAGGACACAGTCTAGGCCACGGATATTTTTACACTTACGACAACGAAAAATCGGTTCATGTTGATGTAATAAACAAGCTTAATAAAGAAATGGAACGCCTTATTAAAGAAGACCTTCCTATTACAACAGAATTTGTTTCTTACGAAGAAGCAACAAAACTGTTTGAAAAGCTTGGCATGAAAGAAACACGCAAGCAGTTGAACTTTGTGTGCTCTCCAAAAATCAAGATTAATTCTATAGGCGACTTTTCAGACATTTACTTTGGGCCGCTTGTTCGCTCTACAGGAACACTCAAGGTTTATGATATTCTTCAGTACAAAAACGGTTTCCTTCTGCGCTTCCCTCGCACTTCGGATCCTGAACATCTGGAAATTTTTAAAGACCAGCCAAAGCTTTACGAAGTTTACCAGAAATACAAGGAATGGGGAAAACGCGTAAACGTTACATCTGCAGCATCACTCAACGAGCTTGTTGCTAACCGCCAGATAAACGACTTTATTGACATTACTGAAACCTACCAGCAGAAAAACATTTCGCAGATTGCTTCGCAGATTGTTGCTAAAAAAACTGCACGCGTAGTTTTAATTGCAGGACCTTCTTCTTCCGGAAAAACAACTTCTGCCAAAAAGCTTGCACTTGAGCTTATGGCAATGGGTTACACTCCAAAGGTAATCAGCCTTGACTGCTACTATGCCGGCCGCGACAAAACTCCGCTTGATGCAGACGGAAAACCAGACTACGAATGTCTTGAAGCTTTGAATGTTGACCTTTTGAACAAAAACCTTGTAGACCTTTTCAAAGGCAAGACTGTAAACATTCCGTCATATGACTTCCACACAGGCACAAGCTACTTTGAAGAAAAGAATAAGCTCAAGCTCGAAAAAAATGACATTCTTATTATGGAAGGAATCCACGGCTTAAATCCAAAGCTCACACCAAAAGTTCCTGATGAATACAAGTTCAAGATTTATCTTTCTGCCCTGACTCAGCTGAACCTTGATGACCACAACCGCGTTTCTACAAGCGACAACCGCCTTATCCGCCGAATTGTACGCGACAATAACTTCCGTGGTAAGTCTGCAGCAGGAACTATTGAAATGTGGCCAAGCGTTACACGTGGAGAAGAGCTTCATATCTTCCCGTTCCAGAATAATGCAGATGCAATTTTGAATACAGCGCTTGACTATGAGCTTAGCGTACTTCGTGTTTATGCGGCACCGCTTTTGCGACAGGTAACACCGCTCGAAAAGGAATATTCAGAAGCAAGAAGGTTACTTACATTCCTTGAAAACTTCTCTACTATTCCGCCAACGGTTGTACCGCCAAAGAGTATTATCCGCGAGTTTATTGGCGGAAGTGCTTTCCACTATTAGAAAGATCATCGATAAAGTCGTTTTCTTCTTTGTCTGACTCTGCTTTCCAGTCCTCCAGTTGCTTTTCTTTAAGCTTCTCGAGGGCTGTTGTTTTTTTCATTGCCTCTGCAAGCACGGCGCGTTTTTCTTCGCTTACTAATTTAGCCTCGGCAAGCTGTTTGAGTAATTCTTCTTTTTGAGATTCAAGCAAAACCTTTCGTCTGTTGCCTGCTGCAATATCTTCAAAATCAGAAAAGGAATCTATCTGTTTTCGGACAGAAACAAATTGTGCGGCTATATTTTGTAACTGATTATTAATCTGAGTTTCTACAGCAAGCGCTTTTGCAAGTTCGTTCTGTGCCTGTTCCTGTTCAAAATTGCGGAAATCAAGCACATCCTGTAATTCAAACTTAAATGCTTTTGCCATTTAAAAACCCGACTATTCCTGCTGGTTCTGTTCTTCCATTTTCATGCTGTCAACAATATCAGCGGTTGTCTGCTCATCAAGAGCCGGCTGTTCAACAAATTCTTCTTCCGGAATTTCAATACCTGTAAGAGTCGAAAGCTTTTCCAAAGTATCTTCGATTGGACACTGCTCATATTCTTCCTGTTTAAGGAATTCTTCTATCTCGGCATGTTTATCAATTGCAAGGTCAATATCTGGCGAACCACCCTTCTGGTAAATTCCTGCAGTAATCATTGTTTCTTTATCTGCATAATTTGCCATCATCATACGCACAAGTCCGGCTGCCTTTTGAGTCTGCTTACCAGTAACACGTTTTGAAAGACGGCTTATACTTGCAAGCACATCAATTGCAGGATAGTGATGAGCCTGCTGTAAACGACGACTCAATACAATGTGACCGTCCAGTGTACCTCGAACCTTATCTACAATAGGGTCGTTCATATCATCACCATCAGCAAGAACAGTATAGAAAGCTGTGATGCTTCCTTTGTCGTTAGTACCGGTACGTTCAAGCAGTTTTGGAATCATATCAAATACACTTGGCGGATATCCCTTTTGTGCAGGAGGCTCCCCGTTAGCAAGACCAATTTCTCGCTGAGCCTGTGCAAATCGGGTAACTGAGTCAAGCATAAGAATTACATCTTTACCCCTGTCACGGAAATATTCTGCAATTGCCGTACAAACATAAGCGGCTCTGAGTCGGCAAATACTTGGTTGATCTCCGGTTGCAAATACTACAACAGAACGCTTTATACCCTCTTTTCCAAGGTCACGTTTAATAAAATCAGGAACTTCACGACCTCGTTCACCAATAAGACCAATTACATTTATGTCTGCATTTGTATTACGGGCAATCATAGAAAGCAGCGTAGACTTACCAATACCAGAACCGGCAAAAATACCAATACGCTGACCTTTTGCAACAGTAAGAAGTGAATCTATTGCTCGAACACCTGTTTGAATACGTTTATTGTTTGGAAGTCGTGTCAGCGGGTCTGGAGCATCGGCAACTGCAGGGTAATATGCTTCAGGTACAATTTCGGGTCCACCATCACAGGCATGTCCGGTTGCATCTACAACACGACCAAGCAGTGACATTCCAACAGGAACCTTAAGTACACTTCCGGAACCAATTACTTCGCAGCCCACTTCAATTCCCTTTGTATTTCCGAATGCAGTAAGCCTAACAGTTTTATCTTCAAGTCCAACCACTTCTGCTAAAAGAGAACCCCCGTCTGGAAGCTTTATTGTACACATTTCGCCAATTACAGAACGAGGACCTTCACTTTCTATTTCAAGTCCTTTTACAGCGGTAACACGTCCAATGTAGTGAATAGTTTCTGCATCAACAACTTTTTCGAGATATTTTGTAAAATTGAATTCACCTGTGTAGGAAGATCTCATTTAAAATCCTCCTTTTATTCTGTTGCACCGGTAAGAGAATCAGAGCGTTTGATATTCTTAACAGGAGAAACTTCAAGAATCTTGTTTTCAAGTTCCTGCAACTGACTTGAAATGCGTGCGTCAATAGCACCAAAGTCTGTTTCTACAATACATCCGCCGCGTTCAACACTTGAATCTTCAAGAACTGTAATTCCCTTAATATTTTCTACGTGATTAATAAATTCCTGTGCATTTTCAGAAGCAAGCTTTACATCTTCAAGGTTTACACGGAGCGTTACTTCACCTCGGGTTTTTACTTTTTTAAGGGCAGCAAGAGTATTTGCCATAACAACATTTTTCTGATTTTCAGAAAGGATTTTTATAACCTTGCGTGCCATTAAAATTACAAGCTCTACAATCTGACTTTCGGTATCGGCAAGAATTTCTTCACGGCGCTGCATAACTGCTTCAAGAATACGATGCATTCTGTCAATAAGACGGTCTACTTCTGCAACACCTTTCTGATAACCTTCCTGATGTCCTTTTTCAAAACCACTTGTTTCTGCTTCATTCTTAAGACGATCCCGTTCTGCTTCGGCATCGGCAATTATCTGCGCGGCTTCGGTTTTGGCACGTGCAACAATATTTTCGGCTTCTGCTTCGGCATCTGATTTAATAACTGCTGCAGCATCTGTCTGGCGTTTAACTTCGGCAAAAGCGGCATCTTCTGCTTTCTTTACAATTTCATCTGCGCTTGCCTGTGCAGTAGAAAGCATTTTCTGTTTTTCACTTTCCCACTGAGCTTTAAATGCTTCGGCTTCTTTACGCAAATCATCAGCTGTAGGACCATGGTATTCTTCCTGAATTACAGGTACTTCTTCTTCCACCGGTGCATAATTGTGAACCAACGGCAAAAGAACTTTATCACCTTCAAGTTTTGTTTCATTAGGACGAAATACAGATTTTGCCATAAACTTTTATTTCCTCACCTTATGATACGAGCTCATCTTCACCAGAACGAGCAATAACAATATCACCACTATCTTCAAGACGTCGGATGATAGATACAATCTTCTGCTGAGACTCTTCAACATCCTTCAAGCGTACAGGTCCCATGAATTCCATATCTTCCTTAAGCATACTTGCGGCACGCTTAGACATGTTGCTGAAGATTTTATCCTGTACTTCGGTATCAACAGATTTAAGCGCTTTTGCGAGTTCCTGCTGATCGACATCGCGAAGTACCTTCTGAATAGCACGGTTGTCGAGCATAACGATATCTTCGAATACGAACATTCGCTTTTTGATTTCCTCGGCAAGATCCGGATCGTCTTCTTCCAGCGATTCGATAATTGACTTTTCAGAAGAACGGTCAACAAGGTTCAAGATTTCTACGATTGCTTCAACACCACCGGCTGCTGTATAGTCTTCGCTCGACAGTGTAGAAAGCTTCTTTTCAAGTACTCGTTCTACTTCACGCAAAACTTCAGGAGAAGTTCGGTCCATTGTTGCAAGACGCTTTGAAACTTCGGCCTGCATTTCTTCAGGCAGGTTCTGCAAAATTACAGCTGCTTTTCCAGGCTCAAGGTAAGCAAGAATCAAGGCAATTGTCTGCGGATATTCCTGCTGAATAAAGTTGAGCAAGTGTGCAGGGTCTGTACGACGGATAAAGTCGAACGGACGAACCTGAAGGCTCGAAGTAAGTCGGTTGATAATATCAATAGCCTTCTGGCTTCCCAAAGATTTTTCAAGAAGTTCACGTGCATAGTCAATACCACCGGTAGTGATAAAGTTCTGAGCATTCATGAGCTCCTGGAACTCTTCGAGTACGGCATCTTTAAAATCAGGATTTACTTTTTCCTGACGTGCAATTTCAAAGGTAAGTGTTTCTACTTCATCTTCACGAAGGTGCTTCATGATTTCGGCAGAAACTTCTGGTCCAAGCGAAATTAAGAAAATAGCGGCTTTCTGACGACCAGTTAAACTTTTATAATCCTTTTGATTTTTCTTAGAAGAAGAACCACTGCCCGCAGGCTTGAGACTTCCCGGTTTTGGAACAGGCTTAGGATTTGAACCTTTTGGTTTGTCTGCGGTTGTTAAATCTTCGTCAGCCATTTTATTCCTCCATCAACCAAGTTCTAATGAGCATTGCAACATCCTCAGGATGCTCTTTTG
>JAFZXA010000139.1 GCA_017617115.1 Treponema sp.
ATAAAAAGACTATACATAAAAACGCCCCCCCCAGTATAGTGGTTGCGTCTGTCTTTTTTAAGAAAGATAAGAATGTAGTTTTCATATAATAATATTATTATACGTGGTGTAAATTGTAAAGACTTTTATTTTTCTTCTATTTTTTCTTATAACTTTCGTTAATTGCTATTGCTTTTTCTCTTATGTTCAAAAATTCCTGAGCAATAATAGGGTCAAAGTGAATGCCAATGTTTTCTTCTATGAGCTTAAAGGCTTCGTCATACGACATTGACGATTTATAAACACGCGGAGAAACAAGCGCATCAAAAACATCAGACAGTGCCATAATTCTTGCACTCAATGGAATTGCGTTTGCTTTTAAGTTATCGGGGTAGCCGGTGCCGTCCCATTTTTCGTGGTGATATTTTGCAATGTCGGCGGTTATCTGAATATACTCCGGATCTTCGTAGCCGTCTAAAATTTCATGAACAATTCTGCCGCCTTCTGCAGCGTGATTTTTTATAAGCTTAAATTCTTCGGGTGTGAGGCGTCCGGGCTTTTTTAAAACTGCATCAGGTACAACAATTTTTCCAATATCATGCATAGGAGCTGCACGCTTTAAAAATCTTACATAACGCGGAGTCAAAATATCGGTGTAATGATTATTCTTCATAAGCTGAACTGCAATAAGCTCTACGTATTCTCTTGTTCGGCGTACATGCTCACCTGTATCTTCATCGCGGTTTTCTACAAGGTTCGAAAGACTTTCAATTGTATGATTCTGCATCTTGATAAATTCAAGCTTGGAATGTTCAATTTCTATAATTCTGTCCTGAAGTTCTGTGTCTTTTGCTTCGAGCTGATATTCAATGTTATCAAGATTTTCTTCGAGACGCTGATTTGAATGAATGAACATTATAAGGAACGAAATTGTAAAGCCGGTGTTTGTCAGAGCTATTCCGTGTACACCAATTTGAACAAACTGCATAATCTGCGGAAAAAGCATGAACGAAATAAGAAAAGTTATATGTTCCTTGTTTATTGATTTGCTGTTAAGCAGAATGTAAAAGACTGTATTAAAATATAACACAAGCTGAAATCCAAGATAAAAATTATACAGATTTCCGTGAACCAGGGTATTGTTTTGTGTAATTACATACAACAGCCCGTTAAAAGGAGTTATAAGAAGAATAATACAATATATTCCCAAAAAGACTGCTGCTATGGCAAGAAAGGCTTTGCGGTATTTTTCAAGGTTCAAATAAAACATTATTTCTACGCCCGAAGCAACAAGAACTGTAAAAGACAACAAATAAAAAATAAATACTGCAATTGGATAAATTATATTGCCGGCTGGGCTTGTATTTCCTTCAAATAATAACGACACAACATGAAAGGCTGCCATTACAATATTCATAATAACGATTGATTGAAAACCACTTTTTACTTTTGAATTTACAACATGTCTCAGGCTAATAGATATAAATAGAAGTATTCCAATAAGAATATTATATGAATCGAGTGTTAGATTTATTAATCTCATGTTTTTTTCAGCCTCTTTTTATAATAGAATTATTATATCATAGAGTTTCAAAAAGCACAAATTTTCTATATAATAACGCTAACAAATATTACGGAAATCAAAATGAAAAAATCACGGATTATAAAAATATCGGTTTTTGCTGCAGGGGGAACTGTTGCGGCACTTTTTGCAGCCTTTTTTATTTTTGCCGGGGTGCGTGGCGCTCAATTTAAAAAACTGACTGCTGCCGAGCCTGTTGATTTTGAACAAAAGGCTTGGCTCCAGCTTGAACTAAAGAATAAATATTCTGAACGGAACCAGCTGGTACAATCCCTTTCGTACACCTTGCCCGAGCTTGGAATTAGCGTTGGTGCAGATTCCGCCATTTTGATTGATGTTTCTAACGGCCAGATTATTTACGAAAAAAATGCCGACAAGGTTATTCCGCCTGCAAGCATGACAAAGCTTTTTGCAATGTATGTTGTTGAGCAGGAAGTAGCTGAAGGACGGCTTCATTATGATGATGTTATTCCTTTACCGCCTGAATGCTGGGCCTGCAATATGCCTCCTCATTCTTCACTGATGTTTTTGGGCAAAGGGCAGATTGTTACTTTGGAAGAGCTTCTGCTTGGACTTAGTATTTGTTCCGGTAATGACGCGGCTTATGCACTTGCTTATGCAGTTTGTGGCTCTATGGAAGAATTTGTTGAACGCATGAACAAGGCAGCTTTGGATGCCGGTCTGACTCATACTCATTTTGTAGAAAGTTCCGGCTACAGTGAGCAGAATGTTACAACTGCACGCGAAATGGCAGCGTTCTGCAGACTTTATATTATGGAACACCCTGATTCTCTTAAACGTTTTCACAGCGTTCCGTCTTTTACTTACCCCAAAGAAAAGAACATGGCGCCGGGCGACCGCTATGGGGCGCAGGACTGGTCAAACGGACTGCCCCAAACTATTACAATGGGAATTACCCAGGAAAACACAAACCCTTTATTGGGACGACTTACCGGCTGTGATGGACTTAAAACAGGCTACATTGACGAAAGCGGTTATAATCTTGCACTGACTGTTGCACGCGACGGCACAAGGTTTCTTTCTGTAACAATGGGTGGTAAAGGAAAAAACACCCAGGAAGGTCAGGCAGGCCGCGTTGCCGATGGAACTGCTCTTATGGAAACTGCGTTCAGTATTTTCCGCGATTATGATTTGAGCGGTATGCAGACAAGTTATTTTGTAAAGGTTTATGCTGCCGACCAGAAAGCTTTGAACCTTGTTGCAGCGTTTAATCCCGGTGCGGTTTGTGTGCCTTTTGTTACCGGAAACACTATTGCAGAAAATCTTCAGAATGTTCAGATAAATGTGGTCATGCCGGATTATTTACAGGGCCAGATTACAGCCGGCGCCGAATACGGAAAAATTCAGATTATACTTGGCGACTATATTTTAGATACAATTCCGCTTGTTGCAGACAGGAGTACCCAAAAGGCAAACTGGATTGTTTGTGTTGCAGATGCAATTACACTTCCCGACTAGCCTGACGAACATCATCAAGTGTAAAGCATTCGCGCGATTCCTGCCCTGCGAGCAAGGCGGCACGGTTTAAAGCAGATTCAATTTTGGCACAAGAAAATCCATCCATCATTTTAGCAAGAACTTCGGGTGTACAGTCTGCCCCAGGATTTTTTCCACGGCAATACATTTGGGCAAGCTGTACACGAGCATCATAATCAGGATACGGAACACAAAAGCGTGCATCAAAACGTCCCGGGCGAATAAGAGCCGGGTCCAGTGCCTGTATTGAGTTTGTTGCGGCTAACACTAGAACTCCGTTGCTTGGCTCAAAACCATCAAGTTCATTCAAAAGCGCAGTTACAATTCTTGTATTTTCTGTTTCGAGTGCGCTGCCGGTATAATTTCGTACAGTTCCAATTCCGTCAAACTCATCTATAAAAACAATACACGGAGCCTGTTTGCGTGCCTTACGAAAAAGCAGCTTTACCTTCATTGGGCCAATTGCCATGAACATGCTTTCAAAATCGGTAGCTTTGGCTGGAATAAAGTTTACTTTTGCTTCACCGGCTAAGGCCTTTGCAAAAAGAGTTTTTCCGTTTCCAGGTTCCCCTTCGAGCAGCACACCCTTTGGCATGCGTATTCCTTTTGCGGCATATTCACGCGGGTTCTGCATAATCTTCATAACCTGGGTCATGTCGCGCTTAAGGTTTTCCATGCCTACAACATCATCAAACTTTACGCCTGTTTTGTGCACAACCTTAAAGGTATTTGGCGAAATGAATTTTCGAAATACAACAATAATAATTCCAAAAAAGAATATATAAAAAACAGCATCAAAAATCAGATTAAAAATTTCGGCAGAATCTTTTTCAACAGTTACGGCAACTCCGTTTTTTAAAAGGGTTTCTTCCAATGTCGAAGAGTGAGGATTTTCGGTTTTAAAAGTCTTGTCTTCAGTCGTAAACTCAATTGAATCTGCTTTTATACGGGCTGCGGCAACCTGATCTTTTTCTAACAATTCATAAAATTTGCTGTACGGCACGTAAGTTTTTTTAGCCGCAAAATAATCCCAGGCAAAATATCCGCCGGCACAGAATGCAATAATAAAGACTACAAGAATAAACAAACGTCGTTTTTTCATGTATATAATAATATTGAATTTTGACTATTAATGGAATAGAATATATATACAAAACTTAAAAGTCGAGGATTATATGTTAAAAGCCATCATCAGATTTTTTAAGGCGCTGAACAGCAATGTCCATCCTGGTGCTGTTGCGCATGCGGTTTGTCTTGGTATGATTCTGGGATTTATGCCAAAAACAAATGCCCTTTGGTATATTCTAACCATCTTTTTCCTATTTATTCGAATAAACAAAGGTACATTTATTCTGTTTACATTCCTATTTTCGCTGCTGGCCCCGGTTCTTGACCCGCTTTTTGATACAATGGGCTGGTGGTTCCTTAACATAGAAAAACTAACACCTTTCTTCTCATGGCTGCTTGATATTCCTTTTGTTGGTTTTACCAGATTCAATAATACAATAGTTATGGGTTCGCTGTTTTTCTCTCTTGCGGCATATATCCCGGTTTATTTTATCTGCAGGATTTTCTTAAAATACTGGCGTGCATTCCTTGCTCCGGCCGTACGAAAATCAAAGCTTGTAGTTTATCTTTCTAAGCTTCCACTCATTGTTAAAATAGGAGAAATGGCATGAAAAAAGACGAAACAAAAACACCTGCAAAAGCAGAAAAACCGGCAAAGCCTGCAAAAGCTCCTAAAGAAAAGAAAGCAAAGGCTCCTAAAAAACAAAAGGCACCAAAGGAACTCAAAACTTATTCTGCAAAAAAACTACCAAAGATTTTCAAAAAAACTTATACACAAAAGCAGCTTGATAAAAAAATCCTTGGAAAACTTTTTATTCCCGAAGACAAAAAATATGTTGCCGCTCTTTTTAAAGAAGCCGGAAAAAATAAAAAAGACGTTGTCTTGTTTGCAGTTCCAAACGACATGGTGTTTGAAAAAAAAGAACTTGCACGTCTTGATACAATTGCTGTAGAAATTAAACAAAACAAAGGACGCATTAAGCTTTTACCGCTCATTGCAACAGTTGGTTCAATTGCCGCAGTTATTGTTGTTCTTACCCTTACAAAAAATATTATTGCCCGCAAGGTTATTACTTCTACCTGCGAAAGCATTTTTGAAGCAAAATGTGATATTGATTATTTAAATATCAGCTTTATAAAATCATCTTTTAACATGAAGGGCTGGCAGGTTGCAAACAAAAAAGAACCTATGAAAAATCTGTTTAGTGTTGAATCAATTACTTTTGATTTTGACATGAACCAGCTTTTAAAGGCACGCTTTGTTGCAAATGAACTTTCTATTCTTGGCGTTGACACTAACACAGACCGCAAATATTCAGGCGACATTTCTGCCAAACGACTTGCAAAAATCCAGAAGAAAAAGGAAAAGCAGGCAAAGAAAAAAGCTAAGGAAAATGAAAAATCTGCCTTTATGGTTTCGCTTGAATCTAAAAAAGATGCCGCAATGGGAACTCTAAAAGATTCTGTTTCGGGCTTGTTTGATCAGTATAATCCTGAAAAAATTATGAAAGATTGTCAGGAACAGCTGCAGACCCCGGCAGTTTCAAAGCAGGTTCAGGAAGAGGCAAAAGCACTTGCCGAAAAATATAAGTCAAAACCGGACGAAATTAAGGCAAAGCTTGAGACTGTACAAAAATCATCAGAGGCAATTACGAATCTTGATGTTGATTCTTTGCAGTCAAATCCTACAAAGATTAAGGAAGCACTTGAAACAATTAACAGCCTTAAAACAAATCTTGATTCCTTAAAGAAAGATGCCGACACTGCCCTTAAAGATATTCAGTCTGACATTAATGGAGTTGGCGGTTTAACTACACAACTTCAGAATGCAATTACAAACGACAAGGGAATTGTAGATGCACAAATCAAAAAGTTTACTTCTTTAAATCTTGATACAGGCAAGAACTTTATTTCGGGAACCTTTGATTCCATAATCTATCAGCTGCTTGGAAAGTATTATCCTTATTATACTAAAGCAGTTAATATGCTCATGGATGCAAAGAACAATAAAAAAGATAAGCCTAAAAAAGAAAAGAAAACTTATACTGTAAAACGTGCCGACGGAAGAACTTTTTACTACAAAAATGATGCTGCTCCAAAGTTCTGGATTAAGAAGGCTGCCGGTTCTGGTCCTGCGTTTGCATTTGATGCAACAGACCTTACAAACAATATGGATTTAACAGGAAAGCCTGCCGTTGCAAATATTTCGGCAAGTTTCTTTAATATTGACCACAATGCAAAAATTACAGTTGATACACGAGAAGCTTCTACAGAACCGTTAGTTTTAGCTAACTACAACTGCGACAAGCTTTCAATTGCATATCCTTCGAGCAAGTTTGGTGATGTTCCAGGACTTCCGGGAATTGATTCTTCTAAAACAAAGCTTGATTTTATTCTTAAGATTTTTGAAAATGACGGCTTTGATTTAAGCGGAACCGGTTACTTTACAGAGCTTGCACTTTCTGCCCCGGCCTTTGAACCGGAATTTGTTTCTACAATTTACATGAACACGCTGGCAAAAATTAAGGCAATGAAACTTGGTGTTGAAGCAGGCTTTACTCAGTCATCAGGAATTAATCTTAACCTTATTACCGATGTTGACAAGCAGTTTATGAATGCATTTACTGCCGAAATGTCTAACCAGCTTGGCGCAATCAAAGAAAAGGTTGAAGCCCAGCTTATGGAAAAGATTAATGAATACACAAACGGTGCCCTTGGCGAAGTTAACAACTTTAACAGCATTTCAGAAAAGCTCACAGGCTACCAGAAGAACATAGATGAAATATATGCTAAAGTTGATGCAAAGAAAAAAGAGCTTGAAGATGCAACAACAGGAAAAGCAAAGAAAGCAGCAGATGATGCTGTAAATAATGCAAAGGACAAAGCAACTGATGCGGCAAAGTCAAAGCTTAAAGGTTTCTTCTAGCCCTTCGAGAGCCTCAGGGACCGCAATAGTCATATTCTTACTATGCTTATGCTCGTGTGTGCCCAAAAACAAAACTTCTTCTCGTCTTAAGGTTATTGCTTCTGTTCCGGTTGTTTATGACTGGACCAGAAACCTTATGGACGAAGAATCAGAATCAAGGCTTTTTTTAAACCTCATTGTAAAAAACGGTTCGTATCACAACACTTTAAATCCCGGGGTAACAGAAGAAAATCTTATTGACTCTGCTGCCCTTCTTATTTATGTTGGCGGTCCCTCCGAAAAATGGATTGATGAATATGTAGAAAAGACTGCCGGTCTGCATCCCGAGCGACTTGTTTTAAGGCTTTATGATTTTGCGTCAAGCCAGAGCGATGTTCCGGTAGATGAGCATTTTTTACTTGCGCCAGATCAGGCTATGATTTGCTGTAATAAAATCTGTGAATATCTTTGCCTGCTTGATTCACAAAATGAAGATTCTTACCGAAAAATGAATTCCAAATACAACGAGCTTCTTTCAATTTTAGACAGTACCTATAAACTTCAGTCAACTAAAACAGTGGACAAAACTTTTATAATCTGCGACCGCATGCCTTTTAAGTTTTTGTTCAACGAATACAAGTTTAATTATGTTTCACTTTACGACTGCTGCCCTGCTCCACAAAAATCACAACCTCAGGGCCAGACACTCAAACAATTTGGAAATTATATAGACGACTTAAAAGCATCCGAAGTTTATGTATTTGATAAATCAGATAAAAAGCTTGCAAAACAGGTTATTGCAAATTCTAAAAATGCAAAATGCGACACGCTTGAATTTAATTCCATGGAAACTATGACCTTAAGCGAGCTGTTCAACGGAAAAAATTATCTTGATATTATGCAAAATAACTTGACTTTACTGCGCCCAAACTGATAAAAATATAATTGCAAAAAACAGGAAAAATATGGCACAGCTTATTTGTGATAATCTGACATTAGGATATAACTCAAACGTAATTCTGGAAAACGTAAGCTTTTCGGTTGAAAAAGGCGACTACCTTTGCATAATCGGCGAAAATGGTTCCGGAAAAACTACACTTATGAAAACAATCCTGCGTCTTGAAAAACCGCTTAAAGGACAGATTTCTACAGGCGATGGAGTTCTACCCGACGAAATAGGATACCTTCCACAGCAAACCCAGGTTCAGCGAGACTTTCCGGCCAGTGTCTGGGAAATTGTTCTTTCGGGCTGCCAGTCGCGTTGCGGTAAAAGACCATTTTATATAAAAGAAGAAAAACAGCTTGCCGTAGAAGCAATGAAGCGAATGGAAATTGCAGACCTTGCAAAACGCTGTTACCGTGAGCTTAGCGGTGGCCAGCAGCAGCGTGTTCTTTTAGCCCGTGCTTTATGCGCTGCACAAAAAATGCTTTTGCTTGATGAACCTGTTAGCGGACTTGACCCTTCGGTAACACAGGAAATGTACGAGCTTATAGAACAGCTTCATAAAGACGGCATAACTATAATGATGATTACTCACGATGTTGAAGCCGCAAAAAAATACGCAACAAAAATCTTAAAGGTTCAGGACAAAACAGCAATCTTTGTTCCACGCGAACAGCTGGAGGAAATATGATTGAAAATCTTGCAATGTACTTTAGCTTTTCGTTTGTGCGATACGCTTTTATTGTTGGCGTGCTTATTTCGTTGTGCTCGTCGCTGCTTGGAGTTACGCTTGTTCTTAAACGCTTTTCGTTTATTGGAGACGGTTTGAGCCATGTAGCTTTTGGCGGCATTTGTATTGCTTCGGTTTTGAATATTTCAAACAATATGTTTTTAGTGCTTCCAATTACAATTTTAAGTGCAGTACTTTTGCTTCGCACAGGCCGTAATAAAAAGATTCAGGGCGATGCCGCAATTGCAATGATTTCTGTCGGCTCACTAGCAATTGGATATTTACTGATGAACGTTTTTTCTGTTTCGTCAAACCTTAGCGGCGATGTGTGCACTACTCTTTTTGGTTCTACTTCTATTTTAACTTTGACAAAATCTGAAGTCTGGCTTTGCACAATTCTTTCTATTGCAGTTATTATTGCTTTTGTACTTTTTTACAATAAGATTTTTGCAGTTACCTTTGACGAAGCTTTTGCCCAGGCTGTTGGAACTCATGCCAGCGCATACAATCTCGTTATAGCAATTATTATAGCAATTATTATTGTTCTTGCAATGAATCTTGTTGGTTCGCTTTTAATTTCGGCACTGGTGATTTTTCCGGCACTCAGCGCCATGAGGATTTTTAAAAGCTTTAAGTCTGTTACAATTTGTTCGGCTGTTATTTCTGTAATCTGCTCAGTTTCGGGCTTACTCATTTCTATAATTGGCGGAACTCCAGTTGGAAGCACAATTGTTGCAGTTGATATTCTGGCATTTATAATCTGCTCGCTTGCCGGCAAGGTTGTGAAATGAAAAAGCAGCCGGGGTCCTTGAGGCTCTCGAAGGGTCTTTTTATAACAACACTTCTTCTTCTAACCAGCTGCACCAAAAAACCAAATGCAGAAGTAAAACAGCCGCCAGCTGAAGCAGAAGCTGCAACCCCAGCCGCTGCCACAGTAAAAGTAGACTACGACCTTTCAAACATGAACTTTACAATGATTTCTTCTTTCTTTTTTCAAATGCTCATAGAACCAGAAACATACGAAAATAAAACCTTCAAAATAAAAGGAAAATTTCAGTCCTTTGAAAATGAAGAAGATCCAACCGCCCTTCCATATTTTTCTGTAATTATGAACGATGTTACAATGTGCTGTCAGGAAGGAATTGATTTTCAATGGCAGGGTGACCACAACTGGCCCAACGACTACCCCGAGCAGGATCAGGAAATTACAATAATCGGAAAATACATAGTAACCGAAACAGACGGCTTTACTTACAACTACATTCTGGCTTCTGATATTCTTTTATAAATTTCATTTACCTGGTCGGTGTATTCATTTTTCTGCGGGCCTTCACTTTGACGCACAATAATTGGCGGGCAAACAATCAGGCCTTTACTTGCATTTTTACGTGCTTCAACTAAAACAAGATTCGCCTCTTCATTTTCAAACGGCTGAATCAGCTGCATGCGTTTTGGTTCCATTTTGTGCTCGAGAAGACAGTCAAAAATTTCTGGCAAACGACTTGCCTTGTGAATCATAAAAAAGCTTCCGTGTGTGTGCAAAAGAAAATCTGCCGCCTCGCAAACATCAGCCAGGGTACAACAAACTTCGTGCCGTGCAATAGCCTTTTCATCAGCAGGATTATTTTTACCCTGCTCACAGGTCATATACGGTGGATTACTGGTAACTACATTAAAACTGTGTTTTGCAAAAAGTGTGTCCACATTTTTAATATCACCCTGAAGGATTTTTATTTTGTCAGAAAGTCCGTTCAACTCCACGCTTTTTTGAGCCAGCGCAGCATATTTTTCCTGTATTTCAACAGCGGTAAACGAAACTCCAGACTGCACACCTTTTTCCAGCAGCAGAGGAACAATTCCTGTACCCGTACACAAATCAATCACGCTGTCATTTTTCTTAATGCCATCCAGCGCAAAATGAGCTAACAGCACGGCATCAATGCCAAACATAAAGCCATCCGAGTCCTGAATAATTGTGTTTCCGTTTAATAAAGTGTCGGTCTGTTCCATCAAAATCTCACTACAAACATAAATCAAGCACGGTTGCGTCAGTTGCTTTAATTAAATCATCTGGTGCAATTTTTATCTGCACACCGCGCTGGCCGCCGCTTATACAGACTTTTTCATGTAGAATAATCTGTTCATCAATAAAGGTGCGGAACTTTTTTTTCATACCGATTGGAGTACAGCCGCCGCGAATGTATCCGGTTAAGGCAAGCAGTTCTTCCGGGCGTACAGGATTTATTTCTTTACATCCAACAGCCTGCCTTGCTTTTTTAAGATTTATTTCATCTGTTGCACACTGGCAGAACACGCAGATTTCTTTAGTTTCGGTGCGCATGACAATTGTTTTAAAAACAGTTTCTGGAGCAACTCCAAGCTTTTGTGCCATCATTAAAGCGGCGCCCTTTGCAAGTTCGTGTTCGCCGTCATCTTCGTATTCGGCTGTTTCGTAAGGAATGTTCAAACCATCTAAAATTCGCATTGCATTTGTTTTTTTCATGTTTCAATAATACTTCCATAAGAAACTTTTTTCTACTATAATAGGTTCAATTATTTTGCAGGGGTTCTTTTATACGTCCACGTCAAGGCACGCTTCGCTTAAAGCCTTGACATGTCCGTTTAAGCGCCCCAAAATTATAAATTGTGGGGCGCTTATGTCAAAATATCCATTTCAAAACATCGAGCCAAAGTGGCAGAAGTACTGGGAAGACAACAAAATCTTCAAGGTTTACGAGGACGAAAAATTTGCAAAAGACAAAAGACGCTATGTCCTTGATATGTTCCCTTATCCAAGTGCAGCAGGTCTTCATGTAGGACATCCGGAAG
>JAFZXA010000140.1 GCA_017617115.1 Treponema sp.
AAAAATGAAAAATATAGTAATTCTTGGCGCAGGATTAATGCAAAAGCCTGCAATTTTAAGTGCAAAACAGCTCGGATTTCACACAATTGTAGTAGATGCAGACCCAAAAGCAGTTTGTATTCCACAAGCCGACGAGTTTTTTCAAATTGACTTAAAAGACCGCGAAGGCATTCTTGAACTTTGTAAGCGCCTTAAGAATTCAGCCGAAGGACTAGAAGGAGTTTTTACAGCCGGAACAGATTTTTCGGCAAGTGTTAGTTATGTTTGCGAAAAGCTTGGACTTTCTGCCCACAGCTTTGAAGCCGCAGTTAATGCAAGTGTAAAAACACAGATGCGTGCCTGCTTTGAAAAAGAAGGAGTGCCGTCTCCAAAGTTTATCCGCGCAGGAAAGACTGATGTTTCTGATGCTTTGCTCAATCAAGTTCTTTCAAAAATGGATTTTCCTTTTGTAGTAAAACCTGTAGACAACATGGGCGCACGCGGCTGTAGAATGGTACGCACAAAAGAAGAGTTTTTACCCGCAGTAAAAATTGCCTGTGAATGTTCACGCACCGGTTATTCAATTATAGAAGAATATATGGACGGTCCTGAGTTTTCAATTGATGCACTTGTTTACAACGGTAAATTTATTGTCACTGGTTTTGCAATCCGCCATATAAAATATGCACCGTACTTTATTGAAATTGGTCATACAATGCCAGCAGATATTCCTGCAAAAATGCACGACGAACTTATTTCTGTATTTGCACTTGGAGCTAAAGCCGAAGGACTAACTTGTGGCGCTGCAAAGGCAGATATTAAATACACAAAAAACGGTCCGATGATTGGCGAAATTGCAGCAAGGCTTTCCGGCGGATATATGTCTGGCTGGACTTATCCTTATGCAAGCGATTTGAATTTGACAGAGCAGGGCATTCTTATAGCAACAGGCAACCAGCCTTCAAAACTTCTGGAACTCGCAAAGCCTGTTCAATACACTCCATCAGAGCTTTGCAAAAATCTTTCATCCCCTTATGAATTGTTTGAAGTACCTTGTGTTCGAACTTCTGCAGAACGCGCCTGGATGAGCATACCAGGAACTGTTGAATATATTGAAAACATAAAAGAATACACAGACAAAGCAGTGTTTGATGTTTTACCGCGTGCAACAGTTAGTATTGGAAGTCACGTAGATTTTCCACGCAACAATGTAGAAAAATGCGGAAACATAATTGCCGTAAGTCATGACAGGGCAACAGCAATCAAGGCTGCAGAAGACGCAGTTTCAAATGTGTTTATAACGCTTAAACCAAACACAAAAGAAACAGATGATTATCTTGCAGGTCTTACTCAGTCAGACGAAGAAAACTTTCCGCCAGATGCTTTTGGTAAGCTCACAAAAAATCAGCTTGACGAGTTGCACGGAGAAATTGCCGCAGACACACCGGTTGCCCCGGCACTTCCTGATTTTTTAAATACTCCAGAATATCAGAGTTTGACAGACTGGAACTTTAATACAATTAAAGACACACTTTGTAAGTTTGATATTCTTCGTGCAAAACATCCGGCCTTAAATAAAAAGGATTTTTTCAAAGCACTTATGCGCGGCGGCATTCAGGCAGCAGTTTATTATTCCGATAGTATCAAGGCGGGCAAGAAATGAAAAAAAATATATTGCTTTTAGTTTTATTATCAGCCGTTTCCTCTCTCTTTGCTGTAAACGACATTTCGTTAATGGATAAGGCAAAAACAGAAGGAATTACATTTTACTGGGACAGCCTTTCCGAAACAGGCATGCTCGAAAAAAACGGACATCAAATAACCTTCCGCAAGGACGAAAGTATTGTAATGCTTGATAATGTTCGTTTTGAAACAACAGATGCACCGGAATTAAAAAATAATAAAATCTATGTTTCGCAAAAATTCATGAACGATGCCGACCAGATGTTCAAAGAAAATAATTCAACAATGTTTAAAGTAGGGGCAATCCTCATAGACGCAGGCCACGGTGGTAAAGATCCTGGCGCCTTAAAAACTTATAAAATAAACGGCAAGAATGTTACAATTCAGGAAAAAGACATAAACCTTAAAGTTGCAAAACTACTTGGCGAGCGCCTTAAAACAGCATATCCCGACAAGCAGATAATTCTAACCCGCGACAAAGATGTTTTCTTAACGCTGCAGGAACGAACCGAAATTGCAAACAATGTAAAAGTTAAAGAAGATGAAGCTGTACTGTTTATTTCTGTTCACGTAAATTCTTCACTTAATAAAACTTCTTCCGGTTATGAAGTATGGTATCTTTCACCGGGATACCGTCGTACAGTTTTAGATAAATCTTCAACAGACGACAGTTCACTTTTCCCAATTCTTAATTCTATGCTCGAAGAAGAGTATACAACCGAATCAATAATGATTGCCAAGTTCATTATGGACGGACTTCAGAGCCAGATTGGAGACCAGTCAAAGGCACGAGGAATAAAAGCAGAGGAGTGGTTTGTCGTAAAAAATTCAAACATGCCTAGTGTCCTCATAGAGCTTGGATTTGTATCAAACGAAACAGAAGCTTTACTTTTGAATAATGATACATACTTGAAAAAGGCAGCCCTTGGAATATATAATGGAATTGCAGCGTTTATAACACACTTTGAGCGCTCAAAAGGATTTACTTCAACAAATGAAAATTAACCTTAAACAATATATTCCGATTCTTGTTGCCGCAGCCGTTGCTTTGCTTTGCATGATTATTTCAGCAGGCTTTTACGCAAAAAAAGGTTATGGCAAAAAATATGTATTTAAGTTTCCTTGTGTAGACGAAGGAAAATATGTACTTGAAACACGTTATTTAAAAGAAAATCCAAATAAAGAAGCAGTTGCATATTTTGCCGATGAGCTTGTACTTGGTTCAGGACTTGAACGCACAAAATATCTTTTTACCCCTGGAACAAAAATTCTTTCATGTTTTGAACGAAGCAAGGTGGTATATTTGGACCTTTCTGCCGATATTATATATATGGGGCACAATGTTATTTCTATAAAAGATGGCATTGAACTGCTCAAGGAAAATATAAAAAATAATTTCCCGCATGTCGAAGATGTGCAGGTTTTTGTTGATGGAAAATATGCTTTTGAATAGAAAAAAAGCGTTGACAAAATAGAATACTTATAAGATAATAGTTTATTATACAAGGCTACATCGAATTAGTATAAAAAAAGGAGCTTCAATATGAAGAAGACTTTGGGTTTAATTGCAGCTGCTATGCTGCTCGTTGGTGGC
>JAFZXA010000141.1 GCA_017617115.1 Treponema sp.
AAAGTGCTTTGTTGAATATAACGCAAGCTGGCTTGGTGAAAAAGTAACCGGCGAAAAGGCTGTGTGGTAATTTCGTAAAGAACACAAGAAAATAAACATGAACAATATTGAAAACTACAGAAAGTATTTCACAAAAGATTATCTTATGGGACCAAATTCGTTCCGGCTGTTGGATGAGCTGATTCAACGCAAACCTTCCGATGCAGTTTTTGACAGAACCTTGGACCTTGGCTGCGGCTATACATTGACTTCTATGTTCCTTGCAAACGAAACAGACGCAAAGACTGTTTATGCTTTAGACCTTTGGATTCCTGCCACAGAAAACTACAAGCGCATAAAAGAAAACGGGCTTGAAAATAAAATCATTCCAATTCACGGTGACGCAATGGACATGCCTTTTGCGCACGACTATTTTGATGCTATTGTGAGCGTTGATTCTTATCATTACTTTGGCTGCAAGGAAGGCGTGTTTGGTGAAAAGATTTTGCCGTTTGTCAAAAAAGGCGGCTGTGTGATGATTGCAATTCCGGGATTGAAAAAAGAGCCGGAGGGTGAACTAAAAGAAATATTTGAAACCTGGGTCGAAGGTGATGATGCACAACTGTTTCAGACTGTTGACTGGTGGGAAGAACTTCTGAAAAAAGAATGTGGCAATGAATGTGAAATCTCTGTAAAAGAAGCAGACTGCTTTGATATTGCCTGGCAGGAATGGTTTGATTCTGGTCACGAGTTTGGTATCCGCGATAAAGAATTCTTGAGCAAGGGCTTGGATCAAATCTTGAACTTTATACTGATTTATATAAGAAAGAAATAATGACAATTATTGAATCACTTTTTGAAAAGCTTGGACTTGGTAAAATAACCTCTCCAATCAACTCGGTTTCTGGCGGCTTTATGCACAGGATGTATAAGGTTTGTACAGAAAACCATACTTACGCCGTGAAACATTTGAATCCGGAAATTATGAAGCGGCCAGGAGCAATGGACAATTACAAAAAGGCTGAGCGGCTTGAAGCAATTCTGGAAGAGGAAGGGATTCCGATTGTTCCAGCTCTTGTGTTTGATGGAAAAAAGATGCAGGAGCTTTTGGGGAATTACTTTTACATTTTTGACTGGCACGACGGCAGTATAACTGATTGGAACAATATTACGGTTGAGCAATGCTGGAAGGCAGGAAATATTCAGGGAAGGATTCATGCGATTAAGACTGGGCTGGCTGTTGCAAATGAACCGACTTCGCTGGAACTCAGTACGATTGATTGGGATGGATATATCACGCAGGCTGCAGAATGCAAAGAAGTCGAGTCTCTCTTAAAAGAAAATCTCTCCCTTCTCAACTACGCCCAGACCGAACTAAACAAAGCCCGCAAATCTCTCCCGAACATCACAACAATCATCGACGAAGATATGGACCCAAAAAATGTAATGTGGAAAAACGGCGAACCTGTTGTGATTGACCTTGAATGTCTTGATTACGGAAATCCTGTTTCGAGTGCGATTCAACTTTCGCTTCAATGGGCGGGAATTACACTATGTGATTTTGATGCAGAAAAACAAAAATCATTTTTCCAGGGTTACCTCGCTGCCTGTGACAATGGCTTTAGAGATTACAAAAGTGTCTTTGGACTCACTTACACCTGGATTGAATGGCTGGAGTACAACATCCAAAGATCACTTGGTGCCAGTCAGGACAAAACTGAACAAGAGATGGGTTTTAGCGAAGTCAAAAACACAATCAATAGAATTAAATATATTCGCAAGATGGAAGAGAAAATAAAAAGTAATCTGTAATTTTAAGGAACCGCCATGCCGGATAAATTTTCTGAAGCATTTATAAATGCACTCAAAAATCATGATACAAAAACTCTGCTTACAATTCCAAAAAGCGATGTTCATAATCATCTTGGACGCGGTTGTCGGGTTGAGTGGCTTTCTGAAAAAATGAATCATACCTTTGCAAAACCGCCGGCTGTTTTTGACGGACTTCAGGGAATGCAGGATTGGTATGCAAATAATATAAGAGATTATTGCCGCGCCCACGACAGTAATCAGGCTGATGTTCGCCGGGAAGGTTGTTTTGTAGAAGCAGAAAGAAATCATCTTGCTCGTTTTGCTCCAAGCTTTTCTGAAACTGATATTGAAGATTACGGCAGCCTGAAAAACTTTTGCGAATATTATGATGCGCTTCATAAAAAATATTGTCCGGATGCAGTTTATGAGCCGGAACTGGCATTTCAGTCCTACGCAGATATAGAACCTGCGCTGGCAAGGGCAGAAGAATATTTTGCCTCGGGATATTTTAAATCAATTGATGTGTGCTGCGGTGAAGGCTACAAACCTTTTTCTGAGTACATCCCGCTTTACAAAGTCGCAGAAAAATACGGTGTCTTAAAACGCATGCATGTCGGAGAAACAGGCTCTGCCGAAGATGTTGAATCTGCAATTGAAACACTAGGCCTAGACGAAATTCACCACGGAATAAACGCGGTACACTCTCCAAGAGTAATGAAATTGCTCGCCGACAGAAAAATCACGCTGAACGTCTGCCCTGGCAGCAACATCAAATTAGGTTACGCAAAAAGCTACGCCGAACACCCGATAAAAATACTTGTAGAAAACGGAGTTCCCGTAACAATAAACACAGACGATCTTCTTGTTTTTGACAGTTCTGTGGATGAAGAATACCAGCGCTTATATGATGCCGGTACTTTGACCGCCGAACAACTTGATGAAATCCGTTGCCGGGGGATTAGAGCGAAAAATGACTGATGACGAACTGGTATTAATTATTCCATCGCAAGAACTGAAAGAAGAAATACTCCAGTACAAAGAAGAGCATTTTAAATCCGGAGACACGCAGGTTCATGGAAGCGGCGGACTTGCATATTATGATGATTTTGATTCTTGGCTTGAACATATCAATTCTATAAGAAAAACTGATAATGATATTCAGACGAGTACTTTGTTTTCTATGCGCCTTTCGGATGGAAAACTGATCGGATGCATTAAGTTTCATCACACGCTGAATGACGAGCTAAAAAACGGCGGTCACATTGCATACGGAATCAGACCTTCCGAACGAAGAAAAGGATATGCCACAAAGCAATTAAAACTTATTCTGAACTTTGCAAAACAGTCCGGACTTCAACAAGTAATTATCGCGTGTGATAAAGATAATGTTGCTTCAGCCAGAACCGCCATGAGCTGCGGAGGTGTCCTTGTAAAGGAATTCACAGAAGACGGCATCAAAGCTTCCCCAATCTTTTTATGCCTAGCCTCCGGCAGTACACAAAGATTGTTTAATTCACACTCAGAGTTTTCTAAAAACTGCAGAGAATAATATCCCAGAATTTTTCCGTCATCATAATAGGCCACCATCAGCCGATGCTCAACTTCAAGCTGATAGAACAGACGTTCTTCTGTAGTTGCAAAAGCAGTAAACCGCGGAGCATTTTCAATTGTAAAACCAAACTCATCTGCAACAGTCTGAAAGCTTTTTCTGATTATGTTCACACATTCTACTAAGTCGCTTTTATCAATTTCCTTTATCATATTCCATTCTCCAAAAAGTTGTGTTTCCGCTAATCCTTCCTTTTCAAAATCCAGATAAGATTGCTTCTATATTTTGCCGCTGATACAGGATCATTCAAATCTTCCTTGTCGCCCTTGTAGCCGCGGTAGATATCCACTACTTCAAAACCACAAAGCTCGGCTAGCAAAAACATTTCGCTGCGGTATGTCTGGCGCATTAAAAGAGGACGAACGCGTTCACCAATAATTCCACGCTCTGCAAGATAAAGCAAAACTGCACCTGTACCGCAGGCAACATCAACAACGCCACCGCTGGCGGCCGGTGTTCTATAGCAAGGCGTTAAAAAAAATGCGCCAGCATTTTTTAGCCTTACCTTATCTTTATTTTTATTGTTCATATTGCCTCCTCTGATTCAGCCAAAAAAAAAGACCACTTACCGAAAAGATAAGTGGTCAGTTTATATCAGCTTATAATCTGCAATCTTATTCTTTTCTGTAATCCAAATGCATACTGCCACCTGTGGTAGTGGTTGTTGTTGAGGCGGTTGTGTATGTAGTTTC
>JAFZXA010000142.1 GCA_017617115.1 Treponema sp.
ACCATGCAGGTTAAAACTGCATCCATTTCTTTTCTACGAATTGTTGAACTGTATGTTTGTATCATTAACCTAAATCGATTATTTTCTGTAATTCTTTTGCATCGAATAACTTCCGAATATTGAGCATAATAAGATATCCGTTTTCTTCGCGGATAACGCCTTCAATATATTCAGAACCAATACCTGTGAGCATCTGTGGAGGCTCTTTTACATCTTCTGCCTTTACTACAACTACTCTTGCTACCTTATCGATAATAATTCCGATTTTATTATTGTCGATATTTAGGATTATAAATCCGCCTTCAAAATCAGTTTCTTCTTTTTCAAGAGCCTGAATTCTAAAGCGTTTGTGTAAATCAATTATAGGGATAATCTCACCACGTAAATTGATGATTCCTTCTACGTAATAAGGAGAATTCGGGATAACACGCACATTCTGTAAACGAACAATTTCCTTTACATCCATGATGTTTACGCCATATAACTCGTTGCCAAGCTGGAAGGTTACCAATTGGAACTGTGTTTCTTCTGAAGCCATATTTCCCCCAAAATATAAATACTATATTATATAATAAACCGAAAAAGTGAAATTTGCAATATTAAATGCAATCAGGTAGAAAACAAATCTGCTCCCGCTCGGTACGTCTTCAAACTACGGCGAAGCTTGCTAGGAAAGATTTAACTCGCTTCGCTCGGCAAGCTTCGAAGTAGTTTTCAGCCGTCCCGAGCTCCGCAGCTTTGTTTTCAAATGCCTGCTATTTATTATTTACTATCCCCTTTCCCCTTTTATTAAGTATTTATATTCTGTTATCAATCCACCGTGAAGAGGGTTACTCCTGTTATTTTTTCTATGCCGGCCTCCTTTAGGACTATGGAACAGCTTTCCAGGGTGGAGCCGGTGGTGCAGACGTCGTCTAGCAAGATGACACTCTTTGGAAGCGATCCATGGAACGGTTTCAGAGCTTTTTTTAATCTGGAAGGGGGAACAACATTGTATGCTTTGCCAATCTGCTTAAGGCGCCCTTCTCTGCCTAGTTTTTTCTGCTGCATTGTTGTTGAACGCTCCAGAATGCGTAAAATCTTATAACCGTAAATGTATTCGAGCAGATTGCATAATTCGTCAATCTGATCCCAACCTTTTTGCTCAAGCTTGCCTTTTCGCGGAGGAACAGGAATAATCACCCGACAATCAAGCTTTTGCAACACACCATTAAGTATCTTTGCAAAGAATAAAGACAATGACCTTATTTCCTGCGATTTCCACATAAACATAAGCTGTTTGTTCCAGATTCTATACGGAAACAATGGCAGCATTTTGTCTACATGACCAACAACAGTCTTTTGCCGGCAGTCAAAGCAGGTTTCTTTTGTAGAAAGCAGTTCTTTTCCACAAATGTGGCAGCGTCCTTCAAACAAATCTCTGTCCTTAACAGAAAGATAGTTTTTCCGGCAGCTGCGGCAAAGGGGGTACAAAAATGATTTCCCCCCGCATACCACACACTCCTCCCCACCCGAAATAACTGCAAACCACACCCTGAGCAGAGCCTTAATTCCAAGCTTAAAAAGATACCATAGTTTTTTCATATACTATAGTTAACAAAATTTTTTGTTAAAAGAGGAAGTTTTTTTGGGGAATTTTGGAAAAAAAATGATTTTTTTTTCTTTTATTGTGGTAAAAGATTATTTTTCCATTTTGAAAGCATTTTTAGCGCTTCCATTGGAGTCATATTGTCTGTGTCACACGAAAGTATTTCTGAAATAATAATTTCTTCATCGCTGAAAAGGCCAGGAGCTCCTGCATTTGCTGCAGGCTGAACAGTCACATCCGGAATATCACTTTCCATAACAGGCTTATCGGCCGCAACAGCCTGGATATGCTGAAGAATAACATTTGCCCTGTCAATTACACTTTGCGGAAGTCCTGCAAGCTTTGCAACATGAATACCGTAAGAGTTTTCGGTAATGCCTGGTATAACTTTACGCATAAAAACAACGCTGCCGTTTTCTTCATTTATCTGAAGACAAAGCTTTTCAAGAGCCGGGTGTTCCATTCGTGTAAGTTCATGATAATGAGTTGCAAACATTGTCTTGCATTTTACAGTATCCAAAAGATATTCAGAAACAGCACGAGCTATGGCAAGTCCATCTTCGGTAGAAGTTCCGCGCCCTACTTCGTCCATAATAACAAGGGAACGGCTTGTTGCAGCACGCAGAATATTTGCAGTTTCCATCATTTCTACAAGGAAGGTAGACTCACCTTTTGCAAGATTATCGCTGGCCCCTACACGGCAGAAAATGCGGTCTACAATACCAATTCTTGCCTTTACAGCAGGAATATACGAGCCTGTCTGTGCAAGCAAAGCAATTAAAGCATTCTGCCTTAAATAAGTACTCTTACCAGCCATATTAGGACCGGTAATTAAATCAAAAGAAGGAATTCCATCATTTTGTTCTGCACTTATTTTGGCGTCATTCGGAACAAATTCGCCGCTTGGAAGATGTGCTTCTACAACCGGATGGCGGCCTTCGGTAATTTCAAAAACTGTTGAATTATCAATTTGAGGACGAACCCAGCGGTTACGAACAGCTGCAAAAGCAAGAGAAGCAGTAACATCGGTAACGGCAATTTCATCGGCAATCTGTAAAAGATATTGAATATGCTGCTTTACCTGCTCGCGCACCTCTAAAAACAAATCGCGTTCAAGCTCAAGGATTTTTGTAGAAGATTCATTAAGCTGCATTTCGAGAGACTGAAGTTTTTCGGTAGTGTATCGGTCGCCGTTTACAAGAGCACGACGCATTATAAAATGTGCAGGCACACTTGAAAGCTTGCCTTTTGAAACTTCAATAAAATATCCGCTGGCATTTGTATATTTAATTTTAAGATTACTTATTCCTGTTTTATCACGCTCTTCTTCTTCGTAGGCGGCCAAAACCTTATTAAAGTTGTCGTGAATCTGCCGCCAGTGATCAAGTTCTTCTGACCAGCCCGGTCTTATTATTCCGCCTTCGGTAATTGCAGTTGCAGGATCATCCAAAAGTGCATTCTTTATAATTTCAATTATTTTTAATGAGGTTTCTGATTCTATAAACGAAAAATCATAACCTGTTAAATATTCTTTTATATTTGCCCACGATTCAAGGCTTAAACGAAGCGCCTGTAAATCTTTAGGGTGTGCCCTGTCCATTGCTACGCGGCCTGCAAGACGTTCAACATCAAGAATAACAGATAAATCTGTTTGAAGACGCGAAAGCATATCTTTGTCTTCATATAAAGAAGTTATTCTGTCCTGGCGCGTATAAATTGCATTGCAGTCTGTTAACGGGAACAAAAGCCAGCTGCGCAAAAGACGGCTTCCCATTGCTGTTTTAGTAAAGTTTACGCATTCAATAAGTGAATAGGAAGATGTTCCATCGCGCATGTTTTCTGTAATTTCAAGGTTCCGGCGCGAAGAATCGTCCATAATCAAAAAGTCGCAGTCTGAATATTTTATAATTTCTGTAATATGAGGAATTTTTGCATTTGTAGTTTTTTCAAGATAATCAAGCAAAAAACCTGCAGGGGCAATTTCGGCATCGGTTTCTTCAAGTCCAAATGATTTTAGCGAAATTGTATTGAACTGCTGCAGTAAACGCTTGTATGAAAATTCAATATTAAAATCCCAGTCGGGATAGTATGAAACTGCAATTTCTGTTCTGCCCGCAAGAACCTGCTGAATATCATCATTATTCTTGAGTGAAAGCGGAAGTAAAAGCTCTCTTGGAGAAGCACGGTTTAATTCCTTTGCAAAGTTTTCGCCCATGCGGTTTGCAGGCCATGAAGTTGCCTTAAATGAAGCAGTTGTTACATCAATAAATGCAAAGCCTGCCCGTGCCTTTACAACCGACAATGCAGCAAGATAGTTTGCTCTGTTTCCTTCAAGATATTCTGCTTCTACGGCTGTTCCAGGAGTAATTATTTCGACAACCTTGCGTTCTGTAATTCCTTTTCCGCCGCGAGGTATTTCGCCAACCTGTTCACAGATTACAATTTTTTTACCAAGACGCAAAAGCCTGGCTATATAGATTTTTGCTGCATGGTACGGAATACCACACATTTTCTGATTTGCTCTGTGTGTTAATGTCAGATTTAAAAGACGTGAAACTTCTACTGCGTCCTTATCGAACATCTCGTAGAAGTCTCCTAACCTGAAAAAAACAACTTCATCCTGGTACTGCTTTTTTACTTCGCAGTACTGGATCATCATTGGTGTAAGGTTTTCACTGTCTTCCATCAAAACAAAACCACTTTATTTATATGACTACAATCCCAGCTTTTGAATAACCTGATCTGTAATATCTACGGAATTACTGTACCACAAAATTGAATTTGAAGCCTGAAGACTTAAAATCATACTGTAGCCGCCGCTTTCGGCAATCTGACCAAGTGTATTGTAAAGCTTTTTATAAAACTCATCTGAAGATTCAAGTGATTTGAGCATAGATTCAAGCTCAACGTTTTTAGCATTTGTATATTCTGTAAGATAATCAGTTTTTTTAGTAATTTCTGCTTCGACCTTAAGAGCCTGACTTTCATTACCATTTTTTTCATATTCAAGTTTTTTCTGCTGAAGAGTCTTAAGCTCCTGAGTACGCTTGTCTATTTCTTCCTGATATTCAGCTTTTTTCTTTTCATAATTTCTTACGGGTGCTGAATTACGGAAATAAGCGCTGTAAACCTTTGAAGTATCTACAACACCAAACTTTGTAATCTGCTGGGCAAACATACCTGCTGCGGCAAATATAAACACAAGACAAAAAGCAAAAATATTCTTATTAATCTTTTTCATTTTTTTCCTCTTTTTCTATTATACTCTAATCTATTATTTTATCTGTTTACCATATTGAATGACAAAATGAACATATATGGGTTGTATTCATCTTTTCCACCCCATTTTACCTTTCCGTCAATAATCTGATATCTCCAGGTAAATAAGAGATGAAGCGGGAACTGCTGCATAAGGAAGCGGATTCCAGGACCCATACTAAAGTAGAAATCATTAAGAGAAAGGTTGTTAAAGAGCTGGCTGACTTCTGGTTTTACAGCAACAGCATCATTAAAGAAGTCTACTCCAACTACACCAGGTATAACCGGAACACGGAATTCAATCTGAGTATTCCATAAGATTTTTCCTTTAGTATCTGAAGAACGGTACATTTCGGCCCAGCCTCTTCCGGTAAACATTCCGTCAATATAAGGCTTGTTTGAATCGCTTATAACAGAATTATTGATAGGGAACAGCATAGTAAGGCCGGTATACAAGGCAAGAATACCTTTAAATGATGCCTTTTCATTTATAGGAATATCGAACAAAGTAAAATAGCGTTCGAGCTTTGTTTCGGAGCTTAAGAAGAATTCCTTTTCTACCTTTGGAATAAGACCATTAAATGTAAACTTTTGACTTGCAAACCATCCGGTTGAAGGGTCGTAATTTATATCACGGTCATCCATAGAGAAGCTGCCCCACAGTGTATTAATTAAACCAAAACGATTTGCAAACATAGCAATTCCAGAGTCTACAGGAATAAAATTATGTTCATCGAACGCATACCTTGAAATTGTATTATTCAGACCGCCTGCAAGAGAAAGAATGGCAAAGCGTGGAGTCCATCTTCGGCCAAGGCTGGAACCCAAGGTTGTAGAAAAGCCTTCGTAACTTACAAAATAACTGTACTGGTCAAAGGTTCCGTTTGGCTGATACATAATTATTGGAGTTAAACCATTTGTATGAGAGAACGAAAGAGATTCACTGAATGATATAGGAAGGTCACCTATCCAGCTTTGTGCATACGAAAAATCAAGTGTCTGCGATTTCTTAGCTGCATTAATTGATGTTGAAATTGATTTTCCTTCTCCAAAGAGATTTGAATTTGAAAGAGTAAGATAAAGCGATACAGGAATATCATTAGGATCTGTAATTCCAGAAAAAGCCATGCCAAGATTCATGGCTATTGTTGAAGTTTCTTCTACAGAAAAAACAAGGTCAACAAGATTTTCTTCTGAACCCTGCTGAACATCTGGCAGAACATTTGAAAAATACTGGAGGTTATAAAGATTTCTTAAACCAGAAATAACTTTATCGCGCGAAAAAACATCACCGGATTCAATAGGTATTTCACGGGTAATAACATAGTCCTTTGTTTTATTGTTACCCTTTACAAGTATATTTTCAACGTGGCTTCGTGCCCTTTCATCAATTACAAGAGTATATGTAATTTCTTTACGATCAGAATCTTTAGCTGGAACAGGATAAAAGCCGTTAGACATATAACCAGATTCATAATAGATGTTTGTAATTGCCGAAAGTCCTTCTTCAAATTTTATTGAATTGAAAACTGCACCTTCCTTAAGCTTCATCTGCGCCAAAAGACGTTCAGTAGTAAAAATCTGATTTCCGGTAATTGAAAGACCACCATAGGTATATTGAGGACCTTCCTGAATAACAAAAGTAATTGAAAGATCTATTCTCTGTTTTTCTTCATTTTCTTTTGAATCAATTTTAACATCAAGAATATTTGCATCTATATAACCGCGTTCATTGTAATAGTTCAAGATAGTCTTTTTATCCTGTTCGAGTGCAGAACTTTTGAAGGCACCATCTTTTAAGAAACCAACCTCTTTAAGCGAGATTTTTGCTTTAAGTACACGTTCAGAAACAATAGTGTTTCCTGTCATATGAATATCACTAATGACTGTATTTTTACCTTCTGTAATATTGAACGTTACATGTACACCACCATCAATCATTTCGGTTGTATGTGTTACAAGAGAATCTGTATATCCCTTTTCAATATAACGGTCACGAATAAGACGTTCATCTACAAAAACACGATTTTCATTATATATTTCATTTGTTTTTGTTTTTATTAATTCCCTAAGTTCACCATTTCTGATTTTCTGGTTTCCTATAAAATCAATTTTTTCTACAGCAGGATATTCCTTTACCTTAAAAACAAGAAGTATTTTTTCGGGATCTTTATCATGAGTTGCATAAGGTTCAATATCTTCAAAAAAATCAAGCTCGTTCAGCTTATCAATCATTTCACCATAGAGTTCTTCTGTAAAAGGTTTTCCAATAAAAGAGCTTGTTACACCGGTAATTTCTGCTTTTTTAATTAATTTAAGGCCTTCAATTTCAATTTTAGAAATCTGATGTCCCCAGAACCAGTCAGTATCTTCTTGTGCAAAGGCTCCAAAAACACAAAAAACTATAAATAATATGCTCAAAATTTTTCTGCGCATTAGTAATAACTCCTGGATAACCCTTTACGCGGGTTTCACATTTTAAAAATTAAATTTCCACGAAAACGAAAGTGATGTTGCTGGAACATAAGATTTGAATTTCAGACCCGGTGTAAGATCCCACGTCATATCCCATCTTATATTCATCACCGGCAGTTCAAGTTCCAGACCGAATTCCGGTTGGAAAAGAAGACTACCTGTAGACAGATACTCAGTATCTACATAATCAGAAGCAGACATGTTGAGCATTGCATCTACATATAAAGCGTTTCCTATGTACTTACCTATATAAACAGTTGAGTTATCAAAGAAGTTACCAACAGAAATGTTTTTTGTTTCTTTTCTTTGTGTACTCAAGTTAATTGTATTCTGTAAAATATTGGTACGTACTGAAAATATATCAAAATTCAGCAAATCTCGCAACTTGTTTTCTAAATCTCTTACAACAGTTGACTGTAAATAATACTCACCTGCCGAAATAAACAAATCGCCAACCGAATCGGAGTCGGCAAGAACAATCTGCCCTAAAAGAAGTCGAATTTCGTTTTCTGATTTTGGAGGATTAGAAGTAAACCGTGGATTAAAATCGAGCAGATATTGATTTTCGGCAGAAAGGATGATTCTTACAGTCTGACCGTTTGAATCACGTTCACGGGTTTCGGCCTTTATTGTAACTAAAGGATTTGTAATATCCTGAGGATTAAACTTTATGTTTCCTTCCCTGATATAGAAATTTCGGTTCAGGTATGCAACATCTCCCGATTTAAGCTGCAAAGAACCATCAAGCTGATATATATTTGACTGAGTATCGACCTTACAGGTTATAGTTGAATTAGGTACAAATACACATCGTAAAAGCGGATTAAAGTTTAATGAAGAATGAGTACCTACCCTTAGTACAAGGTCAGTAGTTACGCTCATATCAAAAGCATTATCATTCATCATATTATTTTTATTTGAAATATCAGAAATATCAGAAACAACATTAAGGTTTTCGGCAAATACAGAACCTGTAAAATCAAAGTTTTTGTTTTCCCAGGTAATCAAAAGGTCAATTTCGGTATCGCTGTCAAGTTTAATTACAGGACTTTTGAATTTAATTGGAACAGTCTGGTTTTCAAGAGTTAATAACTTCATATCAAAATGATCAATTGACCATTTGTTCATATAAACATGACTGCTCATCTTAAATTTAGGAGTATTCTTTAGATTATAAACCGATTCCGAAACTGCAAATTCATTATTTGCGGCTGTGAGCAGAATTTTATCAGTAGAAAGCTTCTGGTCAAACAAGAACGGCATATAGAAAACCGGATTTGCAATTGAAAGAGCACCTTTAAAATCTGGAGTACTAAAAGGACCACGCATGGTAACAGAACCTTTTAATATACCCTGCTCTACCTTTAAAATATCATCAAGAGTTATGTTTTGTAATAACTTGTTAAGATCAATATTTACATTCGAAATCTTTATAAACTGATTAGTTTTTTCAAAGCTTCCTGTTATTTCTGCGGCAAGAATATCAGACATTTTCCAGGAAGCATATAAACCTTCATCCTTACTGAAACTTCCTAATAAACCCAGATTTTCAGAAGAGAAGAAAGAAAGAAATCCCGAACTGTAATTCAGCGAAATATCAAAGGCTACTGGTTGTTTTACAATTGTTCCACTAAGTGAATTGCATTCAAGCTTTGCAGAAAGATATTCAGGTATAACAGAATTATCAGGAATATATGAATCTTCAATTTTTAAGACAAGCGGCAGATTAAGATTTTTTTCGCCCTGAGTAGAAAAATTGGCTTTAATTGTTCCCATGTAATCTTTTAATGAGGCACTTCCAGAAACATCAGAAACCATCCAGTTTTTAGCTTTTAGAGAAAAATCATTTATGGTTATATCTCGTTCCTCAAGCAAAACAGAACCACCAGCCGAAACTATTTCATCATTTAACAGGAATGTAAGTTTTTCTACAGTTGCAGTTGCATAAGGATGCTCTACTGTTCCCGAAAGATAAAGGCTTGCAGAAAGTTCGTTGTTATCATGCTTTACAGCCATAAAACGGTTTAAACTGAAATTTGAAATATTAATCATTGCATTAGCATAAAGCGAATTAATGAGATTTTCTTTATTCAGTTCAACAAGCTCTGGGTTTGAAACTGTTGCATCAATTACAAGCGATTCGTCCGAAAGTTCATCACGAAGATTCATTTGAATACCGGCAGAACTAAACAGCTTACCGTCAATATTTATTGTTATATCAGAATTTCCATTCAAAGAAGAATAAAGGTCTGTATATGATATAGAATTAATCTGAGCGCCATATTTTGTTCCGCTTCCAGAAAGCTCAAGTCTTGGATTAACAGAAGAATCGGGACTGTCTTTTTCTACTTGAAAATGCTCAAGGGTTACTTGAGGTCCTTGTTCTTTTGTATAATCAAACAGGGTGTCGAGTGAAACAATAAAGGCGGAATTATTGAGCATAAAAGGCAGCCCTTTAAATGATGCAAAACCTTCAAAAGATTTATTTTTTCCAAAACGAAGTTCGGCATCGGTTCCATAGTCACCTGTAAGAGTAATAACTTCGGGCATAATTGAGCCCGAAAAATGATACGGAATAGATGATGAAAGAATATCGATTGTATAAAACTTATCTGAAGAGCCAGGCATTGAATCAAGAGAAGCAGTTGCATCAAGAACAAGAGAATTATAAATCAGGTAGAAATTATTCAATTGAATAGACTGTTCGTTTCCGTTTAATGCAAGTAATAAAACCTGATTATCCTTTGTGGAGTTTGCAAGAACCAGATAAGGAATATTATACGAAACAGATTTTAAGTCTGTAGAAAAATATGCATCGCCGGTAAATACAAAGCCGGACACAGCGCCCATAACCTGTTCAATAGCTGCTGCATCCTTTTGATTCAACACCTGCTGCATTATTCCTAAAACAGTATCAAGGTAAATTGTATTTAAAGAAACACTTGTCTGTATATATTTAGATTCCGAAAGATAGCTTCCATCAAGCTTTATTGTTCCCTGAGAAAAACTATCGCTTTCGCCAATATGTGAATAATCATTAACTTCAAAATCAAAATCAATAGAATCTTTCTGAGGCATAACTCTTGCCTGCAAAGCAGTAAGTGCTTTTTCACCAATAAAAAGCTGCGGTGAAAATATCATAAAGCCCGATTTATCAAGAGGGTCAAAATATATTTCTGTAGAAACATTGCTTCCGTTAGGCAAAACACACTGTTGAATATCGGCTATTCCGCTTAGCTGAAGTGTTTCAAAAATATACGTAAGATTTGCATTACCTCTGTAATTTTCTCCGTTTATTAAAAGATTATTAAGAATGATTTTTTTATCATTTCCGTTCAAAGAATAATCTGCTGTAACAGTTCCAGGAACAAGAGAATCGGGAACAAATATTTTTCCGTTGGAATAATATGCTACTGTATTATCACTAAGCTTATATTTTCCACCTGCTACAATTGTTAAAGTTGTATCCTTGATTTTTTTCAACAGATTCTTGTCAGAAACAGAAGAAAATACCGAGGAAGGACTTAGCCTGTCGCTCTGGATTTTGGCTTCAACTTCATTGACATCAAAATCATAAACAAAATCTACAGCCAGAGGAATTACATTCTGAACAGTTCTAAGATTAATTCTTTGTTCGCTATAGGTAGCAAGGAAATTAAGCTTATTAAGCTTAAACTTTCCCTGTGTAAAATTAGCAAGAATTATATTTACAAATGAATCATTAAGGTCTTGAGTAATTGAACCATTAAAAGTAATTTCACCTGTAGCATCGACAATATTGTTATAAGCGACCGCTGCTGAGGTTTTTATATTAAAATCTATAGAGTTTTTCTGTTCTGCATTTAAAACTCTGATTTCCTTGACGAGCAAGGAAGCATTTAGAGGTTTCTGATTGTATTTTAACGCAAGATTTTTTACCGTTATAGAAGGCGGTATATATTCCATGACAAGTTTTACCTGCTCATAGATTTTATTTCTATCTGGCGGCGGCTTTTGCTGAACACTTTCTTGCGGCGGTGCATGCGTTGAAGAAAATTCTTTTATAAAATCGGCAAGTTCCATTATATTCAGATCTACACCGTTTATTGCAATGCCTTTTAAAATTGAATCATAGTTCTTTTTTAAAAGCGGAAGAAGCTTATATTTTATGTTTGTGTTTTTTATTTGTGCGACTACTCTTCCCTGTGTATCACAAACCTTAATTCCTTTTATTCCAAGATAAGCAAGAATTGAAGGCGAAATAGATTCATAAGAAACTACAAGTCCTGTTTCCTGAGCAATCTGTTCTACAAGCTGTCCTGAATATTTATCTACAATTTTTTCAAGTCGCTTGTACATTGGCACAGACAAAAGAATTGCCACAGATATTATAAAGAGAAAAATCGTAATGCATATTCTGGTTATTAATGACAGCTTTTTCATTACAACTATTTATGCCTTCCTTAAAATATCAAGCGGTTTTTCCCTGCCGGCTTTTACCGAAGGAATTATAGAAACTAACAGGGCCAGAAGCACTGTAGACAACGAAATTAAAAGCAGCTGCGAAAAAGGCAGATTTACCGGAATTGTCTGAAGATAATAAGCCGGATCCATAAGCCTTATTGCATTTATTTCATCTTTTGGTACACCCTTTAAAAGATAACCAAGTCGTGCAAAAAAGTTAACGATTTTTTCTATTGCATTAACTATCTGATTTGCATTTACGGCAGCTAAAAGACCAAACGGTAGTCCAAGTGCAAGTCCGCCAAGTCCGCAGGTCATACCTGTAATAATAAAAGCAAAGGTTATTCCCGAAGGAGTTGCTCCAATACTTTTTAAGATTGCAATTTCTTTACGGCGTTCCATTACAAGCATAACAATTGCCGAAGAAATATTAATTGAAGCAACAAGTACAATAAGCAGCATTATAAAAACAAGCATTACTTTTGTAGAAGAAAAATTTTCAAATTCAGCTTCGTGTACCTGATCCCATCTGTAAAAGTTCATGTATTTTCCAAAGGTGGCTTTTAGTTCACGCTGTATTCTTACAAGGTCAGCAGAATATGCATCGGGAGTATTTATCATAATAGTATATGAAGCGTTATCGAGTGAAACAAACTGATATACTGTTTCAAGAGGTACAAAAACCCAAAGAGCATCAAGCTCCTGATAGCCCGAAGAAACAATTGCAGAAACAGTGAATGAAGTAAGCTTTGGAGACTGTTTTCCGTTGTTTGTTTTAATTGTAATAATTCGGAAGGTATCGCCGGCATGAAGCTCTAAAAGCTCTGCCATTTTTTGTCCTATTACTGCATTTCGTTGTGAACTGCTTGTTTCTTGGGCATTTTGATTTTCAAAATCAGAAATCTTACCTTCTACAACATTAAAAAGTTCACGGAACGATTTATTTTTTGAAAAAATATCTTTATCAAGCGCACGAATCTGAGCACCAGTCCTCATTTTTTTTCCGGCAGCAAGAGCAGTAACTCCAATTTCGGGGTAAACTTCTAAAACTCCGTCTACCTGCTTAAACTGTTGTGCATATTCACGGTACGAATCGGCATTTTGTGTGTCCTTTAACTTTGGAGAAACATAAGCCTGAAGATTGCTAGAAGAAAGACCAATTATTCTGTCTGTCATGCCCTGAATCATACCGTTAGTAATAGAAAGAACTACTACAAGAGGCACAATGCTTAAGCCAATACACAACAAAGCTCCCCAAAGACTGCGGCGGGCAGATGATTTTTTTTCGGCACGAGGAAAAATAAGACTTTTTGCAAACATTAATGATGATTTAAAAGTCATTGTTCCAGTCGGCCCTTCTTTATTCTGTAAATTTTCTCGCCTTTTGCAGCAAGATTCATATCATGAGTAACAAGCAGCAAAGTCTTGTTATATTTTTCTACCATTGAAAAAAGCAGGTCTCCAATGAGCGAGGCATTTGCAGGGTCAAGATTTCCTGTTGGTTCATCTGCCAAAATAAGCGACGGATTATTTATAAGTGAACGCGCAACTGCAACACGCTGCCGTTCTCCTCCCGAAAGCTGTGAAGGAAGATGATCTTTGCGTTCATAAACTCCAACATCCTGTAAAAGCTGTGCTGCCTTTTCTTCGGCTTCTTTTTTTGAAACCCCCGCTATGTAGGCAGGCATATAAACATTTTCAAGAGCTGTAAAATCTTTAAGCAGATAATGAAACTGAAAAATAAAACCTAAGAATGAAGAACGGTATTCTGCAATTTCTGATTCATCAAGTTTTGAAAGATTATATTTTCCATCGGGCCCCGCAAGAACTGAACCGGCAGTAATTTTATCAATTCCGCCAATTATATTAAGGAGAGTACTTTTACCACTGCCGCTTTCACCGACAATAACATTTTTGCTGCCCTCTTCTACAGTGAGGTTTAAATCTTTGAGAATAGTAAGTTTTTCACTGTCTGAAACATAAGTTTTTTCAAGGTCTTTAATTTCAAGGATTCTACTCATTGTGAAGCACCTCCGCAACAGTCATTTTTAAAACATTTTTACTTGCAGCCCACGAAGCCAGTAAAGGAGAAATTATTCCAAACAAAGCAATCATTACAACTTCACGGAAGAATATTCTTGCCGGAATGTTTGCATAAACTGCATAGGAAGAATTTTCCTGAACATACATAAGATTCTGGCGGTTAAATAAAGCAGTTACAACATACTGCAGCCAGAACATAACACGAGCCACTGCATTAAACAGAAATTCAGTGTTTACGCTTATCAAAAGTCCAAGAACTACTCCTGCAAATGCGCCAATTGCTCCTGTTGTAAAACCGCGCATTATAAAAATTGTCTTTATATCTTTATTTTCGGCACCAATTGCAGAAAGTATTGCAATCTCGCTGCGACGTTCAAAAACAAGACGACGCATTCCGTTGTAAATATTAATTCCAACTACAACAAAAATAATTGCAACAAGCAGAAGCAGCATGTTTTTTTCTATTCTAAGTGCTCCAAAAAATGATTTATTGTATTCACGCCACGACTGGAAGGCTGCGTCTATGTTTTCACCGGCCGCTGCTTTTTCAAGTGAAGCAATCACCCTTGCATCATCCTGTGAATTTTTAAGTTTTATTCCATATATCTTTTCTGCTGATTTTCCAAAATATTTTTGCCCGGCCTGAATATTAATAAAGCTGTATGCACTGTTTATGTCTGAATAACCGGTTTTAAAAAGTCCTGTAACAATAAAATTTCTGTCTCCGCTTAAAAGACTTACATCACTTCCGCCGCTTAAAACAAGAAGATTTACAGTTTCTCCAACACTAACACGAAGCTGACGCGCAAGAGTATAGCCAAGTACAATTGAATCAGGCTGGGAAAGGTCAAAGGAGCCTTCTACCATTGTTATTTCCTTATGAAAACCCGCATCATTTTTATAAACATTACTGTCAATTGCCCTTATAATTGCAGAATTTTCACGGCCGGTTTCGTCTGTCATAAGTGTCTGTGCTTCATAAAAAGGTGTAATTGAAAGAACATTTTTATTCTGCTGGCAAAGCTGCATAAAGTTTTGTTCCTGCTCTTCAGAAATGTCTGTAACCCTTATATGATAAGAAGAAACCTCCATAATGGCATCAATAAAGTTCATCTGAAAGCCATTCATAACACTCATTACTGCAATAAGTGTCATTACACCAAAACATATTCCTAAGGTTGCCAGAAAAGATGTAACAGCAGAACGCCCTTTACGGTCAACTCTTGCAAAACGGCTTGAGACAGTATTTATCCATTTAAGTTTTGAAAACAATCCTGCTTTATTCATAATTCTTTACACGCCTTTCAATTCCGTTTGTAAAATATACATCCCTTACCTTTACATAGTTTTCATAATCTGTACGTACACTATTTGTACTGTCAAACCAGATAGTTGTGCTGTAAACACCCTTTTTTATATATTCTGTCTTAGTAACAAGTATTCCGTTTTCGTAATATTCATAATCAGGTGGCAATTCTTCGGTCTTTTCATTTTCATTAGTTTTTTCTGACTGCGAAGCATCTGTTCCGCTCTTAACCTTTGAACTTGAAACCTGACCATCTGTCTTTGAATAATTAAAAACCTGCTGTTTTACAAGTTTATCTTCTGTTAAAGTTTCACTTGTTATACGGTTTTTATCATCATAGGTCCACAGTGTTGTTTGGAGCAGTTTTCCCTTTGACGATTCTTCTACCGTATATTTTTCTGTTCTAATTACTAAACCATTTTCATTTAATTTGGAAACAAAAATGGCATCTTCTTTTTCAATAATTTTTTCGTAAGGCTTTTTTGATTCGTCATTATAGGAATACTTTTCGGTGCCTGTGAGTTTTGCATTTTCAACCGATTCCATTTTCCAGTATTCTTTTTTTGTAAGACGGTAAAGATTATCGTAAAAATACCTTACTGCCGCTTTGTTTGAATAGTGAACTATAATTGAAGAATCTTCTTTATTTACAGGAATAAATACTTCTGACTCATATTCCATTACCTTAAGACGGTTATAAGCATCTAAAAGCCGTTTTTCAACAGCTTCAACTTGTGGAACAATTTCGTCTTGATTTTCGTCTGCCTCATCCTGAGTTTCAATAATAGGTGATGTAAAGTTTGCTTCATCTTCAAGATAGCTTAAAACATCAGTACCAAGACGTTCTTCTTCTGCCAGATATCCTTCATCAATTTCTTGTGGAGTAACCAGCTTTTCTTGTAAAGAAGCTGGCTGCTCCTCAATATCTATCAAATCTTTAGCTTCGGAAGAAGCAGGAACAGGTTCTTCCGTTTTTTTACGAGAACAGGAACATAATGTAAGAAGTGACAGGAACAAGCCCGCAAATATAAATCTTTTCATCCGGATTTGGCATATTTAAGGCATATTATAAGCCTAAAAAGTCATCAATATAATTGTCGGGATTAAATGAAGAAATATCATCATATTTTTCACCTGTACAGATATATGCAACAGGTATTCCAAGCTCGCGGCCAATAGAAACTGCAACACCACCCTTTGCTGTAGAATCGTATTTTGTAAGAATTATTGCATCAACGCCTACTGCTTCGTTAAAAACCTCTGCCTGACGCAAGGCATTCTGGCCTGTAGTTGCATCAATTACTATGAGCTTTTTATAGCAGCCTTCATCTGCTTTTAGAGTACAGGTTTTATTTATTTTTTGAAGTTCTCGCACAAGATTTTCTTTGTTATGCAGGCGGCCTGCTGTATCGGCAAGTACAAGTCCAGAACCTTTTGCTTTAACTGCTTCGGCGGCATCAAATACAACAGCAGAAGGGTCAGAACCATGCTGATGACTTATTACGCGAACCCCTACTTTTTCACCATGCATTGCAAGCTGTTCAATTGCGGCTGCACGGAAAGTATCGGCAGAAGCAAGTACAACATTCTGAACACCTTTGTTTGCATACATTCGTGCCATTTTAGCAACGCTGGTAGTTTTACCAACACCATTTACACCTAAAATCATCCAGATATTTGTTTTACCTGGTTCGGGTTCCAGTTCTACAGACTTTACGCTTTGTAAAAGAAGCTGTTTAAGCTCTAAAATTATATCTTCCTGCTCCTGGATTTTCTTCTGGGTACAGATTTCTTCAAGCTCATCAACAATCTGAAATGCTGTTTTTGCACCTATATCGCCTTCAACAAGAATATCTGTTAATTCTTCATAAAAATCATCACTTATAACTGACTTTTTCTTAAAAAGTGCCTTAAATTTTTCACCAAATGATTTTTTCATATATTACTCCGTTGTATTAGTTTCTTCTTCAGGAACCACAGGTTCAGGGACCACAGGTTCTTCGTATTCAAAATTAATTTTTGTATTTGAAGGAAGCACGCTGTTGGCTGCATTAAAATATCTGTACAATTCAAAAACAAACCATGCTCCGGCTGCTATTGAAATACCTGTACAAACTATAGCAGAGGTATTCCAGATTTTTGCATCATTAAAGGTCTGATCAAGAATACCCTGATCTTTTAAAAGCTTGATTCTTTCTGAATCATTAAAAAGGTCAACATAGCTTTTTAACCTGCCCTTTGTAATAATTGCAGGTACAAGCGAAGAGACAAGAACACTATAGGAAACATACATTCGTTTTCGGTACTTTTCAATGTATTCACTGTGATCAAGAGGTTTTAGCTTTGCTGTATATAATGCCTGATCATATAATTTTGATTCTGGAACATAAAAAAACGCCGAAAGATTATCTTCAGTAATAAATTGACCAAGAATTACATTGCCATTAATTGTTATTTTTGATTTTCCGTCTGAAAGCGGTTCTGTCTGTTCTCCATTTATAAGAAAACTACCTGGAATTAATTTTTTTGATGCTATAAAAACTGTTTTTTCTTCTTCAACATCAAGATTTACATTAATATCATAATATTTATTGCCAGTAAAATAATAATTTGTACCTGCACTTATATATCCATCAGCTAAAAACTGAATATGATGAACTCCCGAATCGATTATATATTCTTCATCTATATTATTATAAAGCACATCATCAATATAAGTTTTTACTTTAGCATTATCCTGTGGCGATAGAATATTAATTTTTATTGTCACAGGCATTGAATTTGTAATTACAGGCGAAAGCTGACGTACTATGCTTTCGGCAAGAAAATCTGCATCGTCAACTGTTCCAATTTCGGTAATTGTTGCAGCCAGTTTTTTACCTGGGAAAATATAAGTTTCTACAGTTAAAAAAATGTATTCATCATACGCTGTGATTTTTCCGGTAATAAGACAATTGATTTTTGCATTAATTACTTCTTTTTCAAAAACTGCACTTTTTATTCCCTGTTCTTCGGCCTGTGTTGAAGGAGTAAATAAAGCAGTTATACTATTATTGTATAAGGATATTTTTTCACTGGTCTGATTCTGAGCAGTCTGATTCTGTGTTGTTGAAAGCACCTGATTTTCTTCATAAGAAATATCAGAGAGTGATTTTTGTTTTTCAAGATTAGCGGCTAACTTATCTTTTATTTCCTGAACTTTCTTATCTGCATCAACAAGCTTTCTATTCAATTCAGATTGAGAATACTTTTCCAGAAAAAGGCTGTCCCTCTTTTTTATTTCACTTGATAATTGAAGAAAAAGAGAATTTCTTTCCTGCCTGAGCTGATATAATTCCCGGGCTGCTTTTTCATCTGATTGAAGATTGCGGTACATATTTGAACTTAGCTTTTCAAGGATGCGTGCAGGAAACATTGTTGCAACACCATCGGCAACAGAACCTGTCTGATTTCTTGTAAAAGTAAACTTTTGGGCAGCAATAATCCAGTCTGATTGTGCAGCGGCAGCAAAAATGCGGGTTGAGGAAAAAAGAATTAACAATGTAAGAGTTAGCCTAAACTTCCTCGTCATCATCCCCACTTCCATCCATAGGAAGACCTTTCCACTTTGCCACAAGGTAAGCGTTCATAAATTCATCAAGGTCGCCGTCCATAACGCCCTGAATGTTTCCTACAGAGTATTTTGTGCGGTGATCTTTTACCATTGTATATGGACAGAAAACATAGGAACGGATCTGGCTTCCAAAAGAAATATCTTTTTTTTCGGCAGCGAATTTTGAGTTTTCCTTTTCTTTCTGTTCCCTGTAATATTCGTAAAGGCGGGCCTTGAGCATGTTCATACAAGACTGCCTGTTCATAATCTGGCTGCGCTCACTCTGGCAGGCAACTACAATACCGGTTGGAATATGAGTAAAGCGAACTGCGGAGTCTGTTTTGTTTACATGCTGACCACCCTTTCCACCGGCACGGTATGTATCTACACGAAGGTCTTCCGGCTTAATGTCTACTTCAATTGTGTCGTCAAGAACAGGGTAAACATAAACAGAAGCAAAAGAGGTGTGTCGGCGGGCATTTGCATCAAAAGGGCTTATTCGTACCAGGCGGTGAATGCCGTTTTCACCTTTAAGGTAACCGTATACAAAATCGCCTGAAATCTGAATCGTGATGTTTTTAATTCCGCCTTCGGCTTCAAGCTCGTCCATAACTTCGGTTTTATAGCCGTGTCGTTCTGCCCAACGCAGGTACATTCGGCTAAGCATAAATGCCCAGTCACACGCTTCGGTACCACCGGCACCTGCATGTACAGTTAAAAAGGCGTCGTTCTGGTCAACTTCACCAGAGAGGAGGTTTAATATGTTAAGCTTTTCAAATTCTTTTTTTGCGGCATCGTACATTGACTGTACTTCGGCTTCGTCATCTGCACTACCCGACTCTTCTGCAAGCTCATACATAGCCTCAAGGTCGTCCATTTGTGCAAGAAGTGCCCGCCACGGCTCTACACGGTTCTTCAGCTTTCGAACCTGAGCCATAACCTTTTCTGCAGCCTCATGGTCATCCCAAAACCCGGGAGCCTCCGACTGCTTCATTTTTTCTGCAATCGATTTATCTATAGCGTCCGAGTCAAAGACGCCCCCAAACATTCATAATTTCTTCACGGAGTTGTTCAATTGGTATTTTTATCTCTTCTAACATTCTTTTAGAATATCAGTTATGGGGGAAATTTACAATATTATTCAGGTATTGCTATACGGTCCAGCGTATAGTTCATCCATATCTTAGTCTGGAGCGGATAAACATGCGCTACTTTTACAAAGCACTTTGCGGCTTCTTCAAAATCACCGGTAAAGAAATATGCTTCTGCAATGTAAAATAGAACGCGGTTGCGGACGCTTTCGCTTATGTTGGTTCCGTTTAGTTTATTTAAAAGAACAATTGATTCTTCGTATTTTTCCTGAACAAAGGTGTTTTTGAGGACTTCAAAAAGAAGAAAGTCGTCTCCGCTATCCGGCGAAATTAAGTCTTCTTCAAAAAAGTACGGCTGAACCGGGGTGCGGCTTGTTTTTGCAGATGAGGCCGAAAATTGGGATGCTGTTGTTTTTGCAACTTCATCAGAAATCAAAGTGTCGCCCTGCCCTTGACCTTCAACATAATTAATAAAAGGTAGCGGAGTTTCGCGCATTGTTCCGTCTGTGTACAATTTTTCTTCCGGCTTTTGTTTTGGTTCAATATCCTTTGGCTCTGGAGCAATAAGATGAACACCTTCTACTGTAGAGTTCATTGAAACTAAAATCAAATCATACGGACGATCTGTATATGCAATTACTGCATAAAAATAATCGTTGTAGTCGCTGACGTTATCTGTGTAGCCCGAAGTTTCAGGAGTAAGCTCTGCCAAAAAATATGCACCTGCCAGCTGATTATATGAAGAAATTGGTCTTGTGTCGCGGTAAATTAAAAGTTTAGTAATTGCAGGCTCCGGATTTTGCGGAAGTGTCCAGTAAATATTTATTCTGGTGCCCTTTGCAGGAGCAGCCTGAATATCGGTTACAATCGGCTTATTCTGGGCGCTAAGAGTGAAACTGAGAACAAATAGTATTGCGGCAACAAAAAATGACTTCTTCATATCAATAAATATTCCTCAAAAGATCAAGAATTGAAGGGCGTTCAACAGCATTGCGGATTTCTTCTACAAGCTCTTCGCCTTTTACTTCATTCTTAACAACTGCATTACCCTTTTCGTCTGCGGCAGGAACGTTGTCTACAGCATTTCCGTTTGCATCGTTATTTGCGTTCTGTGCCGGAAGCGAAACAAGAACTAATTCGTCGTCTATATTTATTTTATCATAAAATCCGTGATTTTCTATAGTTCCTTCAGAAATTTCTTCACCTGCTGTTGTAATTGTAATTGTTCCAAGAACATCGGCATCGCGGTAGTACAAGCCTACTCCAGAATCAGCAGTGCGGATCTGACCTTTTTTAATTATCTTAAGCTGGGCATCCTTTACAATATTTTCTGCTTTACCCAAATCTACAAGAACTGTCTTTCCGTTGCGGTCAAGAATCTTTCCACGTACTGTAAGCTTTTCCAAAACTGAATTACGGAAGCGGCGCAAAACTGTAGAAAAGCGGTTGTTACCAGTGCAGTAGAACGAGTTCTTTGAAATTTCAAGTCCTGTGCGGCCGGAATACATTGTGCTCGAAAGAGTCATGTCGTTTTCGCCTTCGCTAAGTGAAAGGATTATAAAATAATCAAAACCACCTGCGCGGGAATTCTTAAATGCTTCACCGTAGCCGCTGACTGGAGTAACCTGAGTTTTTACGCTTGTAATTGCAACTCCGCTGAATATGTCGGCTGCTGCATTTGCAACAAGGCGGTTTGTATCGGCATGAATAAAAGTTGAATTATTGTCTTCATAGAAAACTGCAATGTTCCAGCGTGTTTTGTCCAGGTAAAAAGGTTCAACATTCCATTTTTTACCAAGTGTGTCCGAAAGCAGATAATCAAACGCTTCTATTTTATCATTAAGCTCTGTCTGCTGTTTCTTACTGAGTGTGGCAAGCTGTTCTTCGTTGTTTTCTTTTATAAACTTAAGCTGCTCAAGATACAGCTCGTGCATTCCGTTTATTTCAAGAATATCGGCATAAGCCATACGTGCTTCGTAATTCATTGGGGCAAGCAAAAGAGCTCTCTGATATTCATAAACAGCCCCGGAACCGTCATAACGTGAAGCATACTGTTTTGCATTTGCAATATGATACTGTGCATAATAGCTTCGGCGGGAATCTTCAAGACTCAGTGTGTTCCTTATTTCGTTTTCCATAGCACTGCGCATAATTTCATCCTGCGGATTAATCTGAAGTCCTGCTGTCCAGGTTTCAATTGCACCAGAAACGTTTCCAAGCTTACACTGAGCAACACCTTTTATAAACCACGCATTTGTATTTTTGCGGTTGCGGCTTATAAGATAGTCGCTTATATCAATAACTTCTTTATATCTTGACTGCTTGTACAAAATTGTCGAAAGCATGTCGTAGGCTTTGTCGTAGCTGCTATTAACTTCTACTGCAATGCGCGCCTGTTTTTCGGCAGTAACGTAGTCGCCTTTCATTGAATAAATAATAGAAGCAAGATAATGAACTTCGGGCTCACCTGAATAATACGAAAGAGCCTGTCGCAAATAATTTTCTGCTGATTGAGTCTGACCACGTTCTGCATTTACAAGAGCAAGTGACAACAATGCTTTACGGTTTGTGTTCTGTCTTTTGAGCGCTTCCATATACTGGTTTTGTGCCCCGGAAAAACGTCCTTCGTAAAGTTCAATTTCGGCAAGACCAAAATGTGCATCTATGTCGTTAGGATATTTTTTAAGGATATTATTAAAGATGTTTCGTCCATCGTCTATGCGGCCAAGCGAAACATAAACCATACCCTTAAGATTTTGAATTGCAAGATTATTTTTTTCATATTTTTCGGCATTTTCAAGGTACTGCAGCGCAAGATCAAACTCGCCAAGCTTATAAGAACATTCTGCAAGCTTATACCACGCATCGGTAAAAGCAGGATTTTCTACAGTTACTTCAAGATAATACTGCGATGCTTCATAATAGCTTTCGTTTGACTGAGCTTTCATTCCCAGATTATATTTTTCAAGAACAGCGGCAGAGTTACCGGCTCCAAAAAGAGCTGGTGCAACAAAGAGACAAACTGCAACAACAACAATCCTTTTATTCTTCATCATTTTTTTGATCTTCATTGTTTCTTATTACCTTGATAACGTTTATTCTATGCCCCTCCATGTCCTGAACTATAAAGTCATAGTTATTCCATGAAGATTTTTCATATTTTACAGGAACCTTACCAAACAAATCAAATACAAAGCCGCCAAGTGAGTCAAAATCTTCGTTCGGGAAGTCTGCATTTATTGTTTCATTCAAATCATCCAAGTCTACGCGGGCATCGCAAAGCCATACGTTCTCATTAATTGTAATAATGTCTTCGCGTTCCTTGTCAAATTCATCCTGAATGTCGCCTACAATCTCTTCAATAATATCTTCCATTGTAACAATACCGCTTATTCCACCGTATTCATCAATTGCCATTGCAATATGCAGGTGATGACGCTTGAATTCTCGAAGCAGTGAGTCAATGCGCTTACTTTCTGGAACAAAATACGGTTTACGGATGATTTTGAGTAAGTCTACCGGCTGATTTTCGGCAAAGGTTTTTAAAAGGTCTTTTACATAAAGAACACCAACAACATTATCAATTGAATCTGTGTAAACAGGAAATCGTGAATGTCCGCTTGCGATGATTTTTGTTACAAGCTCATCCTTTGGTGTATCTGAAGAAATAAAGTCTATGTCAATTCGGGGAACCATAACTTCTTTTACCGAAGTAATAGAAAGGTCCTCTACTCCCTGAATCATATCTTTTTTTTCTTCGTTGAGGATTTTCTGTTCTATAATGTCGTTTTCATCTGCGCTTTTTGCAGCATTCTTTTTTTTGTGTCCAAACAAACTCATTTTATAATAATTTCATCCTTTAATTTTTCAAGTATATTTTCCTGCAGAACAAGCATCTGGCATTGTGGAGTAACCCCTGCCTGAATGTGCTCTTCGCCATGGTCCATTCCGTTCAAGTGAAGGAGGCCGTGAACAAGCAGCCGCTTTAATTCTGCGTTTGCATCTTCATTAAAATATTCGGCATTTACAGGTAATGTTTCAAGGCTGATTGCTATATCGCCAACACATTTCCATTTGCCTTGTTCGTCCTCGTAGGTTTCATCGTTTTCAAAAGATAAAACATCGGTAGGAGCGTCTATGTTACGGTATGATTTATTAAGTTCTTGAATATATTCGTCGTTGCAAAACAGTACACTTATTTCTTCACCGTCAAAGTTCAGTGCGCCGGCTGCAGTTTCAATAAACTTTTGTGCTTCCTCAAGCCATTCTGGTTCGCGTATCCCCTCCTGTACCGAAACAAAAATCCTATTTGCCATTCTTTTCTGCCGCCTTTTTAGGTTTTTGTGCAGCTGGTCTTTCTGGTTCAGCAGGTTTTGGCTGCTCAGGCTTTTTTTCTGCATCAGGGTCCTGCTGGTCAGGGTACTCAATTCGGCTGTGGTAGAAACCTGCAAGAATCTGCACAAACGATTCCTTTATTTTTGTAAGGTCGCGGTATGTTAAATCACAGTAATCAAGCTGATGTGCTTCAATTTTTGCATTTATGAGTGTTGTAATAAAGGTTTCCAAACGAGGAATAGAAGGATTTTTAAGAGTATGACACGCAGCCTCAACAGTATCGGCAAGCATGACAACTCCGCTTTCTTTAGATGCAGGCGGGCGACCCGGGTAAGCAAAATCTTCCGGAGACAATGTAGGATCCTTTTCCTTTGCTTCCTGATAAAAATATTGAATTACGCTGTTTCCGTGGTGCTCAGAAATAATATCAATAATAACCTGAGGTAAATGCATCTGGCGTGCTTTTTCAATTCCTTTTTTTACATGACTCTTAATGATTGTTGTATAAAGATTAGGATTTATATCGTTTTTGCGTTCACTTTCACCCTGCTGATTTTCTACAAAATATTCGCTCTGGTCAATTTTTCCAATGTCATGATAATAACCGCCAACTCGTGCAATAAGAGGATTAGCTCCAATTTCGCGGCAGGCAAATTCAGCAAGCTGTGAAACCATCATTGAATGCTGGTAAGTTCCGCTTGCAGTAATACACATTTTTTTAAGAAGTGCTGCATTAGTATCGCTCAAATCCATCAAACGGAAAACCGAAGCCGTATTGAGCATATATTCAAGCGGTGTAAGAAGACCAAGAGTCAAAATACCCGAAAGGAAGCCGTTACACAAAATACCAAGGAACAGTTTTATGTTTGGTGCAAAAGTCTCGTTGAAAATCACAATCAAAAGAACAAAGAAAACAAGGTCTGTTAAAGCAAGAATAATACCTGCAAACACAAGGTCAATTCGTCGTTCAACTTTTCGCACAATTGCAACAGAACATAAAGAAGTTGCAAGTGTATAAAGGAACGGAACAATATCCCAGTTACCTGAACCCAAAACTGCAAAAGCCATTACAAAAGAAAAAAGTGCTGCAGAGCTCTGACCATAAAGAATTGTAATAATCATTGCAAAAAGACTTGCCGGAATAATTATACAAAGAGAATATGGCGTTGAACAAATAGGAAGCTTTGAACCAAAGGCAGCCGCAAAGAAAAGAATAAGCAGGAATATTATCTGAAGCAGCGGTTCCTGCAGCTTAATTTTCCGGCCAAAAGGAAGCAGCGAAAACAAAAGATAATACATTATAGAAACACACAGAAGATAAAGCAGTTTGTTTGCAAATGCACGGTAGTCAATATAAAGCGGCGACGCAATCATCTTCTGAAGCTTTGCATAGGCTTCTTCTGTAATTGCAAAACCCTTTCGTATAATTTTTTCGCCGGCAACAATTGTTACAGGATTTGCATCATCGGCAGGAATACTCTTTTCGGCAATAATAGTTCTGTCCGAAATCTGTCCTATCTCAAAATCATCAATAGAAAAGCTTTCTACAGTTTCGCTTGTTGTGATTTTTGCAAATACAAGTGCCGAAACTGCAATGTAGCCAATAAAAAGTAAAAGTAAAAAAGGATATTTTGTTTTAATATACTGACCGGCAGAAGAAAAGAAAACTGAAACTGGATTTTTCTTTTCTGTACCTTTATTGGTCTTCTGTTTGTTTTTCATGTTCATAAGCCCTTACAATTTTTTTAACAAGACGATTCCTTACAACATCCTCTGCTGTAAGCTCCATAAAGCCTATATCTTCTATTTTATACAAAATACTAATTGAATGCACCAGTCCGCTCACATGTTTTTTTGGCAGGTCGGTCTGGGTTGGGTCTCCGGTAACAAAGACCTTTGCATTTTCGCCCATACGGGTAAGGAACATTTTCATCTGCGAAACTGTTGTGTTCTGTGCTTCATCCAGAATTATTACCGCGTTGTTGAGTGTTCGTCCCCTCATATATGCAAGAGGTGCAACTTCTATTATACCCGCTTCGGTTAGTTTGCGTACAGTCTCAACACCAACAATTGTTTCCATTGCATCGCGCAAAGGCCTTAAGTACGGATTAATTTTCTGTTCAAGGTCTCCCGGTAAATAGCCAAGACTTTCCCCTGCTTCTACAACAGGACGGGTTATAATAAGCTTGTTTTTTTTGTGTGAAAGTACAAGACGTAGTGCTTCGGCCACAGCAAGAAAAGTTTTACCGCTACCTGCACTACCCGTACAAAATACCATATCTTTAGTTTGAAGTAGGTTTATATATTCTGCCTGATGCTGTGTGCGCGGATAGATTTTTTTGACTGCACCGGGAACTGTTATAGACATTTCATCTGCATTAACCTTGCGCTGGGTGTTTAAAACAGAAACTACAACATCTTCGCTGTTCATGCCGCCGTTATTAATTTCATCTACAATGCGGTCTATAATAAACTGAAATTTCTCACAGGTTTCTTTGTCATCGGAAGGTATTGAAAGCTCATTCCCCCTAGTAAAAACAGATACCCCTAAGCTTTCTTCTATGAGTCGTAAATTGCTGTCATTAGTTCCACACACGCAAGAAATGATATCATTATCAGGAACTACAATTGTATATTCGCTCAAAAAATCCTCTATATTTATATTTTATAATGCAAATTGAACAAATGCAAGACACTATTTTAATACCCACAAAGCCTTATCTTCTGCTTCTTTGTATTCATGTGTTAAATTTGTTTTGATGCTCTGCATTGGATTCCATACAATGCCAATTGCAATATACGGATCAAATACATATTTTTGGACACCATTGATTTTTACAACCTTTGGCTCAAACTTCCAGGTCATATTAAAATCCCAGTCATGAAGATCATGTGTTATTGTCATATTCAAAGACTTTAACTTAAAACCAGATGCCTCACGATTTTTGCGGAAGGTTTCTTTATTAAAGCCCCAGCCGTTTACACCATAAATACCTGTTGACTCAAGAAGATCGGCGCCAATTCGGGCTGCAAAATTATTACCATAAAATGGATCAGAAGCAAACTTTCCTCTGTTCTGGAAATACCAGTAAATTGAAGAGTTTCTTGTAGTTGCAGAAAATGTAAGCTTAAAAAAGTTATTTACATTAAAAGTCAAAGACGGTGAAATCTGAAAATAACTGTTTGTAGGCTTAATAAAATCATAATTAATATTTGTGCTCAAGCCCGGTGCCCAGGTAATTCTGTTAAACCACTGATAATAGGTTTTTGCAGGAAGAGAATATGAAAGCGATGCAGAATAAGGTGTAAATTCTTTGTCTTTACGCTGAACATATCCTTTTTTTCCATTTTCATTAGCTGTTTCAATAAACAAATCATATTTATATGTATAAGAACTGGTATAAGCTATTGAAAGCTGTTTATATGAAAGAGAAACCTTAAAGCTTTCGACATGCTTTTCTTCTTTTTTCTCATTCGTAGTAGTAGTAGTAGTAGGTGTTGTTGTTGTTGTTTTACTGTTCTTATCTTCATTAATATGATATATATAACTAAGCGATTCTGATATTTTAAGACTTGAATTAAAAAGACTTACCGAAAGAGACTGCTGCAATGGATTATACTGAAGTGTTTTATCATCCTTACTTTTTTCATAAACACCAGTATTCATGCTGAACGAAACATAAGGAAAAACAAGTTCAAGGCTTCCCGTATATTTTGCTACAAGAGGTTTTAATGTAGAAGAAAAAGTTAATGTTTGTTTGAACTTTGAATCAAGTTCTTTTACGCCAAGTGTAAGACTTAAGGAATGAGCGGTAATACTTTCTGTATCATCCCAATCAAGCCATTTTGTTTCCCACTCCGGTTTATCGGCGTCACCTTTAAATGTCTTTCTATAGATTTTCATTGTATTATTCCAGCTGACTCCTGTATCAGAAAAAGCTGGAATATATGCAAATGGTTTAATACTTACTGTATTTGTATTTATAAGATTTCTTACCTGTGCAGAATAGTCGGCTTTTATTAGATTCTTTTTATCTTTTTCGGAATAACCGTCTGTATTAGGATGGTCCTGCCACAAAGGATCATACGAAAGAGCATTTTTCATTGTAAAAAAACTTCCGCCATATCCAAGATTACTTGTTACAGAAAACGGAAGTTTAAGAGTGTACATTGAAGAACGAATATTTTTCCAATTAAAATCTTCAGGAGTTTTTAAATATTTTTTTCCATTTTTATCTGTGGCACTGTAGGATATTTGAGTATTTAAATTTGAATTTACACTGTAATCAAGCTTGTAGGTAAGTCCTGTTACAGTTGCCGCGTTTGATGTTGTTGAAGTTAATTCCGGGAGAACTGGAACAGGAAGCTTAAGCTCTTCATTTTTATCTTCCTGATTTTCTACAGCAACAGCACTTTCGTTATTATCATTTGCATTTTCTGCTTCTTCTGCAAGTCTTTTTTCTTCTGCTTCTTTTTGCAATTGAGATTCTGTTTTAAGCTCATCAGGTTTTGAAAGTACCGAAGGATATTCAACCTTTTTAGTATCTGCCGAAACCTGTTTTAACGGCCACTGAAAAATAGTTCCGTTTAATCCCAAGGAAGCATTTGCAGGAGTTATCTGACTAGGATAATAAAATGAACGTTCCGGTGTATTTTTTATCCAGTCTGAATCAATTGTAGAACGGGCATCTTCTTTCAGCGTTGTCTCTTCTTTTTGCATTGCATTTATGTATATAGAAGAATTCAACGAAAACGATAATGAACTAAGATATGGCTTTATCAATTAAGGAAGATTTGGTGAATATGATGAATTAAGTTTCCATACAAGCTGAGTTACCTGACTTGCACTTGAACTTGAATTAGTGCTTGAACTTGAAGAACTGTTTGTTGAATTTGATGATTTATTTGTTTCATCCGCATTTTCATCTTCGTTAGCCATATCAATAAGATATGAAATCCAATCCATAGACTCTTCGCGGGTTTTAAAATCTCCATAGAAAAACGGATCTGAATAAACAGGCAGCGAAATTGAAAGCTTAAAAGGCTTTGACAATGTAAAATCAAGATTTCCACCGTAACGGAATGGAAGCTTTAATCCAAGGAAATTTGAAGCATCATAATAAATGTTTCCGGATTTTGAAATAGCTGAATAATTCTGGTCAAGTAAAAAAACAGTATTACTAAAACCAAACATTGCATTAAAATCAAGGTTTGTTACATATTCTTTTGAAGGACGAAGCTTTCCATCAATTCCCACCATACCGCCAAGATTTGCATAGTAATCGCCAAGAAGCTTTACATAAGTAGAAGTATCACCCTTATAGCTTTCATCAAGATTGTGAAGCATAAGTCCCTGGCGTTCCTGTTCCTTAAGTTCTGTAGGCTTCATAAAATTGTAAACAGCTTTAAGCGATTCTTCTGTGGCTGATTCTGATGTATTTGAAGAAGAAGAACTGGAAGAATTATTTGAATTAGCAGTACTGCTGCTAAGTGGTTTTCGTCCCATCAGGTATAAAGTAGTTTGAACATATTTTCCTTCGCGCAGTTTTGAACCAAATACCGGATTATAAATGAGTTCATCCTTTGGATAATAAAAAGCAGGAAAATACATAACAGGAACAGGACCTACATAAAGCAGAGCATTTAAAAAAGCAAATTCACCACCGGGAAGCAGCCAGGTTCTTGAAGCATCTATATGCCAGTGAGGATCTTCGGCATCGCAGAAGGTTAAGCTTGAATTCTTAAATGCAATTGTATTGTTTTCGCTTTTTCCAAAAATATCAGAAAATACAATAAGTGTTGAACCCGACGGCAGATTAAGTGCATTACTTTTTGTCTGAACTACACGACCGTCATCAAAAATACCTTCGAGTGTTGAAGTATTCATTAAAAGTGAAGTTGCTGTAGTTGTTTCTCCACCTTCGGAAGAACTTTTTGTAAGTATTTCAACATTGCCCTGTGCATAAAGCATTTCTGTTTTTCTATCGTAGGTAATTTTATCGGCCTTAATTTCAGAAACAGTACTTCCTTTTGCTACAGATATTTCTACATTTCCTTCAAGAACAATTGTATCCTGTGAATCTTCATCTTTTTCTTCGTCTTTGTTTTCTTCTTTTTGTTCATCATTTTCTTTTGATGATTTTTTATTTTTTTCGTATGTAGTTTGCCGAGCGTTTTTTATTGTAATTACAGTTGTTTCTTCCGTTTTTTCCTGAGCGTAAATAAAGCAAGGGATTGCAAGAAGGAGGAGGAAAAATAAAGAACGTATCGTCATTGCGAGCGAAGCGCGGCAATCTACTTTCACTTATTCTTACCTCCCAAATCCTGCAGGAACTGACCGGTGTAACTTTTTTTACATTTTGCAACTTCTTCCGGCGTGCCGCATGTTACGAGTGTGCCGCCCTTGTCGCCGCCTTCTGGACCAAGGTCAATTATATAATCGCACTGCTTTATTACGTCAAGGTTGTGCTCAATCATTACAACAGTGTTGCCGTTATCTACAAGACGCTGAATTACTGCCATAAGCTGCTTTACATCTGCAAAGTGAAGGCCTGTTGTAGGTTCGTCAAGGATGTAAAGAGTTTTGCTTGTTGCAGGGCGTGCCAGTTCGTTTGCAAGCTTTACACGCTGAGCTTCACCACCGCTGAGTGTGAGTGCGTTCTGTCCAAGCTGAATGTAGCCAAGACCGACAGACTGAAGCGTTGCAATTTTTCTATATATATGAGGAATACTCTGGAAAAAGTCACATGCTTCGTCAATGCTCATATTGAGTACGTCGTTTATTGATTTTCCTTTATATTCTACTTCGAGTGTTTCACGGTTAAAGCGTTTTCCACCACAGACTTCACACTGAATGTATACATCCGGAAGGAAGTTCATTTCAATTACAATTTCACCGGCACCCTGACAGTTTTCGCAACGGCCGCCTTTTACGTTAAAGCTGAATCGTCCCTTCTGGTAACCACGGGCTTTCGACTCCGGCAGGCTTGCAAACAGGTCACGAATTGCGTCAAAAACTCCTACATAAGTTGCAGGGTTACTTCGCGGGCTGCGTCCAATCGGCGACTGGTCAATGTTTATTACCTTATCTACGCCTTCAATTCCTTCTACGCTGTCGCACTCACCTACATCGTAATTTGTGCGCATAATTTTGTTGCTAACTGCAGGGTAAAGAATGTCACTCATAAGGGTTGATTTTCCACTGCCGCTTACACCTGTAATACAGGTAAAGGTTCCAAGAGGAATCTGAACACTTACGTTTTTAAGATTGTGTTCGCGCGCGCCGTTTATCTTTATAAACTTTCCGTTTCCAGGGCGGCGTTTTTCAGGGAGCTCCATTCGCAAAGTGCCGGCTAAGTACTGACCGGTAAAGCTTTCTTTTACTTTTGCAACTTCATCCGGTGTGCCTGCTGCTACAACCTTTCCGCCGTTTATACCAGCACCTGGTCCTAAGTCTATAAGATAATCTGCAGTGCGCAGGGTTTGTTCATCGTGTTCTACTACAATTACAGTGTTTCCGTTGTCGCGCAGGTTGAGCAAGGTGTCTATGAGGCGCTGGTTATCACGCTGGTGTAAACCAATACTTGGTTCGTCCAGAATATACATAACACCGCACAAGGCAGAACCAATCTGAGTTGCAAGTCTTATTCGCTGAGCCTCACCACCACTCAAAGTTTCGGCAGCGCGTTCCATTGTAAGATACTCAAGACCAACATCACGAAGAAAGCGCAATCGTGCACGGATTTCTTTAAGAATCTGAACTGCAATCTGTTCTTCACTTTCAGAAAGTTTAAGGTTATCAAAAAAAGCAATTGAGTCTGCAACCGAAAGCTTACATAACTCATAAATATTTTTTCCGTTTACAGTAACACCAAGTGCTTCGGGGCGCAGACGCATTCCATGACAGGCAGAACATTCGTGAATTGCCATGAACTTTTCTTCTATATTTGTGCGCATTGCCTCGCTCCAGGCTTCGCGGTGACGACGTGTCATTTCTTTTACAACACCAATCCACGGGCGGTTATATTCAGAATAGCCTTCACCACTCTGCTTCTGGTAAATCCAGTGAAGTTTTTTGGTGTCAGAGCCGTTCCACATAAAATCAAACTGCTCAGGAGTCAGCTGGTCAAGCGGTGTGTCCAGAGTAAAACCTGCGGCGTCGGCAACAGCTGTAAAAATGCTTCTGTTCCATTCAGAAGTCGGAGTAAAGAAAGGAAGTCCGCCTTCGTTAAAGCTAAGCGACTTATCAGGGAGGATTTTGTCAAAGTCCCATTCCATTTTTTCACCAAGACCTGTACATTCAGGGCAGGCACCAAAAGGATTGTTGAATGAAAAAAGGCGTGGCTGTAAATCCGGAATAGAAATACCGCAGTCAGGACAGGCATTTTTCTGGCTGAAGAAAACCTCGGTGATTTTATCGTCGTCGGGCTCCTGCTTAGTTACAACAACAATTCCGTTTGCATTCTTAAGTGCAATTTCAATAGAGTCAGCAAGACGCGAACGAACATCATCAGATTTTTTAATGCGGTCTACAACAATTTCAATGGTGTGTTTTTTCTGTTTATCAAGCTTAATTGAATCTTCAAGCTCTGCCATAACGCCGTCAATTCGTGCACGCACAAAGCCCGACTTTTTAGCATCTTCAATTATCTTAGTATGCTCACCCTTTTTTCCGCGGATAACCGGAGCAAGCACCTGCATTTTAGTTCCGTCGGGCCAGGCCATTACAGTATCAATAATCTGGTCAACAGACTGCTCACGAATCTCACGCCCGCACTGTGGACAATGAGCATGCCCGATACGAGCAAAAAGCAGACGGTAAAAGTCATAAATTTCGGTGATAGTACCAACAGTAGAACGAGGATTTTTATTAGTAGATTTCTGTTCAATTGAAATAGCAGGAGAAAGCCCTTCAATAAGGTCTACATCGGGTTTGTCCATGCGTCCCAAAAACTGGCGTGCATAGCTTGAAAGGCTTTCCATATAGCGTCGCTGCCCTTCCGCAAAAAGCGTATCAAAAGCCAGCGAAGATTTTCCCGACCCGCTCAAGCCCGAAATTACAACGAGTTTATTTCTTGGTAAAGTAACATCTATATTTTTAAGGTTATGCTCGCGAGCTCCACGGATAACAATCTTTTCTTCTGCCATAATTAGATTATTATAGCGTATTTTGAGGTTTATAACAAACGGATTTGTTCAGACCTAACGGTCTTCACGTTAATAGGAATATTTAACCTATGGTAATTTGAAGGCATCATCTTGCATGGACTTTTTAAATTGCATAATCTGTTCTTTAATATTTGCAAGATGATGGGAAAACATAAAATTTATAAAAACAGAAGAATCCTCTTTTTCCTGACTTTCTTCAAGACTTTGAATGTACTGTACTCTTTTTTCCTTTTTGACTATAGATGGCACAACTTCAAACTCTTTTTGAATCATATTCATTACTAAACGACTCATTCTACCATTTCCATCTGCCCATGGATGAATAGAAACAAGCATATAATGAGCTTCAAAACTAAGGCGGTAAACAGCTTCTATATCTTCTTTTTTGATTTTTGCACGCTGTTCATTAAGGTAGTCGCAAACCTTTTGAAGTTTTTCGGGAACTTTCTGCCATGCAAGATAACTCTTTCCACCTCGGCCTGCACTTACATTTAATAATCGTAATTCACCTTTTGCAGAAGAAAAACTTCCTGCAATTGTATTATAAGCAGAACCAGTATTTGCCATTGTAATTCCAGAAAGTTTGCACAAAAGTTCTATTGTTATCTTTTCATGATTTTTTGCATATTCAAAACACTGTTCATAAGCTTTTTTCAAATCAAGGTTCATCATCTGCTCAGCTATAGTGCGCTTACTTGAAGTTATACCTTCATCAAATAAAAGCTGTGCTTCAACTTCTGTAACTGTAGAACCTTCAATAGCTGTTGAGTGTGTGATAATTGAATAAAGATAGAACTTGTCGTAATCAAGCTGTTGATTTATACCAAGAGTAATGTATTCATTTAAAACTTGTTCGAGTTCTGTCATTAATTTATTATAGCGTATTTCCCACTTAAAGCAAACATGGCAAACATATAAAGACAGTTATCGTAATATCTTCGTTCACCCTGTCGTAATGGTGTTTCCCAGAAACGACGGATTATTTTTTCTGCTGCGGCTGAGGCATTTGGAGAACAGGCCATAGTCGTCTGGGCAAGTGTTGCCAAGAGCCCAACTGGATGCAATGCCTTTTCTTCAGTTCCATCAGGCAGTAAGACAGGTGTTCCATCCAGGTGATATTTTTTGTAGTCTGCAGGTTCAATGTCTGCAAAGAAAGCCACAAGATTATCGGCTATCTTTTCAAACTCAGGATTATGTCCATGCCACAGAGAATCCAAACCAACATTTGCACCAGTTCTATAGGCGTCACTGTAAAAGTCTCCGTGTCCATCTGGAGGTCCAAACGGATTAGGCGTTCCGTCAAAATTTCCGTATTCAGGATTCATGCCGGTTACAGGGTGACAGGCCTTTGCTAAATATTCACGGCTGGCTGTCTCTGCTCTCTTCCAGAACTCCCTGTCTTCTTCATCTGCCCACAAAGCAAAATAATGATAAAAATGCATTAAATGATATGATGGATCTGTAAAAGGACAACCCGGTACAAAAAGCACGTAGGCGTTGTCGGCATTCCACATAGGAACTTTATGATGAAGGCAAGTATGCAAAATGCGGCGGGCCCACATGGTGTAATTGTAAATGCTGTCACCTTGTGCGTCGCCCCACTTGCGGCCTGCCAGAAAAAGTGCCATTGCAAAAAACTCTTCGCCGTCAGGGGCTGGGCCCCAGGCATTTTTTTTACCGTCAGGGCCAACAGACCAGGCAAAATATCCTGCCATCGGACCTTCGCGCATATACATAAAATCCATGGAAAATTTCCACATGCGGTCAAAAATGTCCTTGCGGTCGTTCATGACACACATCATCATGCCGTAAGACATACCTTCGGTGCGGGCATCGCAGTTTCCTGTATCCATAAAATAGCCGGTGTCACCGATTCCTTCAAAATAAAAGCGGCTCCAAGGCTTTTCAAAAATCTCTGTAAAAGTGTCTGCTACACGCTTGTCAATTTCTTCCTGGCTGTAGCCATATTTCAAAAATGTGCTTTCCATAATTTGAGTGTATCACAAAACCCATGTCATTGCGAGTCGCAGACGAAGCAATATTGACACAATCACAAATTTTGTCTATTATATTACTATATATAGAAACACTCACACACACAGAGGATTCAAATGATAATTAAAATCTTAATGCTCATCATCTTCTTTGCCATCATGATTTTTGTAGGAATCTATTCCCGCAGACAGGCTAAAGATGTAAACGGATTTGTTCTTGGTGGACGAAATGTTGGTCCATGGCTCACAGCCTTTGCTTACGGAACTTCATACTTTTCTGCCGTAGTATTTATTGGTTATGCAGGTCAGTTCGGCTGGAAATACGGAATCTCCAGTACCTGGATCGGTCTTGGAAACGCTTTCCTTGGTTCCCTTCTTGCCTGGGTTGTAATGGGACGCCGCACCCGCGTAATGACCCATCATCTGGACGCAAAAACAATGCCTGACTTTTTTGGTAAGCGCTACCAGAGCCAGTCACTGCGCATAGCAGCAGCCGCAATTGCCTTTATCTTCCTTATTCCATATACAGCTTCTTTGTACAAGGGACTTTCTACCCTTTTTGGACTTGCCTTTGACATTGACTACAAATGGTGTGTAATTGGTATGGCTATTCTTACAGCTGTATATGTAATTCTTGGCGGTTACATGGCAACAGCCATCAACGACTTTATTCAGGGCATCATCATGCTTGGCGGAATCATAGCCGTAATTGCAGCAGTAATCGCAGGTCAGGGTGGCTTCTTAAGTGCCCTCAACAAGCTTGCCACAATTCCTGCAGACCCGGCCGTTGCAGCAGCCCCACTCAAAAACATGAATGGAATGTTTGCTTCCTTCTTTGGACCAGATCCTCTCAACCTCTTAGGAGTAATCATCCTTACTTCACTTGGAACCTGGGGTCTTCCACAGATGGTCGGAAAGTTCTATTCAATTAAATCGGAAAAATCAGTAAAAACAGGAACAGTAGTTTCTACAGTATTTGCAGTAATCATCGCAGGCGGTTGTTACTTTCTTGGTGGATTCGGCCGCTTGTTCGATACCCCTGCAATTCACAGTGCAAAAGGAATTGTTTACGACAGCATTGTTCCTCAGATGCTTTCAACCCTGCCGGATATTTTAATTGGTATTGTAGTTGTACTCGTACTTTCAGCTTCTATGTCAACTTTATCGTCATTGGTTTTGACATCAAGCTCAACACTTACACTCGATATGCTCAAAATTACCTGCATGAAAAAGACCGACGAAAAGAAAACAGTATTTGTAATGCGCGTTTTCATCGTAATCTTTATTGCAGTTTCTGTAGGCATTGCCCTTAACCCGGACAAGGTTCCATATATCGCTCAGCTCATGGGTTATTCATGGGGTGCTCTTGCCGGTGCTTTCCTTGCTCCATTCCTTTACGGACTTTTCTCTAAGAAAACAACAAAGGCTGCAGTTTGGGCAAACTTTATCTGGGGTGTTGTTCTTACAGTAGTAAACATGTTCCCTGCAATCCGCTTTATTCAGTCTCCAATTAACTGTGGTGCCGTTGCAATGGTTGGCGGACTCATCATTGTTCCACTTGTAAGCCTTATTACACCAAAGCTTCCTGCTTCCGATGTAGACCAGATGTTTGCCTGCTACGAAGAAAAAGTTCAGGTTACCAAGAAAATGGTTCTTGTAGAAGAAGACGAAAACTCATAAACATCATTTTTTCTACTAAATATCAAAACAGGTTATGTCATTTCCAACGATTGACTTAACCTGTTTTTTTTTATAAATTTTAATTATGGAACGACCTAGAATTAAACAAATCATTCCTATTTGCTTTGCAACAGACGATAATTACATTCCTTTTCTTGCAGTTGCAATCGCTTCGCTTTTAGATAATGCCGCCAAAGATAAATTTTATAAAATCTATGTTCTTACAACCCAGATTAAACAGGAAAATATAGACAGCATTCTTAAACTTAAGACAAGTAATTCTTCCATTCAGTTTATTTCACTTGCAAAAGAGCTTGATAAAATTCAATCAATGCTGCATCTTCGCGACTATTATTCAAAAGAAACCTATTACCGCATTTTTATTCCTAATGTTTTTCCTGAATATGCAAAGGTTTTGTATCTTGACTGCGATATTACTGTAACCGGCGACATAAGCAAGCTTTATAACACCGAAATTCACGGCTACTATGTAGGCGCTGCAATAGAAGAAGTTATGCAGACCTTTGATGTTTTTGGAAACTATGTAGAAAAGGTTGACGGTATTAATAGAAAGGCTTACTTTAATGCAGGCATTCTTCTTATAAACTGTCATCGCTGGCGAAACAAGATGGTTGCAGAACGCTTTGTTGAACTTTTGGGAAAATATAAGTTCCGCGTTGTTCAGGATGAAGATTACCTTAATGTAATTTGCCGCAACAATGTTAAATGGGTAAATCTTGGCTGGAATAAAACCTCTTATAAAAATGATGATTTTGATGATAAGGATTTGAATATAATTCACTGGAAAATGAACTGGCGTCCATGGAAAGAAAAAAATGTTCTTTACGAAGAACACTTCTGGAAATACGCTAAAATGACAGACTTCTACGATAAGCTTATCCAGATGCGCGACAGCCGTACCGATGCAGACCGTGCAAAAGATCAGGCAATGTTCGAAAACCTTTCAAAAATGGCAGAAGATGAATCAAACGACCCAAATAACTTTGCACATACAATAGGAAAGGTTGGACTTTCAAAGAAACTTTGGGATAGGATTGTTCGATTTATCAAGTTCCGTAAGCTTATAAACCTCAGAATATTCAGACAAAAGCTTTCATAATTCACCTCAGGAGATTTAATATGAAAACAATTCTCGACTGGAATGTATACGAAAATACTGCGCGCCAGGCAATTGCAGAAGGCTGCGTACTTTTGGAAAACAATGGTGTTCTTCCCTTAAAAAAAGACAGCACAGTTTCTGTTTTTGGCCGCATTCAGACAAACTACTATAAAAGCGGTACAGGCTCTGGTGGTAAAGTAAATGTTTCAAAGGTCTGGAATATTGTTGAAGGTCTTGAAGAAAGCGGATTTGTAAAAGTAAATCAGGAGCTTAAAAAAATCTACGAGGATTGGGAAAAAGAAAATCCTTATGATGAAGGCATGGGCTGGGGAAAGGAACGCTGGTCTCAGGACGAAATGCCACTTACAGCACAAATTGTTGATAATGCCGCAGCTGTAAGCGATATTGCTCTTGTAATAATTGGCCGCACTGCCGGTGAAGATAAAGACAACTCTGCAACAAAAGGCTCCTGGTTTTTAAGCGACGGTGAACTTGAAATGTTGAAACAGGTTCGTGCCGGATTCAGCAAAGTTGCAGTTCTTTTAAATGTTGGAAACATAATTGACATGAGTTTTGTACAGGAAATAAAACCCGATTCCGTTATGTATGTATGGCAGGGCGGTATGCTTGGAGGACTCGGAACTGCCGATGCACTTACAGGAAAAATCCCTCCATGCGGAAAGCTCACCGATACAATTGCCGCAAAAATCGAAGACTACCCTTCGCATAAATGGTTTGGTAACCTTAAAGAAAACTTTTATTGTGAAGATATTTTTGTAGGCTACCGCTATTTTGAAACCTTTGCAAAAGACAAGGTCCTCTACCCGTTTGGATATGGATTAACTTATTCCTCATTTAAAGTTGAATCAGAAAGCGCCACCGATGACAGAACCGGTAAAAAACTCAACCTTAAAATTAAAGTTACTAATACTGGAAACATAGCTTCAAAAGAAGTTGTACAGATTTATGTTAGTGCGCCAAACGGAAAACTTGGAAAAGCTGCACGTGTACTTGTTGATTTTGAAAAGACAGAGCTGCTTGAACCAGGCAAAGCACAAGAGCTTGATTTTGAAATTCCGTATGAACGTTTTGCTTCTTACGACGACGGCGGCTACACAGAAAATAAATCCTGTTTTCTACTCGAAGAAGGAAATTACAAAGTTTATGCCGGAACCGATGTACGCTCTGCCCCACAAGTTTTTGATTTCACACTCGATTCACTGCTTGTAATCAAACAATGCGAAGAAGCTTATGCACCTGTACGTGCTTTTGAAAGAATGCATGCACAACCGGACGGAACGCTTACAATGCAACCAACTCCACTTGCCACAGTTGATATGTGGGAACGCCGCAAGAAACGACTTCCAGAAGAAATTGCATTCACCGGCGACAAAGGCTACAAGCTAAAGGATGTACTTGAAGGCAAAGTTGACATTAAAGATTTTGTTGCCCAATTCACAGATGAAGAGCTTGCCTGCTTTACACGCGGCGAAGGAATGGGTAGTAGTCTTGTAACACCGGGAACTGCCTCTGCTTTTGGAGGAGTTTCTCCACGCCTGCATGACTACTACGGTATTCCGGTTGCCTGCTGCGACGACGGACCAAGCGGTATGCGCCTTGACTGCGGAATGAAAGCCTTTTCTCTTCCAAACGGAACTGCAATTGCCTGTACCTTTAACAAAAAACTTGTAAAAGAATTATATACACTCACAGGCCACGAAATGCATGCTACAAATGTTGAAAATCTTCTTGGACCTGGAATGAATATAAGACGCCACCCGCTTAACGGACGAAACTTTGAATATTTTTCAGAAGATCCTTTTGTAACAGGTGCTATGGGTTCTGCTATGATTCAGGGCTTACAGGCAGCAGGTGTAACCGGCACAATGAAGCATTTCTGCGGAAACAATCAGGAAGCAAACCGACACGGAATTGATTCCATCATTAGTGAACGTGCCCTTCGTGAAATATATCTTAAAGGCTATGAAATGGCTGTTAAAAACGGCGGCGATTCTGTAATGACAACCTACGGAAGCGTAAACGGTATTCACACCTCAAGCAGCTACGATTTGAACACAACAATTCTTCGTGATGACTGGGGCTTCAAAGGCATAGTAATGACAGACTGGTGGGCTTTACTTAATGAGCCTGGCGAAGTACCAAACAAAACAAACTTTGCAGTTATGCTGCGTGCCCAGAATGATATTTACATGTGCTGTCCCGACGGAAAAACAGATGCCAGTGGAGAAAACACCTTCAAGGCTCTGGCAGACGGAACTCTCACACGTGCAGAGCTCCAGCGAACAGCAATAAATGTCTGCAGCCACGTAATGCACACACTTGCCATGAAACGCCTGCTTGGCACCGACGAAGGTGTAGAAATTATAAACCGCCCGGCAAGCCCTGATGACATCAATATGGAAGATGTTGAGTTTATTGAGCTTGGCAAAGATGAACTTGTAATTGATTTAACTTACAAAGAATGCAAGGCAAACACAAACTTTGTACTTGCCCTTGATGTAAAAGAATTTGGTGCTTTTGAAGCTTCACTTACAGGCAGTTCAGAACTTGGCGAGTTAGCACAACTTCCTGTTACAATGTTCTTTCAGGGCATTCCAATGACAAGTTTTACTTTCAACGGAACCGGCGGAAAAGAAGTTACAATTACAAAAGATATCCCGCTGGTGACAAGGTTCAGCATTTGCCGACTCTTTGTTGCCTCCAGCGGGCTAAAATTAAAGCAGATTAAATTAAAATTTAAGACTCACGACTGTAAAAGTTTATTTGATAATTAATTAGCTTTTATTGAATTCTTCACAATAACGTCATGTGCACCACCCTCGCGGATTGAAGCAGCACTAACAAGTGTAATCTTAGCATTCTTCTGAAGTTCAGGAATTGTAAGTACACCACAGTTACACATTGTGTGAATTACTTTGCTTGTTGTAAGAGTTACGTTATCGTGGAGCGAACCTGCATAAGGAACGTATGAGTCTACGCCTTCTTCAAAGGCCATTCCTTTTTTACCGCCAAGGTCATAGCGCTGCCAGTTGCGGGCACGGTTAGAACCTTCACCCCAGTATTCCTTTACGTAGTTGCCGTTTACAATAAGCTTGTTTGTTGGAGATTCATCAAAGCGTGCAAAATAGCGGCCAAGCATTACAAAATCTGCACCCATTGCAAGAGCAAGAGTAACATGATGATCATAAACAATACCACCGTCTGAACAGATTGGAACATAAATACCAGTTTCTTCGTAATACTTGTCGCGGGCTTTTGCAACTTCAATTGTTGCAGTAGCCTGACCACGACCAATACCTTTCTGCTCACGGGTAATACAAATTGAACCGCCGCCAATACCAATCTTTACAAAGTCAGCACCAGCTTCTGCAAGGAAACGGAAGCCTTCTGCATCTACAACATTACCGGCTCCAATCTTAGCATTTGGCCATTTAGCGTGAATATCCTGTAAAGCACGTCGCTGCCATTCAGTAAAGCCTTCACTAGAGTCCAGCGTCATTACATCAACTCCGGCTTCGAGCAAAGCAGGAACTCTGTCCATATAATCGCGGGTATTAATACCTGCTCCTACAATGTAGCGTTTCTGTTCATCAAGCAGTTCGTTAGGATGTTCTTCATGACTTGCAGCATCCTTACGGAAAACCAGGTAAAGAAGATTTCCGTCGCTGTCTACAATCGGAAGCTGATTTACTTTTTTCTGCCAGATAATATCGTTTGCTTCTTCAAGAGTAATTCCTTCGCGGCCCATAACAAGTGAACCAAGCGGTGTCATATATTCCTGAACTTTAGCATCTGGTGCTGCTTTTTTAATGCGGAAGTCGCGGTCTGTAATAATACCAAGCAGCTTTCCGTTTGCTGTACCATCAAGTGTTACGGCAACTGTAGAATGTCCTGTTTTTTCAATTGCTTCAACAAGTTCTGTCAAAGTCTGTTCAGGACGAATATTTGTATCGGAAGGAACAAAGCCTGCTTTATATGCCTTAACTCTGGCAACCATAGCAGCCTGATTTTCAATTGTCTGTGAACCGTATATAAACGAAATGCCGCCTTCTTTTGCAAGAGCGACGGCAAGTTTATCGTCAGAGACAGCCTGCATTACAGCAGATGTCATAGGAATGTTCATAACAAGAGGACATTTTTCACCCTTTTTCTTGTTGTAACGAACTACAGGTGTCTGCAGATTTACATTGGCTGGAATACAATCTGGTCCAGTATAACCTGGAATCAACAGATACTCATCGAATGTGTGTGACGGTTCTTCAAAAAAATAGGCCATGGTTTCTTCCTCTCTGTTATTAATATTTTAATCGAGTATTATATATTACAAAGAAAATTGGGTCAAGCAGCATGGATTGCTTCGTTATTTCTGAATCTTATACACGTTAGAAATTTCACTGGTATTATTTGCAAAATGAACAACCATTACGTAGTAAATAAGACCTTGTTCATCAGAATTGAGCATATCATCACGAACATCGTTGTCTTTAAATGGAATACCTGTGCTGTCACCTTTGAAATAATAGGTTTTAATTAACTTTCCACGTCGTTCCCACTCATCAATATCGGAACCAAGATCTTTTAAGCTTGAAATAAGGTTGATTATTACAGGTTTATTAGAACTGATTGCAACCGTATTCTTAAAGAAAGAGCCTTTAAACTTACTCATATCTTCATTTTGAGCAGGAATATAATAATAAACCGGATTAGAAACTGTTTCTTCTGTATAAAGATCGTATTCAGTTTCATTCTGCACAACTGGAACTACGGTAGTTGCATTAAGCAAATCGTTATATGGCTTTCCGTTAATTTTGTTTACACCGGTTTTTGTATCATCATTGTAAGTATTATCATTAAAGCTCTGAATTGAAAGTCTGTAGAAAGTACCTTTTTTAAGAGTTTTTGATTTTGTTTCTTTATAACCATACTGTTTGTTTATAACTTCAATCAGATTTTTTGTTTTACCATAAATAGTTTTTGTTGGAACATCCAGAATACAATCCTGAAGCTCATTCTGTTCACCGTAATAGTTATACCAGGTATTATCTTCATCCAAAGCCTGAACATTCATCATGCTTCTATCAAAATCAGTTTCAAAATCCTTTAACAAAAGAGTTGCGTTAAACTGATTTTCATTTGAATCGTACGAAACCTTGAGCTTATTTTTGAAAGTTCCAATCTGAGCTTTACCTAAAGTAATATAACTTTCATTACCATAAGTATCCTGTACTCTTGCAAAGAACATATATTTTCCATCTTTGAGTCCGTTTACAGGAACAACAGGAGAAAGTGAATATTCAAGGGATGAATCCTCTGCCTTTGATACCGTTGAAACAATTCTGCTTACTGCACCTGGAAGAGACTTTATCTGATCTTCAGACATAAAGTAAAGATTATTACCCCACTTTTCATCATAATCGGTGTAGAAGTATTTAAAGAGCTCAGTTGTATGCAAATCATCTTCCTTAATTACACCGTCAAATTTAAATGAACGGCCGTCATAAGAAAGCATTGAATCATGTGAAGAAATCTTATCGCTTACTTCAGGTGGAATATTATCATCGTCCTGTGTAAATACAAGCTCTTTTGAATTAGAATAAACTGCTTTATTTCCCTTTACAGCAAGAATGCGTACCTTTGCAGTTACATTTGAATAACTTGAATTTAAAGTTTCGCGTGCTTCAAAAAGATTTTTTTCTTTCCAGATATCAGATTGAGTCCAGGCTTCTCCTTCGTTAATTGGAGCATGTAAAGGATTATCAATCTGGAAAGAAAGCTGCTTATAAGTATTCCAGTTTTCACCATCTGTGCTAAAACATGGATAGTAATGGACATCGCTTTCACCATTAATGATTTCTACATCAATAGTAAATGTTCCGGTATTAATTCCATCAGAAACTTTAGAAACATTAAAACTGTAAAACTTAGGATCTTCTCCCGATGAAACAGTATTTACTTCAAGCTCATATAAAGGACCAGATGTTTGACCACAGAACTGTCCGTTTGTATTTGAAGTAATTGTGTAAACAGGTTGAATATATACAAGATAAATTGAATCATCTTCTATTTCAAATTCATAATTATCATCTGAGCCGGAATTGATTTTCTGTTTTAGTTCAATTGCTTCTTTTGCACTGTCTTTCTGATATCTGCCATAATAAAACTTATATGATATAGAAATGTGCTTATCCGGCATATCAGAAGATTTTGATGATGTATTTGTAAGGTCAGAAAAATTCAGTTTAATTTTCTTAAGAGCAGCTGTTGAGCCATCCTGAACTTCATAATTAAAGAAATCTATTTCACGAGGTACAACGGAATTCATTGAAGCATTATTTCCAACAGAATCTGCAAAGGTTACCTTAAGATAAATATCTTTATCAATATTTTGAAGTCTGAAGTTTTTATAAGATTGTGGAAGTTCATACTTAAAATCATTTCCAAGAATCCTTACAGATTGATTCATCTGTGAAAGCGAAAGCCCCCAGGAAACAGTATATGCAAAAGCATTTCGTTTATCTGAATAGATTTTTTTTGAGTTTCCAAAAGGTGATGTAAAATAAACATCATCATTAAGATTTTCAAAAGTCAGGATATTTGAATAATAATCAAGCTTTGCCTTTGTAAGCGGCTCACCGTCTTCGGCTGGATTTTTATAACTGATTGATGTATTTGGATTACATGCAATTGAAGTATCCCTAATTATATAGAAAGTAGAAAAAGTGCTGCTCAAGTTTCCAGATTCATCAGAAGCATAAGCTTCTATCTTATACATACCATCTGAATACTTTGAATCAGATAAATCAAATAAAACTGTATCATAATAGTTTTCAAGAACATTTAATTTTGAAAGTTTTATAAGCTTTGACTGTTCCGGTTCATTAAGAGCATTTCCATTTACATCGTATATCCGTTTATAAAGGAACTTAGCCCAGACTTCTCCACCACCAGAATCTTTTGCTTCAAAACTAAAACTGGCTTTGGACTGAATATGATTTGAAGAACAAATTTTTTCTTCTGTTTCTGCGTTATAACTTCCTTTAACTAATTGATTTAAAGAATCTGCTTTTACAAGGACCGGTTTTTCGTCATCTAATACATCATTAATTCTAAAACGATAATCAATAGGATTTGATAAAGCTCTGTTAGAAGCATCTACTACATTCTTGGAAATAGTAACATATATATCAAAAGCAGTTTTATTTTTTAAATCAACAGGATGCTCAGGATTCATTGCAATTTCTACAAGAGTATCTTCATTTGACCACACAGGAGGCAAAAAATATTCTTTTAAATTTTTTCCCATTGAATCTGTAAGTATGAGCTTTTCCCAAAACGATTTAGTATCCATTGGTTTTGTAAAGGATATTATAAGCTTTCTGTTTTTAGGAACACCACCTTCAAAAAAAGCAGGAGCCTCTATTGAAGCGGTTGGGCTTAAAAGAGAATCATCAGAAGCCTCATTACTCAGAGGCTTTATAAGAGTATTATCTTCAATGTAGTTACTGCAAGATAAAACTGAAGAAAGAAGCATCAGTACTGCTGAAGAAACGAGAAAAACATTTATAATTCTTAAATGGGCATTCTTTTTCAAACTAATACTCCAAACATCATTTTACCACTATAATTAAAAAAAATAAAGCCTTTAACTGTAATATGCCGAAAATTGAATATGGTCTGTACAAAAAGATTTTTTATTATTTTTCTTTTTCTTACCGCTCCTTTTTTTTGTATCTATGCACAAAACACTTCTGATGATATTCATCACAATCCGTGGGAGCTTATAATTTACAGGCCGCAGAACAACGGAGATTTGAATTATGTACGCTGCTGGATAAAGCTTGAAGATGCCCAGACCGGCGAAGATGTTACTTATACAAAAGCAAAAGCAACTTATGAATGGGCAAGCATTCCCGATAGAGTAAATTATTACCAGAAGACTTATTACCTTGATGGCGGCATGGCAGCACACTTAAATCTTCAAAAAGGAAAATACAACATTACAGTTTATACGCCAAAAGACAAAGCCGGATATTTTACAAGCCAGAACCCGTGCAGTAACGAAGGCGACTGGCTTTCAAATACATTTTATTATGATACTGAAAATCCAACAAAAGTTATTTTTGTAGTTCCAACTGCAGACGACAACGGCTTTTATAATGGCGGCTGGTACATTGACTACAAGGCTCCTAAGTATTATAAAATGACAATTCCAAAGTATTAGTTTTTATGATATATTATTAATACTTGTGAATTTTTTACGTAAAAACCAGTTTTTATTTATAACGTCTCTTTTTGCAGCCTTCCTGATTTTTTCCTGCGGCACTACTAAGGTTGAACTGCCGGAACCAGTTCCGGAAGAAACAGAAATTACAGAACCTGAAGAAGCTCTTGAAACACAAATTGTTGAAGAAGACGACGGAACCATCTCTCTGCTTTTTGCGGGAGACATTATGGCGCACAGCGTAAATTATGCAATTTCTGATTATCCAAAAATCTGGCGCGATGTAAAATATATTATTGAACCTGCAGACCTTGCGTTTGCAAATATAGAATCTCCTGTTGACGATACACAACGCCCTCATACATGGCCAAACTTCAATATGCCGCAAGCCTACATAGAAGCCGCAATTGATGCCGGCTTTGATGTTTTTTCGTTGTGCAATAATCACACAAATGACCAGGGCTTGAACGGAATTAAAGAAACTGTAAAAACAACAGAACGACTTATTGAACGTTCAAAAGCACGTGGCGAAAACATTTATTTTTCAGGACTCAAAGATGGCAAAAAGGCAGAGCTTACTTATAATCTTATAGAAAAGAAAGGCTGGAAGATTTTATTTTTGCCTGTTACTGAAATTTTAAACCAGCCGTCTTATTCTGATTATATAAACTATATAGAAAATTCAGATGCCGCCCGCAATGCCTTTATAAAAAAAGTAAAGGAACTTCGTGAACAAAATCCCTGCGATTTATTTGTAATTTCAATACATGCTTATGAGGTTGAATATACACGAAACATTCCAGAATCGCGTGACACCTATTATATGCAGTTGCTTGAGGCTGGAGCCGATATTGTGTGGTCAAATCATGCGCACATAATTAAAGACCGCAAATACATTTTTTATCACGAAACAAATTCACAGAAAGTTATTATGTTTGCAAACGGAAACACAATAAGCGGGCAGAGAACAGAACCTCAGTTAACTTCCACAAATCCAACCGGTGAACGCGACAACACAGGCGATGGTCTTATGGTAAAGCTCACCTTCAAAAAACAGGAAAACGGGAACCCGCCTACCCTTATTAATTCCGAAAACTTTTTTATAACAACATATATCAATACTGCCAGCGAATATGTAGTTAAGCCCCTTACTCAAGAATTCATTGATTATCTTTGGGATGTTCCTCGTTCGAACTGGGCAAAATACATAAAACGCCGCATTGAAATAAATAATAAATACACAAAGGATTATATTGTATGGCAATAGATTATAAGTCGCTGCCTGTTTATGAACAGAAACAAAAAATACTCGACTGCATGGAAAATAATAAAGTCGTAATTGTAGAAAGTCCAACTGGTTCGGGTAAAACAACACAGATTCCGGTTATTTTATACGAAGCAGGTTATGCAACAAACGGAATGATAGCTGTAACCCAGCCAAGACGAATTGCGGCTTTGAGTGTCAGTGAATTTATAGCAAAACAGATGAATACACCATACCCGGGACTCGTAGGGTACAAAATGCGCTTTGAAGATAAAACCGGTCCTGACACCCGCATTAAAATTATGACCGACGGAATCTTACTTCAGGAAATGAAGCTGGACCCGTGGCTCAGTAAATACAGTGTTGTAATGGTGGATGAAGCTCATGAACGAAGCTTGAATATTGATTTTATTCTTGGACTTCTTAAACGAGTGCTTAAGGAACGTTCCGATTTTCATGTAATAGTTTCTTCAGCAACAATGAACACTCAGGCCTTCAGCGAATATTTTGACGGTGCACCTATTGTTTCAATTGACACAATTACCTACCCTGTTAGTGTAATTTACGACCCTATTCAAGGCGGTGCCACAACTGCCACAGAAGCTGGCTGCGACATTCTTTTAAGTAAGATTTGTGCAACTGTAGACCGCGTACTTGATAACGATGAAGGAAGTGATATAAACGGCGGAATACTCATTTTTCTTCCTGGTGAAAAAATTATTAAGGATTGTGTGGAACGGCTGCTTCACTGCCCTTTCAGCAGACATTTACATATTATGCCTTTATACGGTCGTCTTGCAAAGGAAGAACAGGAACGCGTTTTTGAAGACCCGCCTGCAGGAAAGAAAAAGGTTATCGTAACAACAAACATTGCCGAAACTTCTGTTACTATTCATGATATTACAACTGTAATTGATTCAGGTCTTGCAAAACTGAACTTTTATAGTCCGCGCACTTTTACTTCAAGCTTAAACGAAACTCCTGTTTCAAAGGCAAGCTGCAACCAGCGAAAAGGTCGTGCCGGTCGAACACATGAGGGAACCTGCTACCGTCTTTACAGCCGCAAAGATTTTGAAGCCCGCCCTCTTTATACAACAGAAGAAATCTACCGCACCGATTTAAGTGAAGTTGTTCTTAGAATGGCAGAGCTTGGCATAACCGATTTTTATAATTTTGATTTTATTGCATCTCCTGGCCGCGAAGGAATTATTGGCGCCGTAGATACTCTTCACATGCTTGGTGCTCTTGACGATGACAACACTCTTTCGGCAATTGGTAAGATGATGGTAATATTCCCGCTTGAACCGCGCATAAGCCGTATTATTGTTGAGTCTATTATGCGGTTCCCTGATGTTATTGAAAAGACACTTATTGCCGCTGCTTTTCTTAGTGCAAACTCTCCTTTTATTCTACCACCTAATGAAGAAATGGAAGCACGCAAAGCACATCACCGTTTCCGCGATATGCAGGGAGATTTTGGAACTTATATAAATCTTTTCCGCGCATACAAACAGACAGACAACCGTGAAAAGTTCTGCAAAAAAAATTATCTTGATGAACGCGTAATGGCCGAAATTGACAACATTAAATGGCAGCTTGGCGAAATTGTAGGCGAAAAACTTGGACTTCCTATTGTAGAAAACGGTGGCAACATGAGTGATTACCTTTGCTGTATTGCAGCGGGAATGATTCAGTTTGTATGTATTCGAACCGGCCGCGAAAATTACCGTTCCCTTACGGCAGACCATATATGCATTCACCCGGGTTCTGTAATGTTCCGTCAGGATCCTCTTTTTATTGTTGCCGGAGAAATTGTCCGCACAAGCCGCATTTTTGCAATGAGTGTTTCACCTCTTACAAAGCCTATGCTTGATATTATAAATCCAAAGCTGTTTGAACGGTTGAAGGCAACCCAGCGGTCCCTGAGGCTCTCGAAAGGGCAAGAAGAGGAAGACACGGGTCATGCTGAACTTGTTTCAGCATCTGCGAATACAAAAAAGAGATCCCGAAACAAGTTCGGTATGACGGATACTTCTAAAGGGATGCCGGATACAGCATCTGCCCTTTCGCTTGGCGACTTTGTTTTTGAAACTGTCAAAATCAAGGGAAAGAAAACAGCCCTTCTTCCATTGGAATATTTAACTCTTGCTGTAAAAACCGAAAAAGACAAAAACAAGCTTAATGCCTGTGCGAATCTTCGCGGTCAGATAAAAATCAAAAATTACGGCCCCCTTATGGACGGCGAAAAAATGGGCACAATTATAAACGCTGTTCAGAATCTTGACCTTATGCCTCTTGCCGAAAAACGCTGGAGCCGTAAGCTCAATGCAAACATTTATGACCCTGTTGGCAAAGAAAGCCTTGTCGATTCCCTTGACTGGATTATGCACACCGCAATTGCAAAACAAAAAAATAAGGAGTGCGGCTTTATAACCCTTTACAACGATGGCAGCGGTAACTACTGGTACAAGGTAACAAGAGGCTTTAACACTGCTCTTACAGAATCACACCACAGTCTTGAAACTCTTATTGAAGAAAATGTTGAGTTTACTCATGAGGAAGAACAGAAAATTAACGGAGTTCTGGCACTAGTGAATAAGTTGTATGAGTAAATTACTTAGCATCAGCGTTTTTGTTTTCTTCTTCCTCAATTCCTAACAATTTTTGAGCCCTTGTCTTATTAGAGCTTGATTTCTTTTCATTGGCAATTGTATTAACGTAGGCTTCGAGTGAAGAAGATTTTTTCTGTTTGTACATATCAAGTCCAAGCGAAATTGTAGTTGCATCTTTTGACTGCAAATATAAAGCAGCAACTTCGTCATAAGAACTCTTGTAATTTTTTACCATTTCCTTTGCAATGGCGTAGCGCAAATCCTTTCGTTTGTCGTCGGTTGCAACTGTTTTTGCAAGGTCAATTATTTCTTTTTCGCCAACATGATCTTCGGCAAGCAGAACTTCAACAATTTTCTTTTTTGTTCCGTCTGCAACTTTTTTATCCTGAAGCTGTGCAATTAAAAAATCATTTCCTTCATCTGTATTAAGTGCTGCCAGGGCTGTATAGCTTTCTTCTTTAATAAGTTTTTCAGAATCATTTTTTGCACGGTAAATCAAATATGGAACAGCATCTTTTGTTTTGTTTTCTTTTACTGTGCGGATTGCTTCCTGTCTTACACGCCAGTTTTCATCACGAATTGCCTGAATAATAGTTGCTTTTGCTTCTACAACATCTGGAAAATGACTTAAACCCTTTACAACATACTGCCTTAAGTACGGATCTGTTGCATCAAAATGTCTTACTAAAACCGGGACAGATTTTTCTACTTCCATAAGTCCAAGACTTTCTGCCGCATACATTCGTACAAAAGAGTTTTCATCATCATTATCAAGAATATCAACAAGCTTGTCCCAGGTTTCTACTGCATGCATTTTTCCGCAGTTGCGCATAAGCGTCTGACGCTGCGCATCAGAAAGGTCATCCCGTTCAAGATATTCAACAAGGAACATCGCCTCTTCAGGGCCACCAATGTCTCCTAGTGTTGCAATTGCATCGGTAAAATAATTTTCGTTTTCACTTTCAATAAGATTTATTACAGCAGGAATTGCAGCTGTAGTTTTTACTGCACTTATATACTGGAATGTTGCCTTTACAACTGCATTTGTTTCATCATAAGGATCATTTAAAAGGTCTACGGCATAATCTTCAAGACAAGGATCTTCTGCCTTTGTAAAATATTTGAGTACCTTTTCCTTTATAGTTGAGCTTTTTGTTACCTGAAACAAATCATAGATTTCTTCGGTAAAACGCGGGTCATCATTTTTTAAGAGTGTGTCCAGAAGTGTAGAAATTTCTGAAGGAAGTCCATAGCGGATTGTATTACGGTTGTTTTCTTCATCGTCTGGAGTTTCATCTTTTTCGGCAGCGGCAGCAGCTTTTTCCTGGTCAATTGGTTTTGGTCGTTTTGCAGCAGGCACTTCGGCATAACCGCCTTTTGAAGCAACTACTGTTGGAGTGTCGTTATCGGAGTCGGTGTCCTGGGCAAAACAAATGCCGGCTAAACCTAATATCAAAAGAACTAATAATAATTTTCTCATACGCCTTCCTTGAACCTTTCCAAAAAATCCTTCTTATATTCTTCAAAACGGTCTTCATTTATTGCTGCACGTATTTCATACATCATATTCTGAAGAAAATACAGATTATGGTACGAAGCAAGTATGCAGCTAAGGATTTCCTGTTCTTTAAACAGATGTCTTAAATAACTTCGGGAATAAGTGCGGCAAACTTTACAATTACATTGTGGATCTATAGGTCCAAAATCGTGTGTAAAACGCTCCTGTTTTATAGAAAGATTTCCGTGATGTGTAAAATATGAGCCGTTTCTTGCATTTCTTGTTGGAAGTACGCAGTCAAACATATCAACTCCGGCAGCTACTGCATCAAGAATATATTCCGGAGTACCAATTCCCATAACGTATTTTGGTTTTGACTCCGGCAAATACTGGCAGGTGTAATTCATAAAATGAACAAACTCTTCGTGCGGTTCCCCTACACTTAAGCCGCCTATTGCAATACCAGGCATATCAAGAGACGAAACAAATTCGGCACTTTGCTTACGAAGATCTTCACTAAAATGCCCTTGAACAATCGGGAAAAGCACACCTTTATAACCCTGCTCCACTGCACTTTCCCATTCCTTTTTTGCCCTAAGAAGCCAGTCGCTCGTAATCCGCAGTGCCTTTTCTGCAGCTTTTCGTGGTTCCTCGTAGCCTGTACAAACATCAAGCTGCATCTGAATATCGGAGTTGAATTTTACCTGAGTCTGAACAACATTTTCGGGAGTAAACAGATGATAGCTTCCATCAATATTGCTCTGAAACTTTACACCTTCATCTGTAATTTTACGAAGCTTACTTAATGAAAAAACCTGAAATCCGCCTGAATCGGTCAAAAAGTTGCGGTCCCATTTTGAAAAGCCGTGCAAGCCGCCTGCTTCCTGAATTAAGTCTGCACCCGGGCGCAAAAAAAGATGATATGTATTTGCAAGAATAATTTCAAATTCAATTTCGCGCAAAAAGTCGTTTGGCATTGCCTTTACAGTTGCGTTTGTACCAACAGGCATAAAAACAGGAGTCTGCACATCGCCATGAGGAAGATGAAGCACACCGGTACGCGCCTTGCCGTCTGAGGAAGAATGTTTTATATCAAAAATGCTCATTCTTTACGTCCTGCTATACTTTAATAAAAATCCTGCTATAAACAGGAATACAATATCTGGCAGCCACGCTCCCATAAACGGATTCATAACTCCTGTTTTTGCCAGAACCATTGTTACCATCTGGAATACATAAAATAAAACAACCGAGGCAATAGAAAGTGACAAACTAATCAGAAGAACATTTTTGCGGGTTTTACCGGTTACTCCAACTGCAAGAAAAGCAGAAATAAGCAGAATAAACGGAAACGCAAATTTTTTGTAATAAACCGAAAGCGGCTCGTTATATGGAAGTCCTGCTTTTTTAAGATGGTTTATATATAATTTTGCATCTGCCGCATTTACACTGGCAACATCGACAGTTGTCTTTCGGAATATTTCATAACTTTCGGTAAGCTGCTCTTTAAAACGGTCAGAAACTGTTGTTCTTACAAGCGTTTCTCCATTATTTTCAAATTGTACTGCACCAGAGATTTCCCAAATCTGCTGTTCTTCATTCCAAAGCGCTTCGTTAGCATGAATAATTGCTTCAAGCTTTTTGTTATCATCACGGAAAATAAAAAATACATTTTCAAGTCTTTTTGTTGTATCGCGGTAACGGCGTGCCTTATAAATAACCTTTGCCGATTCAGACAAAACAACAATATTATCATTATTTGCCGATTCCTGCTGGTCAAGCAGAAGATTCTGAAGGTTTGTTTTTTGTTCAAGCGTAGTTACAACAAGCTTATCTTCCAGAAAAAACATACCTATTGAAAGCAATATTCCAACAACAAAGACAGGCATTACAAAACGAAAAAGCGAAACTCCAGAAGCGAAAATTGCTTCCATTTCGTTCTTGGCATATAAATCACTTAAGATATAAGTTACCGAAAACAAGAATGCAATTGGAGCTGAATACCATATAGTTTTTGGAACATATAAAAGCATTACCTTAAAAACATCACGGGCGGGAGCTTCCATTTCAAGGTAACGCGAAATATTCATAAACAAATCAACAAGATTCAAAATAAGAGAAATAAAAATAAGTGAAACAACAAAGAAAGGTATAAGTTTTCTTAAAATATACTGAACAAACTTCACTTCTTCTCTCCTATTTTCTTATAAGATTTATACACAAGAGCGCAGCAACAACAGCCATTAATATATTAGGCACCCATATACAAAGGAATGCATCAAGATTTACACGAGTAACAAGAAGCTGCCCCGAAATTTGCATTGCCCAATAAAGTACACAAATTACAATGCCTGTAAAAAGTCCCATTGTCAAACCATTGTGTTTTCCGAACAAGAACGCAATTGAAAAAGCAAGGAACGCAAAAAAGATTGAACCAAACGGAATTGCAAACTTTTTATAATATTCCATCATCCAGGTGTTTATGCGCATTGGGTCTTCGTCGGGGTCGGCTTTCATAGAAACAATTTCTTTATGTAAATCATAAAAGGTCATCTCACGAGGATTTTTTCCACTGCGGCCTGTTATTGTTGAATCAAATATATTAAGTACCGTTTTTTCGGCAGAAAGCACATCGTAATTTGAAAAATCTTTAAGGTCAAAGGTTGTCATAATTGATTCAGACATATCAAGCTGCAAAAGCACACCCTGATTTTTTGCACCTGTAAGAATTGAATCTCCTGCAACAATTATTGTTTCTTCGTTTGTATCTCGTTTTGTAAAAAATATGATATCAGAAACATCAGAACCATTTACATCACCAATTACTACTGTGGAGCTTCCAATTTGTTTTACACTGTTTGGTTCAAGAACAACCGAAGGATTCGACCTCATGATTTTTCTGTACAGCTCATTGTATTTTATTGTTCCAAGCGGTAAAAGATAATCGTTTACAAAAAATGACGCAAGCGAAATTGCCATGCCAAGCAAAAGAACAGGGTACAAAATGGAACGAAAGCTAAAACCCGAAGCCCTGAAAATAAGAATTTCATTATCGCTCGCCATTCGGCCAAGACACATTAAAAAACCTACAAGAGTTGCAAAAGGTGCAGACTGGGCAATAAGAGCCGGCATACTGTAAATCATTATTTTTGCAACATCATTAAACGGAGCCCGTTTTGAAAGCATATCTTCGCCAATTAAAAGAATCTGGTTTGCAAAAAATACAACAAACAAAAATGCAAAGCAGATAAGGAAGTAATAAAAAAGCTCCTTGTAGAGATATTTAATTAAAATGCCCCTTCCCAGTTTAGAAGGCTTAGACGCCTGTAGAGCCAAAACCCTTTTCTCCTCGTTCGGTATCAGATAAAGAATCTGTCAGTTTAAAATCGGCAACAGTAACCGGGCTAACAATTATTTGAGCAATGCGTTCGCCGTTATTTACAACAAAAGCAGAAGCACCAAGATTAATAAGAATTATTTTAAGTTCTCCACGATAATCACTGTCTATAGTTCCGGGAGTATTTAAAACTGTTATGCCGTTTTTTGCAGCAAGCCCCGAACGCGGACGAACCTGAATTTCGTACCCCTGAGGAATTTCAAAAAAAAGACCTGTTGGAATCATTACAAAGGAACCGGGTGCAATTGTAACCGGCTCTGTCAAAAACGCACAAACATCAGCACCTGCAGCACCTTCTGTCTTATAAGAAGGAACCACTGCTCCTTTTTGCGCAACCATTTTTACTTCGATTTTATTCATACTATAACTATATCACTTTTTCATAAACTTAACAAATTCAGATTGCGGAAGCGGCTTAGAAAAATAATAGCCCTGCAAATAGTCACACGCAATATCATCTTCGCATTTTAAGTTTACAAAAAGTTCTGCCCTTTCATGAGACTCAATTCCTTCTATAAGAATCTGCTTTCCCAAAGACTTAAGCATATGAATCATATCATCTACAAGAGACTCAGAAACAGTATTTTCAATTTCATCAATAAATTCTTTATTTATCTTTACAACATCAAAAGGAAGTGAAATGAGTTTTTTAATATTTGAAAAACCGGTTCCATAATCATCAAGAGAAAAGTTTATTCCCATGCGGTTTAAGGCTTTAATATTCTTTTCGACAATCTGAGGATTAAAGCTTGCTGCATTTTCTGTTATTTCAAAACGCAATTGATTTGAAGAAATTTTATACAAATCAAGCAGATTCCTGACTTTGGTGATTAAATCTGTTTCAAAACATTGCGTTACAGACATATTTACTTCAATACTCTCAAGTTCAAGCGAACGTCCTTCTTTACTTGCAATAAACTCACAGACTTTTTGAAGAACAAAATCGCCAATAATATGAATCTTGTTTGTTCGCTCTGCATAATCAATAAATAACGCAGAAGGAATTACACCATATTCCGGATCATTGAGTCTTACAAGAGCTTCGGCACAGGTATATTTTTGTTTCTTCACTGAATAAATCGGCTGATAGTATATTTCAAAAAGCTTTTCGTTTATTGCACGGTCAACAATTTGTTCTATATGATTTCGGATTATAAAATTTCGGTCCGAACTATAATCTCTGAACCATTGCGGTTTTGTATCTGGTTCAAGAATTTTATAAAAGGTTTTTGAAAGGTATAAAAGATATTCATAATTTGAAACATCTTCCGGATACCTTATAACACAAATGCGGGTTTCAAGATTAATACGAACTCCATCTAAAATAAAAACCTGAGAAAAATAGCGCTCAAGAGCATCGAGTGTTTTTGCTATTGAAACATCCGTTTGATCTTCTGTAGGCAGCGCATAAACATAATTATGTAAATAATACGGCATTGCCTTAAGCTTATTTTTATGCGAAAGCTCGTTCAGAAATAATGTGATTTTTCTAAGAAGCTCATTGAATTTATCAATGCCTACATACATATTTATATTTCTGTAGTTTGTAATTTTAATAAAAATAAATTTTACAGGAAGCTTTATATTTATTGTTTTTTTAAGTTCATTTTCAAATGCAATGGCAGAATGAGCCAGTGTTTTAGAATTTACAATAAGCTCAGGACGCTGAATTGTTGCAAATGCAAGATAACAGGTAATTGCAAGCACAAACATTTCTATCTGTATCTGCGGATAAACAGACTGAATAATATAAAGAATACCGTTTATTGGAAACAAAGACAGACCGTAAGCAACCTGCGATTTCTTCAAAATCTTTCTGTATTTTAAAATCATCAAAAATCCAAAGAAAAGCATTGCGACAATACAAAGATTTATAACAATAACAGGCGGATACAAAATAAGCTTCATGTTTTTGTCTATATCAAACATGATATGCTTTACGCAGTCCATCAGAATATACAAAACAGGAACATTAAAAAGAAGAATCATGAATATTTTGTATGTATCGCTGCGATAAAAAACCGGAAGAATACCTGTTGAAGAAAAAATAAAAACCAATCCCACTGCATATATATAGCACCTGAAGACCATATATAAATAAATAAAAAACCTTAACCAGAAAACAACCGGTTTAGAATAATCGCAGTGACGTATTATAAGCTGGTAAGTTATGCGGAATACAATAGCAATACAAGAAACAAAGAGAAGTGCAATATAAAGGTTGTTTGTTCTTGATTTTACCCTGTGCTTAGAAACATTCGAAATTATAAGCGTAAAGAAAATGAGAAGCGCTGTAACATCACACATTAAATAATCATTCATCGCGTGAACTCCTCATAAACTCTATAAAATCGGCTTTTGAAAGCGGCTTAGAAAAATAAAAGCCCTGAACAAAATCACAGCCGGCATTTCTAAAATAATCAAAATCTTCGTAAGTTTCTACACCTTCTATAAGAATCTGTTTATTCATTTTTTTGAGCATAGAAACAGTTTCGTTAATTACAGTTTTCATACCAGGTTTTTCAAGCTCATCAACAAAGCTTTTATCAAGCTTAATTAAATCCAGAGGAAGCCGTGTAATTCTAAGAATGTTAGAGTAACCTGTTCCGTAATCATCAAGCGAAATTAAAATTCCATTTTGTGAAAGAGAGGTTATATTCTGCTCGATTACATTATAATTAACTTCCTGCGAGGTTTCTGTAATTTCAAGATTGATCTTTTCCGGATTTACCTTGTATCTGGTTAGTAAATCCATTATTTTTTCAGAAAGATTATTTTCAATACATTGAGAAACCGAAAGATTTATTTCTATATATTTAAGACCTAATTCGTCCAGATTATTTTCGGCAACAAAACTTATAACATCTTCTAAAACAAAATCACCAATTTCATGAATGGCGCCACTCTTTTCGGCAGCCGGAATAAAAACAGAAGGAGAAATAAAACCATATTCACTATTATTAAGTCTTATGAGCGCTTCTGCCGAAACAAATTGTCTTGCTTTAATATCATAAACAGGTTGAAAGTACATCTCAAACTGATTGTATTTTATTGCCTGCTGGATGATTCTGTCTATTTGATTTGAAATTTGAAAATCAGAAGAGTTTGAAATTTCTTTAAGATATACAAGAGTATTCTTTGCAATTATTGACGACATAATGTTTTTATCAAAATTCATTACGGCATCATAATCCTTAAGATCTTCGGGACAGCGGACAAAACACATCTTAAAATCAAACATAATATTAATGTTGTTTATTTCGTGCTTTCCTGCAAAAAAGTTTCTTGTTTTCAGGGCAATCTGTTCAATTTCTTCAGAATTATCACGAAGCGTTAAAATTGAAAATCCGCCGTTTCCCAAATAGTAAACATCGTATTCATCATTATTACAGATTGTATACAACCCTCTTACTACATGCGACAGAAATATAGTAATGTTTTCTTTTCCTAAAGTGTTTCTGATAATGTCATAATCTATGATTTTTACAATAATAAAATGAAGTTTTCGTTTTGCTGCAAGATTTCGTTTTATTTCGTCCTTGTAAGCCTGAAAATTCAAGCTGCCCGAAGTCATATCTATAATTTCTTCCGGCTTTTGAACTGCAATCGAAATAAAAATAAGCGGGAATGTTGTACAAAGAATTTCTACCAGATACTTTGGCCAATACTGCTGGATTAAAACTCCTATAACATTTATTGGGCACAAGCTTAACAAAAGAAAAAATTTCTGTCTGGAAATCATCTGGCGGTTGAATAATAGACAGATTACAGAATAAGCAAGAATCCATACTGCGCAAATTCTCATATACATAAGCCATGGACCACGAACATATTCCAGATTTTCTGTAATTACAAACAACTTATGTACCGGAATATTCATAACTATAAGGAAAATTATGGCAATAACAGGGACTCCCCAGGTAATTTTTAAAAGTACATCTTTGTTAAATTCATGCCACATTCCACAAACCGAAAAAATAAAAAGAATGTAAACAGGAGTTGAAAGATTTCTTGTAATAAAATAAAGATAGTTATATACGTATATTTGAATCTGCGAATTCCTTGTATAAGGAAGTCTTAGAGGCATATATACACGCAGAATATCAAAAACGCCGGAAAGAAAAACAATTACAATAAGAAGAATATAAAGAACATTGCTTTTTCCTCTTGTAAGCTTTCGTAAAAAAATTGAAAGCAAAAGTATAGCAAGAGTAAGTAATGAGCAGATGTCAAAAGTTATAATTCTTACCATTAGAGCCTGGACCTAAAAAAAACAGCATTCCGGCAAGAAAAAGCTTTTCCGAAATGCTGACATTTGTCACATATTATACAATAGAAAGTGAAATTTTACAATGTTTATTTAGCCTTCTATTGCGTCAATATACGACAGGTTCAAACGGCCCTGTTTGTCTACTTCGAGCAGTTTAACTGGGATTACCTGACCTTCTGTAAGAACGTCGGTTACCTTGTTTACGCGCTGTTTTGAAAGCTTGGAAATGTGGCAGAGGCCTTCTTTTCCAGGGAGGATTTCGATGAAGGCACCAAAGTCCATAATGCGCTTTACAGTTCCCTGATAGATTGTTCCAACTTCCGGGTCTTCTGTAATGCCCTTTACAGCTTTCTTTGCTGCTTCGGCCTGCATTCCGTTCTTTGAGTAGATTGTTACAGTTCCGTCGTCTTCTGTGTTGATTGTTACATCATACTGAGCGCACAGAGCTTTAACGTTCTTTCCGCCTGGTCCAATAAGGGCGCCGATTTTGTCTACAGGAATCTTCATTGTAAGAATCTGTGGAGCGTTCTTTGCAAGTGGAGCCGGCTTGTCAATGCATTTTTCCATGATAGAAAGGATATGCAAACGACCCTGACGAGCCTGTTCCATAGCCTTCTTCATGATTTCTGTTGTTACTCCGGCAATCTTAATATCCATCTGGAAGCCTGTAATACCGTCTTTTGTTCCGGCTACCTTAAAGTCCATATCACCAAGGTGGTCTTCTTCACCAAGAATATCAGAAAGAATTGAATAGCGTCCGTATGGGTTGTCGCCTTCTGGTTCTGTAATAAGACCCATAGCAATACCGGCAACCATCTTCTTCATTGGAACACCGGCTGCGAGCATACAAAGAGTACCGCCACAAGTAGAAGCCTGAGATGAAGAACCGTTAGATTCCATGATTTCAGAAACTACGCGGATTGTGTATGGGAACTCTTCGCGGCTTGGAACCATTGCAGCGAGTGAGCGGCGGGCAAGGTTTCCGTGACCAATTTCACGGCGTCCTGTTGTAAGCTTACCTGTTTCACCAACTGAGTATGGCGGGAAGTTATAGTGAAGGATGAAGTGCTCTGAGCGGTCTCCATCAATGTCGTCATAAGACTGTTCGTCCATTGCAGTACCAAGTGTACATACAGCGAGCGACTGTGTTTCACCACGTGTAAAAAGTGCCGAACCATGTGGAGTTGGCAATACGTTGATTTCACAAGTGATTGGGCGGATTTCGTCAACCTTACGTCCGTCTACACGAACACCTTCGTCAAGGATAGACTTGCGGAGAAGCTTGTACTGAATGTCATCCATAAGTGTTGCAAAAAGTTTCTGCTGTACTGGGTCTTCAAGCTGTTCCTTGTGCTTTTCT
>JAFZXA010000143.1 GCA_017617115.1 Treponema sp.
ACTTGGTGCCGAAACACATCTTTATCTTATTTCTAACAAGGGACAGAGCATTATCGCTAAGACAACAGCAACTGCTGAATTCCGTCTTGGTGACACTGTAAACGTTGTTCCTAACATGGAAAAAGCTAAGTTCTTCGAAATTAATCCAGATGCTGCAGAAGAAATGAACATCTGTGATGTAATCGAAAAGAAGTGGTAACATTCCTCGGTCCCTGAGCCTGTCGAAGGGCAGGGTCTCGTATTAAAAGGCATTGTTCTTTGAACAGTGCCTTTTTTATTTTTAAACAATCATGTGGAAAATCTTTGATTGCGGGTCCCAGCGACGATGAAAAATAAGGCCTCTCCCCAGTCGTTCGTTCACCATAACGGCTTTGCCGTTATGAGCTCACTGACTGGGGCCCCCCCTCATTTTTCATCTGCGTCCCACACTCAAAGATTTTCAAATGTATTCATTTATGATAAAATGACTATTGATGAACAAGAATGCGTTAGTTATATATAAGACACAACCCGCCGTAATAAAAGAACTTGATGGCGATAAATATATCATCACATATGGTAAACTGGAACAGAAGGTTCGAGAAAAGGATGTTATTCTGCTTTGTGAAGGGCCGGTTACTTCTATTGAAAAAGTTCTTGCGGCTCAGGATGACAGTGCGCTTTTAGAACAATTTAATTCATCACTTTTAGAAACATACGAACTTTTAATTTCAGAACCGGATACTGCAAACGCGCCATTGAGCTTTAATGAAATTGTAGACTATGCCGCTTCTGACCTTGCTCCGGACAATGCATGGGCTTTTTATCAGACAATATGTAATATGCCGCAATTCTGTCAGGATGCAGAGGCAATCAAAAATGGTACTCTCTCATTTACACTTCGTACACAAGAGCAGATTGATGAAATTAATCAGAAAAAATACGAAAAAGAACACGAAGCAGAACAGCGCCAGGCCTTCATCGAGCGCCTGAAGAACCGCAAACTAGACCTTCCCTCAGATTCTAAGTTTATGGGTGAAGTTGAAGCTTTTGCACTTTGTCAGACAAATAAATCAAAGGTGCTGGAGCTTGCGGGGTTTAGTCAGAATATTGAAAAGGCACATAAGCTTTTGCTCGATACCGGAATCTGGCAGTTTACAAAAAATCCGCATCCGACAAGGCTTGGTTTTAGTTTTGATTCTGCCCGCGAACAGCTTGGTTCAATGCCTCAAGAAGAACGTGAAGAAGTTCCATGCGTATGTTATGCAGTAGACTCCCCGAATGCTGCTGACCCTGATGATGCAGTTGGCTTTGACGGGAAATCACTTTGGGTTTGTATTGCAGACCCTGCCGCAAGTGTTGCACCTGATTCAAGTATAGACATTGCAGCCCGGGAGCGTGGAACAACACTTTATATTCCCGAAGGTGCAAGCCGTATGCTTTGTGAAAGCTCTCTTGAAGATTACGCGCTTGGTCTTAAAGAACGAGCTGCCGGTGATGACCCGGCAATAAAATCAGCAGCCCTTGCTTTCAAAATCACACTTGATGATGATTGTCAGATTTCAGAATGCGAAGTAAAAAAAGTTCGTGTTCATGTAAAAATGATTTCTTACGAACAGGCAGAACAGCAGAAAGATTCCCCGGAACTTAAACCTCTTTTTGAAATTGCACGCCGAAACCTTGCCCGCAGAAATGCCAACAACGCTGTAACAATTCAGATGCCTGAAGTTGATATTAAAGTAGACCGTGAAACTAAGATTGTTACAGTAAAGCCCGAAGTTAAGTTTGAATCAAACGATATGGTTCAGGAAATGATGCTTTTGGCAGGCGAGGGGGCCGCAAAGTTTGCCTTTAAGAATAAAATTCCGTTTCCTTATGTAAGCCAGGAAGCGCCAAACTTCCCAGAAAAAGTGCCAGATGGCTGGGCAGGGCAGTTTGCACGTGTAAAATGCATGCGTAAGCGTTCTGTTGGAATTACTCCGGCTCCACACGCAGGACTTGGTTTGAGTTTTTACAGTCAGGTAACATCACCGCTTCGCCGTTATGGAGACCTTATTGCCCACCAGCAGCTGCGTGCCTTTATAGACGGACGCCGCCTTTTAGACAAAGACGAAATGCTTGAACGAATAGCCGCCGGAGACGCCGCAAGCCAGGACGCCCGCAAAGCCAGCCGCCTGAGCGAAACCCACTGGAAGCTTGTGTATCTTATGCAAAATCCGGAGCAGACATACCAGGCTTTTTGCATAGACAAACGCGGCACAGATGCTCTTTTCCTCATTCCGTCACTTGATATGCAAACGACTCTCAAAGGCTGTAGCGACATCAAACTGAATGATGAAGTTACGCTTAAAGCTGGTAAAATAGATATTACTACACAAAATGTTGATTTCATCAGACAGTAAGTTGTCACACGGATTCGGAATTGCTAACGCAATTCCTTTAAAAAATGAGACCCCGAAACAAGTTCGGGGTGACACATCATCTGAAACGACGTTAGTCGTTTCCAATCCGTGTGACAATTATTTATATGTACCAATTATCTTGTATGTACACATCAAAAACACTATAATAACTCAACAATCAAAAAAAGGAACGAACTATGATAGTAATGAAATTCGGTGGTTCAAGCGTGGCAAACGCAGAACGCATTAAGCATGTTGCATCAATAATCAAGGCATATCAGTACCGCAGACCTGTTGTTGTACTTTCGGCAATGGGTGACACAACTAACCATCTTTTGGAGGCAGCAGACAAAGCTGTAGAAGGCACTGTTGATGTTGCAGGAGTTGCAAAGCTTCATGAAGAAACTGCACAAGAGCTTGGAATAAATATTGATACAATCGAAGCTCTGCTTGATGAGCTTAAACAGCTGCTTACCGGTATTTCAATGCTTAAAGAAGTGAGCAAACGTTCGCGCGACTATCTTGTTTCTTTTGGCGAACGCATGTCTGTACGCATGATGGCAGCATACTTGAACAGTCAGGGTATTCCTGCAAAGTTTCACGACGCCTGGAATGTTGGATTTGTAAGCGACAGTAATTTTATGTCTGCCGAACTTCTTGACGAAACCTGGACAAATATTCCCCAGTATTTAAACGGCTACAAAAACGGCGCCTATGATGATATTCCGATTGTAACTGGCTTTATTGCAAAAGATGCAAAAGGCAACATTACAACTTTAGGCCGCGGTGGTTCAGATCTTACTGCAACAATGATTGGAGCTGCAATGCAGGCAGAAGAAGTTCAGACCTGGAAGGATGTTGACGGTATTTTGACTGCTGACCCTCGTGTAGTTGCCGACGCAAAACCAGTTCCTGAAGTTACTTACGAAGAAGCCCAGGAGCTTGCAATGTTTGGTGCACAGGTACTTCATCCTCGCAGTATGCTTCCTGTACGCAAAACAGGAACCCCAGTCCGCGTAAAAAATTCTTACAACATTCAGAGTCTTGGTTCAATAATTGTAGAAGAACATACAGGAAAAGTTCCACCGGTTTGTGCAATTACAAGCGTAAAAAATATTACCCTTATTGATATTGTAAGCTCTCGAATGCTTGGTGCTGCAGGATTTCTTGCTCACATTTTTAACAACTTCTTAAAATGGAATATAAGCATTGACGTTATTGCAACTTCCGAAGTTTCTGTTTCGCTTACAGTCAATTCAAAAGACAAACTTGACGGTCTTGTTGAAGATCTTGAAAAAGCAGGTGAAGTAACAGTACGCAAAGGAAAGGCAATTGTTACAATCATCTGCGATGCCGCTCATTCAAGTGACATTCTTGCCAGCGGTTTTGAAGCACTTGCCGACGAAGGTATAAACGTCCAGATGATTTCGCAGGGTGCCAGCAAAGTAAATATAAGTATTATTGTAAATGAGGATGAAGCAGACCAGACTGTCCGTATTCTTCATAACGCATATTTCAGCTAAGAGGAGAAAAGGCAATGAAAATAGCACTCGTAGGATATGGAAAAATGGGACACATGATTGAGCAGTGCGCAAAGCGTGCCGGTCATGAAGTTGTTGTTACAATAGATGTTGCCGCCCAAGACGCAATGGTAAAGGTAGAGCAGGGCGACGGAGAAGCAGTTGCCCGTGCCGTAAAATCAAGCGGTGCCGAAGGTGTTATTGAGTTTACTCACCCTGTTGCAGTTATGAACAATATTAAAGCGCTTCTTCCACTTGGACTTCCTCTTGTTGTAGGAACTACCGGCTGGAACGATAAGCACGATGAAATCCGCGAGTTTGCAAAAAAAGTTGGCGGAACAATTATGACTGCCGGAAACTTTTCAATTGGCGTAAATATGTTTTACAAGATTGTAGAAGAAGCTGCCAAGATTATGTCTGAATATGATGACTACGATGTTGCAACCTGGGAAATGCACCACAACCAGAAGGCCGACAGTCCAAGCGGTACAGCTTTGGAAATTGCACGCCGTGTACAGCTTGCCTACAAGAATAAAAATGAAATTGTAACCGATGCTTTCCACGAGCGCCCGGCTGCAAACCAGCTTCATGTTAGTTCAACTCGCTGCGGAAACGTTCCAGGAACTCACAAGGTTTTCTTTGACGGAACTGCCGACACAATTGAATTAACCCATACCGCCCGAAGCCGCGAAGGTTTTGCAGTAGGCACAGTAAAGAGTCTGGAAAAACTTGATTCCGCAATTAAGACAGGCCGTCTTGCAAAAGGCAACTTGTATCTTTGGGATGATTTGTATTAAACCTGAAACAGCACTGCTCCAGTTCCCATAAGTGCCTGTGCTGTTACAAAAAGGATTGTTACAATAATTCTTTCAAGCTTTGTACTTATGGCAAAAGGTCTTGTGCGCTGGAAGATTTCAAACACTACATGACATACTGTAATTAAAGAGCCAAGGAAAATTAAAATTCCAAAGGCTCTTTTTTCGTATATAAGACTAACAAGTGAAGTAGTGCATAAAACTGCTGCAAAACTATATTGAATTATTGCAGCAACATATTTGTGCAGTGACTGTTTTTTAATAAATACGCAGATTACAATAAATCCGGCAAGAAAAAATATCCCGCTAAGAATGAAGATAAGGTTTGAAACTTTAAAAATCCTGTAAACCGAACAGATGAGCCAGAGCCAGAAGCTTTCGGTAAGTAAGAATAAAAAGTGTTCGGCAAACTTGCAGAATCTTGTTTTTTTCAAAGTAGAAATCATGCACAATGAAGCAGCACTCAAAGCTAAAGAAGAAATAAAAATAATATGATGAGAGTCTGGCAGATAATTAGTTAAAAGTGCAGAAATGAATCCGCAAATAAACGGAACAAAAAGCGAGCGTGCAGTTTTTTCTAAAGGAATAATACGCTGCACAAGTCCAACAATATACAAAACCAGAGCCACCGCCAGTAACCCTGTAAAAATCCATGCATAAACGTTCATAATTGCAATATAACCTATTTTTAAATATCATTCAATTTATTTAAAAAAAAATATAATATTACACTTGACAATATATTATATACGGTATAATATTATAAATAACAGGAGGCAATAAAGTGAATTTCACAGCAGGTTCTGCGCTGCTGGATGCTGTGGTTCTTTCGGTGGTTAGCCTTGAAGGAACTTATGGTTATAAAATCACGCAGGATGTCCGGCAGGTTATGGACGTTTCCGAAAGCACGCTTTATCCGGTGCTCAGGCGCCTTCAGAAAGACGGATTTTTGGAAACTTATGATATGGAATTCCAGGGAAGAAACAGGCGTTATTACAAAATTACTTCCAATGGAATGATTTTACTTGATAAATACCGTTCCGAATGGTTATCTTATAAGAGTAATGTAGATAAGATTCTGATGGGACAGGAAAAATAAAAGAGAGGTGAGTATATGACAAGAGATGAATACATGACTGCACTTAAAAACAACATACAGTCATTAACAGTTGATGAACAGAATGAAGCACTTCAGTATTATTCAGATTATTTTGATGATGCAGGAGACGATGCAAAGGTAATGGAAGAGCTTGGCACCCCAGAAGAAGTTGCAAAGGTTATTCGCGAACGTTTTTCTAATACACTTGTAAAAGATTCAAAAGCAAAAGACAGCGACGACAAGGAAGAAGCTTCATCTGGTTCTAACGGCCGCTACGAAGCACTTTATTACGAATTCAAAACTTCAGATATAAAGAATGTGGAATTCAGTTTTGGTGCTGCCGAAGTAGTTATGATTCCAGGCAAAAAGTTCAGCGTTGAAACACGTGGAATTGCAAAAGACAACCTTATGTGCCGCATAGACGGAGAAAAAACTCTTGTAGTAAAGAATCTTAATAAGCTTTCGGGCTTTAATTTCTTTAATCATGCAGACCGCCCTGGGCGCATTGTTCCAAGAATCCTTATTTCTGTTCCGGAAGGTGCAAAACTTGAACGCTTTAAGGCAGCAATTGGTGCCGGAAACTTTGTTGCAAAAGATATTTCTGTTTCTTTTGAAAAAGGTCACATTGATGTAGGAGCCGGAAACTTTATTCTTAAAAAAATCGAAGGAAATAACCTTAATATGCGCTGCGGAATGGGTAACCTGAACATTGAAGGTGCAATTAAAGGTGTAAGTAACATTGATTGCGGTATGGGAGCTATCAAGCTTTCACTTGCCGGTAATTCAAGTGACTATTCTTACGATGCAAAGGTTGGACTTGGTGACTTTAAGTTCAACGATGAAAAGCGAAGCGGCGTATGCCAGGTTTATGCTTCTGACCGTAAAACAAATCATTTTTCGGTAAACTGCGGAATGGGCAGCGTAAATATCATAATGAAATAAAAATAGATCCTGAAACAAGTTCAGGATGACTCAAGGAGAAAATATGAAAAAGCTTAAGAAATCAAATAATAAAGTAATTTGTGGTGTTTGTGGTGGTGTTGCAAGCTATTTTAACATTGATCCAACTATTGTGCGTATTCTTGTAGTTATTCTTTCGTGCATCTGGGGTTCAGGAATTATTATTTACATTGCTGCAGCTCTTATAATGCCTCCTGCCGAAACAGAAGATTTGAATAACGACAACATTGATAACCTTAAAAGTGCCAATGTAAACGGCGAGGGTGGAGAAAAAGCTTCAAAATCATCGTCAAAGGCTACAACAGAAAAATCGGGTGAAGATGTTCCTCATTCCGACTCAGAATTCGACTCATATTTCAAAAAATAGCAAAACAAAAGGTGGGATTTTTTACTTAAAAAATCCCGCCTTTTTAAGTGAAAATCCCGCTAAATTCCATAAAAAATTATATTTTTCTTCTATCAAATTTATTAAAATCATGTTATTATTATAATGTTATGGCAAAAATAAAGATCAATAAAACCCTGCGGAATCTTTTGATTATCCTTGGTGTAATCGTGGTGATTTTTGCAGGTACCAGACTTATCCCTGAAAAGCAATTAAGTGAATATTACGAAGGTTTTGATTTGTCAACATTAAAGAGTGCAGTTTCTGCCGGAACTACGTATTCCGAATATCTGGAAATGCACAAAAATGCGGTTGCTCCAAATTATACAGTTCCTGTAAATGTGTTTGCTTATGATACTGAACAGTCAACGGGTATAAGTATTGTAAATAATTATGAGGGAAAGGATGTTGTCAGAACAGAAGACAACTCCTTTGTTATTTGGTCTGTAGAAGTGCCGCAAGCTGGTTTCTACAATATTTCTATGGAATATATCTGTCCTCCATCACGCAATCTTGATATAGAAAGAATTCTTTATATCAATGGACAGATGCCTTTTAATGGTGCAGATACGCTTTCGTTCTCTAGGCTTTGGAAGGACGGCGGCGAAATCAAATACGATAACCGTGGAAATCAGATTAGACCAGTTCAGGCAGAAGTTTTTTACTATCAGACAGTAAGATTTAAAAGTGATTATGGTTATGAAGTTGACCCGTATAAATTCTATTTTAACGAGGGTGTAAATACTATTGCACTTAAGGCTATTAATGAACCTTGCGCAATTAGTGCACTTGAACTTGTACCGGTTAAAACCTATGTAAATTACGACGAGTATCTGGCTCAGCAGCCTGTAAAGCCGGAGTCATTTACTTCAAAAGATATTTTTATTAAGGTTCAGGGAGAAGACTCTCTTGTTCGTTCCGATCCATCATTGTTTGCGCGCTATGACCGTTCTTCTGCAATCACAGAACCATATAGTACAACTACTACTATCTTGAACTATACCGGTGGTGACTCATGGAAGTCTCCTGGACAGTGGATCGAATGGGAATTTGAAGTTCCTGAAAACGGCTGGTATACAATCTCTCTTATGGGACGTCAGCTTTATCAGCGCGGTTATGTTTCTTACCGTTCGGTTTATATTGACGGAGAAATACCAATTGAAGAGCTCAAGACTGTAGGCTTTAAATATAATAAGGACTGGCAGTATAAGACTCTTGGAAACGATGATGCAGAACCATATAAATTCTATCTGACAAAAGGAAACCATACAATTAAGCTTGAAGCAACTTTAGGTGATATTGGACCTATTATCAGTCAGATGGAAGATTCTATCTATCGTTTGAATCTTATTTATAGAACTATTCTTGTTCTTACAGGACCAACTCCAGATGCCGACCGCGACTACGAGCTTCAAAAAGTATTCCCTGATGAAGTTGCAGCTATGAATCTTGAAAGCCGCCGTCTTTACAAGCTTATTGATGATTTTGTAAAAATCACGGGACAAAAATCTAATCTTATAGCTCCTGCCGAAACCCTTGCAGCCCAGCTTGCTAAATTCTATAAACATCCGGACCGCATAAGCAAGAACTTCCAGAATTTTAAGGATAATACAACAAACTTTGCTTCTTCTATGCTTTCTCTTATAGAAACAAAGCTTGATATTGACTATGTTGTAGTTCAGAGTGCCAATGATAAAATTAAACCGGTAAAGTCTAACTTCTTTAAGGATGCAAAGCACGAATTTGTTTCATTCATCAATTCCTTTATTTATGACTCTGCTGCATTGGGAAGTGTTTACGATAAAGATGCAGACCATGTAATTGAGGTATGGATTGTAACTGGTCGAGACCAGAGTCAGGTTCTTAAAAACATGATTGATGATACCTTTACTCCACAGACAGGAATTAAGGTAAATGTTAAGCTTATCAATCCTAACGCACTGCTAACTGCGGTAATTGCCGGTAACGGACCAGATGTTGTTGTTTCTACCTATAATTCACAGCCTGTAGATTATGCCTTGCGTAATGCCAATGTAAACCTAAGACGTTTTGATGACTGTGACGAAGTTCTTACCAGATTTAAAGAAAGTGCTTATATTCCTTATGAATACAACGGCGGACTTTATGCTCTTCCTGAACAGGAAACCTTCTGTCTGCTTTTCTATCGTAAGGATGTTCTTGCTCAGCTTGAACTTGAGCCTCCGGAAACCTGGCAGGACTTTATAAACATACTGCCGACACTTCAGTCAAACAATCTTGCTGTAGGTGTTCCGTATCCTAATGTAATTCAGGGTGGTGCAGTAGACCTTAGTATTCTTTATTCAATGATTTATCAGAATGGCGGCCAGGTATATACTCCTAGCGGTGATAAATCAATGGTCGATTCAGAGCCTGGTATTCAAGCCTTTAAGACATACACAAGCTTCTATAATAATTATGGTTTACCGCTGATTTTTGATTTTATGAGCCGCTTCCGTACTGGTGAAATGCCTTTGGGAATTGCAAACTATACTACTTACAATACAATCGTAGTAGGTGCTCCGGAAATCCGTAATCTTTGGGATTTTACATACCTGCCTGGTACAATCAATGAAAAAGGAGAACTTGATCGTTCAAATGCTGCCGGTGGTGTTTGTACCATGATGATTAAAAAAGGTATAAACCTTGATGATCTTGATCTTTCAAGTATTCCAGATCTTACTTATTCAAGCTTTAGTGGCAAGATTATTGAAGAGGGTTCAATCCCTGGTGTAGATCAAAAAACCTGGGCAAAGGTTATGAAGAATGAACAGATTCAACACGATGCCTGGGAATTTATGAAATGGTGGGTATCTGCCGACGCTCAGGTTCGTTATGGACGTGAAATGGAAGCTTTGCTTGGTGCTTCTGCACGTCATCCTACTGCAAATATCGAAGCTTTAAGGCAGCTTTCATGGAATTCTCAGCAGATTGAAATTCTTGAAAACTCTCTTGATCAGACTATTGGTGTACCAGAGGTTCCTGGAAGCTACTTTACACCACGTCATATTGTAAATGCAGCCCGCAGGGTAGTCAATGAACAGGATGATCCTCGAGAGACTCTCATAGACTATACAAGAAAAATCAACGAAGAGCTTACTCGTAAGCGTATAGAATTTGACCTTCCAATAGCGGATGAATAATCAGGAGTAATATATGAGTGATGCTACATTTAAGAAATATATTGCACATAAAAAGCTTCAAACTTCAGATATGCTGCGCAGCGCAAGAAGAAACAGAATATGCTATTTATTCCTTCTTCCGTATGCTGTTTTGTTTATAACTTTTTATGTACTTCCAATGCTTACTTCCATTTATTACAGCTTTACTAACTATAATATTCTGGAAAAAGCAGAATTTGTTGGTGCAAGAAACTATATTAATCTGTTTCTTGAAGATGAAGTTTACACAACTGCCGTAAAAAATACATTTATTATTGCCATAATTGTAGGACCAATCGGCTATATTATGTCGTTCATTTTTGCCTGGCTTATCAACGAGCTTCCAAACTGGCTTAGAACACTGGTTGTATTCTTCTTCTATGTTCCTAGTATTTCGGGGCAGGCTTTTAACGTATTTAAGTTCTTCTTCTCTGATGATGCACGTGGATGGTTAAATGCAAAGCTTATTGCCTGGAACATCGTTCAGCAGCCAATTCTGTTCCTTACAAATCCAATGAATGTTCTAAAGGTTGTAATTCCTATTATTCTTTGGACTTCGCTTGGTACAGGATTTCTTTCGTTTGTTGCCGGTCTTAAAGGAATTGATAAAGCTCAGTACGAAGCCGGTTATATTGATGGTGTTCGTAACCGATGGCAGGAGCTTTGGTATATTACCTTGCCGAATATGAAGCCTATGCTTTTGTTTGGAGCAGTTATGTCTATTACTACTGCCTTCAGCGTATGCGATATTCCTATGGCACTTGCCGGATATCCTTCTGTAGATTATTGTGCGCGTACAGTTGTAACACACTTGTTTGACTACGGTTTTACACGCTTTGAAATGGGTTATGCTTCGGCAATTGCAACTGTTTTGTTTATTACAATGATTCTTTGTAATAAGGTAATCCAGGCTCTGTTAAGCAGAGTAGGTCACTAATGGAGGGTGTATATGAGTACTAAAAATATGTATAAAGACATGACAATACACCATTATAAATTCCGAAGAAAGCCAAACCGTTCTATTGGCGGTGATATCGGGGTTTATATTTTCCTGGCCATCTGTTCGTTCATCATGGTATTCCCGCTTGTTTTTGCCATTGCAAACTCTCTTAAGCCTCTGGATGAAATTTTAAAGTTCCCGCCTGACATTTTCCCACGCAGACCGACCTTTGATAATTTTTCGGATCTGTTCGTTACCTTAAGTCAGGGCTGGGTTCCATTAACACGCTATATCTGGAATACACTTTTTGTAACTGTAGTTGGTACTGTAGGTCACGTTTTCTTTGCTTCTATGGCAGCTTATGTTCTTGCAAAATACCGCTTCCCTGGTGGACAGGCTTTCTTCCGCGTTGCTGTTGTAGCGCTCATGTTCACAGGTTATGTAACAGGTATTCCAAACTATCTTATTATGTGTAAGCTTCATATTGTAGACACCTACTGGTCTGTAATTCTGCCTGCTATTGGAGGTTCTCTTGGACTCTTCCTTATGAAGCAGTTTATGGACGGTTTTCCAATGTCACTTATTGAAGCTGCAAAAATAGACGGTGCACAGGAGTTTACAATTTTCTGGAAGCTCGTAATGCCAAACGTAAAACCAGCATGGCTTACAATTTCTATCTTCTCAATTCAGTCTTTGTGGAACAATCCTCAGACAACAACAATTTATTCTGAATCTAAGAAGATGCTCAGTTATGCTTTGAACCAGCTTGGTACAAACGTTATTGCACGTCAGGGACAGCAGAACGCTGTTATAGTATTTACAATGCTCGTACCTATTGTTTTCTTTATCTTCTCTCAGAGTCAGATTATGGAAACAATGGCAAGCTCGGGACTTAAGGACTAGTGCTATGAATAAAAGAAAACTTATTATACTAACAGCCGGTCTTTTTACACTTTGTACTGCTCTTTTTGCAAGAGGTGATACTTACATCTATAACTATTGGGACGAAATAGAAAAGTCGCCTGATGCATATAGAGTTTCTCATGTATTTTATGCAAACGATTTGAATCTTGATACACCATTGAAAAATCCTACTTCGCTGTTTGCATTCGAAAACAAAATATATTTGTGCGATACAGATAACAACCGCATTATTGAGTTTGAGTACACAGAGAATAAGACCTTATTGCCTCTTAAGGTAATTGATCATGTAAATCCAAGTCCGCTCCTGGAAGATACCAGCTTTAAGGGGCCTCAGGATATTTATGTATGCCAGGACGGTACAATGCTCATTGCCGATACAGACAATGGACGAGTAATAAAAACCGACAAGGACTTGAATGTAATTGATGTTTTAACAGAACCAGATGACCCTACTTACGAAAAGGACAAAGCTTTTCTTCCTACAAGGGTAATTGTGGACCCTAAAGGTCGTGTTTATGTTCTTTCAAAGAACGTTAATAAAGGTTTTATTAAATACGAATACGATGGTGAATTCGACGGTTACTACGGTGCTACAAAGGTAATGGTAAATGCCGCAGACCGCATCTGGAAAAAACTTGCAACCGAAGCCCAGAAGGCCCGCATGGTTCTGTTTGTTCCAACCGAATATTCAAACTGCTATATGGACAATGAAGGCTTTATTTATGCAGTAACAAAATCGTTCGAAGAGGGTGACCTTCATTCAGGAAAAGCTAAGCCTTTACGCCGATTAAATGCTCTTGGAAATGATATTCTTATTAATAACGGTTATGAACCTCCGATTGGAGACCTTGAATGGAGTAATGCTGCCGGTATAAAGGGTTCTTCAAAGTTTGTTGATGTTACGGTTCTTGATAACGAGGTTTATTTTGCACTTGATGAAACCCGTGGAAGAATCTTTGCCTATAATAATCAGGGGTATCTGCTTTTTGCTTTTGGAGGCCGCGGTAATATAGACGGATTTTTCCGTAAGCCAATTTCTCTTGAGCATATTGGTAAAGACATTTTTGTAACCGACGCAACAAATGCAACAATTACAGTATTTACACCAACAGATTACGGTAACCTTATTTATAAAGCCACCGAACAGTTTGCAGTAGGAAAATATGACGATTCCGCAGAAACCTGGTCAAAGGTTCTTGCTCTTAACGGAAACTATGACCTTGCTTATATTGGTTTGGGAAAAGCATATCTGCGCCAGAAAAAGTATAAAGAAGCAATGGACTACTTTAAGCTTAAACGCGACAGACGTGATTATTCACTTGCTTTTAAGTACTACCGTAAGGAATGGGTAGAAGCAAATTTTGCCTGGATTGCTGCTTTAATAATAGCCATAATTGTTATTCCTCTAATTGTAAGATGGGTAAAAAGAATTAAATGGGAGATTAGTACACTATGAGTTATATAACACGACGATTAAAAAGACTAACCCAAAAATCAACATATCAGAGATTTTTTGATACTCTTAAATATTCTCTTTATGTAATTTTGCATCCGGCCGACGGCTTTTGGGATTTAATTCATGCCAAAAGAGGCTCGTATGCGGCTGCAAATTTTATTGTAATTCTTACACTTTTAACCCAGATCTGGCGACTTCGTTTTACAAGCTTTGTTGTAATGAACGTTCACTGGGAATATGTAAATATTTTTGAAGAGTTTGCAACAATTCTGCTCCCGCTTGGAATATTCTGTGTTTGTAACTGGGCGCTTACAACCCTGTTCGATGGAAAAGGCCACCTTGGAGACATTTACATGGGTTCTGCCTATGCGCTTACTCCGTATCCGCTTATTCAGATTCCAATCATTATTGTAAGTAACTTTGTTACACGCGATGAAGTTGCTTTTTATACAATCTTCAATAATATTTCGCTTGTATGGTGCGGAATTCTTGTATTCATGGCAATGATGATGATTCATCAGTACAGTTTTGGAAAAACTCTGCTGTTTACAATCTTTACTATTTTTGGAATGCTCGTATTTATTTTTATTGTGCTTCTGTTCTTTAGTATGATTTCGCAGGGTGTTGCATATTTTGTTTCTCTTGGCCGAGAAGTTATATTCAGGTTGAATTGACGGGGGAGGCGTTGTAATGGAAAAAGAAGAAAAGGTTAAAAAAGAAAAACCTGTAAAAGAACCAAAACAAAAAAAAGAAAAGCCTCAGAAGGCTAAAAAAGCAAAAAAATCTAAGTATCCTGACTGGTATATTGGACCTCCAAAACCAATGAAAATGAAGAAATTTCAGTTTCATAAGCCGACTAAAAAATTCTGGATAGGTTTTGGCTTTACAATTGCTATTCTTGGATTTTTGACATATATAGTAATAAGACTTGTTCAGGTTGGAAAAGCAGTTCAGCCTCCGTTTGATTATTTTGAGTACGATGCCGAAAGTCAGCCAAAAAGCTATGTTCTTGAAAATAAAAACGTAATTTTTGAGCTTGACCCTTCTACAACTCAGTTTACTGTTACTCAGAAAGGTACCGGCAAAATCTGGTATTCAAATCCTCCGGAAGCAAAATCGGACCCGCTTGCTCTTGCAAAAGAAAAGTACAACATGATGTCTCCGCTTCTCATTAAGTATTCTACAGAAAATGGAAGTGAAGATACTTATGATTTGTACACAAACAGCGTTCAACGAAACTTTTATACAGTAACAAAGAACGGTAACGAAATAAGGGTTGATTATACAGTAGGTCAAATGGACCGTGAATATATATTCCCGCTTATTCTTTACCAGTCTGAACTTGAAAAGTGGCAGGAAGGTCTTCCAAAGAGTGAAGTTCGTGCAATGGAGCGTGCTTATCATAAATATACAATGAGCAGCTTTAAGGGAGACGAGCTTGAGTCTATGCTTGCAAAGTATCCAAAAATGGAAGATGAACCTCTTTATCTTGTATGGGAAAACATTCAGACTTTCTTAAAGGAACAGATGGAAGAAGTATTCGCTAAGCAGGGCTTTACTTATGAAGATTACCTTAAGAACAAGGAATTATATAAGGAATCAAACATCAAGGAAGTTCCGGCCTTTAATATAAGCGTAATATACAAGCTTACCGACAAGGGCTTTGTAATTGATGTTCCGCTTGATGATATTTCGTACCGCTTAAAGTATCCTATTATTCTTGTTTCTACACTGCCATATTTTGGTGCAGGCGGCAAGAACGATACAGGCTACATTCTTATTCCGGAAGGCGGCGGAAGTATTATAAACTTCAACAATGGAAAAACAAAGCAGAACGGTTACTATGCCGACTTCTATGGCTGGGATTATGCTATGGACCGCAAGGCTGTAATTACCGAAACCCGCGCTTCGTATCCGCTGTTTGGTATTTCAAACGGAGATTCAAGCTTTATTTCTATAATAGAGCAGGGTGCGGAATATGGTGGTGTTACTGCCGAAATTGCAGGAAAGCTTGGAAGCTACAACTATGCACGTGCCGATTTCCGCATGCTTCACAGCGAGCAGTACGAAGTAACAACAAGAACTACAAATGCTCAGTTCAGCTTTGAAAACAATCTTCCAAAGGGTGAGCATATAGTACAGTCATTTACCTTTATAGACAGTCCTTCTTATGTAGAAATGGCAAAGGAATACCGTAGCATTCTTTTTGCAGGTGCAAAGAAAACTAATAACAACAGCATTCCTTTAGCAGTAGAGCTTATTGGTGCCATTGAAAAGAAGCAGCAGGTTATGGGTATGCCAAAAACAAGACCTTATGCTCTTACAACCTACAAAGAGGCTGGCCAGATTATAAACGAAATTGAAGATATGGGCTTTAAAGATGTAAACTACAAGCTTTCGGGCTTTATAAACGACGGTATTCGTCCAAAGATGATGAATAAGGTGCGCTTTATAAAACAGCTTGGAGGTGCAGGTGCCTTTAAGAAAATGCTCAAATCAGTAGAAGATACTTCGGCAAAGATTTATCTTGACGGTACAATTCAAACTCAATACAGAACAGGGTTGTTCGGCGGCTTCTTCAACTACCGCGATGCTGCCCGATTCGTAAGTGATGAGCTTTGTAAGCTTAATGAATATTCTGAGCTTTGGTACGGAAAAGATAAGAACCGCGATGATTATTATCTTCTTAAGCAGGAGCTTCGCGACAAGGGTGCCGATGTATTTGCAAAAAAAGCATCAAAGCTTGGTCTTGACGGTATTTCGTACAGAGATAACGGTAAAAATCTTTCTTCAGATTTTAATGACAGACACCTTACTACCCGTGGGGCTGCAAAACAGGCTCAAATTGAAAAAATGAAGGATGCTAACGATAAAGGCCTTGGCATAATGATTAATGCCGGAAGCGATTATGCGCTGCCTTATGTAGATTTTGTAACAAATATGGATCTTCACGGCAACGCTTATGCAATTATTGATGAAACAGTTCCTTTCTATCAGATTGCGCTGCACGGTTATAAGAACTATGCAGGTTCTCCTGTAAATCTTGGTTACGAAAAAGACCAGATTATTCTTGAATCTGCCGAAACTGCTGCCGGACTTTATTACACCTTTATGGAAGCATCTTCAATGAAGCTGCAGGAAACCTTCTATACAGAATACTATTCAAGTCATTTTGATTCATGGAAGGAACAGTTCCAGGATTCTTATGAACGATATAATAAGGAACTTGGAGTTGTTGCTAACAGCCTGATTGTTGATCATGAATATGTTTCTGACCAGGTTACAAAAACAACCTTCGATAACGGTTATGCAATATATGTAAACTTCGGCTACAAGAGCTACAGAACACCTTCGGGAAAAAATATTCCTGAACGCGATTACAGAATTTTGAAGGTGGAGGACTAGTATGAAAAAAAGAAAAGTAGGTTTAATGGGCAGACGCGCCTTATACGGCTATCTGTTTATAATGCCTTTTATAATTGGTTTTATATTCTTTATGGTCAAGCCGCTTGGGCAGTCTCTTAAGATGGCACTTTCTGATGTAACAATTTCTACACAGGGTTTTGAACTTGCATATAATCATTTTGCAAATTTCAAGAAGGCTTTTTTAATAGATGCCGACTTTAACCGCATGCTTGTAGAAGGCATTGGACGAATGTTCTTCCGTTCAATTGCAACTATTGTATTCAGTTTCTTTGTTGCGCTGCTGCTTAATCAGAATTTTAAAGGTAGAACTTTGGCTCGTTCAATTTTCTTCCTTGCAGTAATTCTTTCTTCGGGAGTTCTTGTTGGTCTTGAAAATAACAACTCTCTTATGGCGCAGCTTAAAGATACTATTGAAGAAGCGGGTAGTGCAAATTCAATCACACAGGTTCTTGAACGCATTCTTGTTCCAGATGCACAAGGACTTGGCGGAATAAGTTCAAAGCTTTTTGCCAAGGTTTTCGAAATAATTGATTCCATCTACGATGTTGCAATGGCTTCCGGTATTCAGATTATTATCTTCCTTTCTGGTCTTCAGAATATTTCTCCAAGTATGTATGAAGCTGCTCAAATGGAAGGTTGTACCGCTTGGGAAAGCCTTTGTAAAATTACAGTTCCAATGATTAGTCCTTTGCTTCCTGTATGCTGGGTTTATACAATCGTAGACTTCTTTATGAAATCCGATAACGATGTTATGACAAAAATCAATGACAATGTGCTTGCGCTGCAATACGGCTTTAGTTCTGCAATGGCGTGGGCATACTTTGTTGTTTGTATGGCCTTAATAGGATTAACCTCTCTGCTTATTTCAAAGGTGGTGTATAATTATGACTAATAAAATAAAACATTCAACATTCTGGGAACGCAATGAAGCTTCTGATGGTATTCTTCTTAAAGAAACAATAAAAAAATATGCCATCGCAATTTTCCGAGGCCTTCTATTGTTTGGAATGTGCTTTATGATTATTCAGCCTATTCTGAACAAGTTTTCGGTAAGCTTTATGTCCGAAAAAGATTTGTATGATACAACAATTATTCTTGTTCCAAAGCATTTTTCTATTAATAACTGGAAGCTTGCTACAGCAATCTTAAATTACAAGACAACCTTGTTTAATACAGTTTGGGTTTCTATACTAGTTTCTGTAATTGAAGTTTGTGTGTGCAGCGTAGTTGGTTACGGATTTTCGCGCTTTCAGTTTCCTCTTAAGAAATTCTGGTTCTTCTGTGTAATTCTTATAATTGTTATTCCTCCACAGACAATTTCTACTTCGCTGTTCCTGCATTTCCGATATTTTAATTTCTTTGGAAAAACAATAAATCTTAGAGGTAATATAATTCCATATATATTGCTGTGTCTTACGGGGCAGGGCTTAAAGAACGGTTTGTATATCTTTATGATCCGTCAGTTCTTTATGGGATTCCCGTTTGAACTTGAAGAAGCTGCTTATGTAGACGGTTGTGGACCTTTGGCAACCTTCTTTAAGATTATGGTACCTGGTGCTAAACCAATTATTACATCATGCTTTTTGTTCTCGTTTGTATGGCAGTGGACAGACAGCTTCTATTCAAACCTCTTCTTAGGAAAGGTTCAGCTGCTTTCTATTTCGCTTACAACAGTAGTCGATAAATTTGGTATATATCTTAATGCCTTAAACGGCAATGTTGGTTCAATTATTGCACCAGTTGGTTATGCAAACGCAGTTCTTTCTACGGCAATGATTCTTGGTATTTTCCCGGTTATCATTCTTTATGTATTCTGTCAGCGACTGTTTGTAGAAAGTCTCGCAAGCACCGGCGTTAAGATGTAGTGGGGTCCCTGTACTTCGACAGGCTCAGCAACCGCGTCGAAGGGTTACAAAATTATTTTACAAATTCAATTACTGGTGGTATACTAGTAATAGAAAAAATAAAGGAGTTTTTTTTATGAAAAAAATTACAATCATTGCTGTTGCTGCATTATGTGTTCTTGCATTTGCTTCATGTGACGGCAAAAAAAGCGGATCATCATCTGCTGCTAAAAAAGCTGCTGCAAATGGTGACTATTCAAAGTTGAAGGTTGATAAAGACCCTGCAACAAAGAAAGCTTATGACTTCGGTGGAATGGAAGTTGCAATCTATGACTGGTGGACAAACCCAGATGCAGCTCCTGCTTCTAAGGCAGCTGAAGATCAGCTTAACTACCGCAAATACCTTGAAGAAACATACAACTTCAAGTGTGTTCAGAAGGACCTTCAGGCAGGATGGGGCGATCACCCTGCAGAAGTAGCTAACTACTGTATCACTGGTGGTGATGATGCACGTATCTTCATTATTGACCAGCGTTCAGCTTTGAGTGGTGCAGCTAACGGACTTTGGGCCGATGTTTCTAAGTGTCCAGATATTGACTGGAACAAGACAAAGTGGAACAAGGCTGTATGTTCAGTTCTTCCAGGCTACACATTTGCTGTAGGAAAACCAGAACCACGTCAGTGTATCTTCTTTAACAAGCGCGTTCTTCAGGAAAATGGTTTTGACCCAGACGAGCCATACAATCTCCAGAAAGCTGGAAAATGGACATGGGCAAAATTCGAAGAAATGTGTGATGCTTTGACAAAAGATACTGATAACGATGGTATTATTGATCAGTATGCACTTTCTGGATTCAACTCAGAATTTGCTGCTCCAGCCATCTACTCTAACGGTGGTGCTATTACTGGCCGTGATTCAAGCGGAAAGCTTTACCTTGATACAGGTGACAAGACAATGGAAGCCTGGAACTGGGTAAAAGAAATCTTCACAAAATACAACAAGCCTGCAGAAGAAGGTGCTAACTGGGACTATTTCAAGTCTGACTTCTTGAACGGCTTTACAGCATTCTACAATGATCAGGAATACGATGCACAGCCAAATGGTATGCTCGCAGACATGAAGGATGACTGGGGTATGGTATGTTTCCCACTCGGACCTAACGGAGACGGAAAATACTTTACTATGAACCAGGACAACATGCTCATCATTCCTGCATACTACACACAGGACAAAGTTAACAAGATTATGAAGATTTATGACTTCTGGTCAGACGATGTTCCTGGATACGAAGATGAAGATTCTTGGAAGGAATCATACTATGGTTCATTCCGCGATACACGCGCTGTTGATGAGACAATGCAGTACATGATGGACAATTCAAAGTCATGGGATGCTTGGCTTATTCCTAACTTCAACTGGGCTCCAATTTCATGGAACGTTTGTGGTGGTGCAGATCCACAGGAAACAATCGAATCTATGAGAAACGAACTTCAGGCTGCTTTGGATGATATCAACAAATAAGTTGAATTAATCCTAAGTTTATAAGGCGGATGTCTAAAAGGCATCCGCCTTTTTCTATTTAATTGAAAAAAAATCCCTTATGATTTATAATGAATCATATGTCTACACACGGAACAATCACACAAGACAATCATGCAGCCCTTTGGCACGGACGCTTTAAGGAAGGCCCTGACGCTGCTGCCGTAGAATTCGAAACTTCAATCAATGACGATATGCGCATGGCAATAGTCGATATTCAGGGAAGTATTGCTCATGCAAAAATGCTTTCAAAACAAAAGCTCATTTCAAAAACAGAAGAAAAACAGATTATTGCAGGTCTTAATTCTATAAAAGAAGACTTACAGCGTGGAAAAGACAGCAAAGGAAAGCCTTTTACAGTAGACCTTTCTGCCGAAGACATTCATTCTTTTATAGAAGCAACACTTACCGACAGAATAGGCGAGCCTGGTAAAAAAATCCACACCGGCCGCAGCCGTAATGACCAGATTGCCCTTGATGAACGCCTTTATCTAAAAGAACAGATTGTTCAGCTTAAAAAAGAACTTATTAATCTTATAAAAACACTTGTTTCAATTGCACAGAAAAATAAAGAAACCCTTATGCCGGGCTTTACTCATATGCAGCATGCACAGCCTGTAACACTTGCACATCATGTTTGTGCCTGGGCATGGATGTTCTGCCGCGATTTTGAACGAATAAGCGATGCTTTTAAACGAGTAAATATTTCGCCAATAGGGTCTGGTGCTCTTGCAACAAGCGGACTTCCTCTTGACCGTGAATATGAAGCAAAGCTTTTAGGTTTTGCAGCAGTTACTCCAAACTCACTCGATACAGTTAGCGACCGTGATTATTATCTTGAAATTGCTTCGGATCTTTCTATGCTTCAAATGCACCTTTCGCGTGCCTGCGAAGAAATTGTACTGTGGTCTACAGTTGAATTTGGTTTTGTAGACCTTAGCGAAAAGTGGAGTACCGGAAGCTCAATCATGCCGCAGAAAAAAAATCCCGACTTTGCAGAGCTTATCCGCGGAAAAACAGGCCGCGTTTATGGAGACATGCTTGCGCTCTTTACAATGATGAAAGGACTCCCGCTTTCTTACGACCGCGACATGCAGGAAGATAAATCAAGCTTTTTCAGCGCTTATGATACAGTGCTTTCAAGTATAAAAATCTTTACACAGATGGTAAAAACTGCACGCTGGAATAAAAAAACAATGGCACAAGCCTGCGACGGCGGATACCTTAATGCAACTGATGTGGCCGATTATCTTGTTCGCAAGGGCATGCCGTTCCGTACAGCACATGGGGTTTCTGCTTCTTTGGTTCGTCTTGCAATAGAAAAGGGCTGCCGCCTTGAAGAATTGGACTTTTCACAGTACCAGAAAGCCTCTCCACTTTTCAAAAAAGATATTTTTGAACTTATCACACCGCAAAAGTGTGTAGAAATAAGAAAAACAACTGGAGGGCCTTCTCCACAGGCAGTTCAAAAACAGATAGATCAGCTTTCTGCTTTTATTGCTGCAAATAAATAAACTATACGAGGTTTGTTAATATGAAAAACAGCACAATTAAACTTGTTTTATTATCTTTTGTATTGATTTTAGGTTTTTCGAGCTGCAGCAAAAATAAAGCCGGCGAATCTGCTGCCACCCAAAAAGATGCAGTAGAAGCATTAAAATCAAGAGGTGTGCTTGTAATAGGATATGATGTTGATTTTATGCCTCTGGCTTATAGAGACAGCAATAATGATCTTGTTGGTTATGATATTGAACTTGCACAGGAAACTGCAAAACGTCTTGGTGTTGAATTAAAGGCACTTCCTATAGATTGGGAAGACAAAGATAACGAACTTGAAAATGGAACAATAGACTGTATCTGGAGCGGTTATACTATTACAGAGGCTCGAAAGAAAGCTCATTCATTAACATCCCGATATCTTGCAAACCAGCAGGTTTTAATTGTAAGAAAGAATGGTGCTGTAAAAAACTATGATGATTTAACCGGCCGCGTAATTGGTTATCGTGGTGCTTCAAGTTCCGAAGATGCAATAAATGGAAATTCTTCCTTTAAGAATAAGATTGGTGATGCTATTACTTATAAAGATAATAAATCGTGTCTGGCAGATCTTAAGGTTGGAGTTATTGATGCTATGGTTATGGACGGCATTTTTGCCTACTACTATGTTGCCCAGACAGGTGAACCTTTTGAAGTAATACCAACACCACTTTCAGATGAAGAATACAGTGTATGCTTTAGAAAAAATGAACCTGAACTTCGTGATGCTGTAGAAAAAATCCTGCTCGAAATGGCAAACGACGGAACAGTTGAGCGCATTTCAACCAAGTGGTTCGGAAAAGATGTTTCGCTGATAGGCAAATAATTCGTCATTGCGAGCGAAGCGTGGCAATCTACATACTTGAATAAACCTCAAAAATCCTATAAAATATACTCTCAATATGCACAATAGGTCTTATTGTGCCCGGAATGTAAAATCTGGTGCCTCAAAAGGGTGCCATGGAGGAATAAATGGTCAAAATCAGACTTAAGAGATTTGGTACACAGAAACGTCCATGCTACCGTGTAGTTGTTCAAGACTCACAGAAGCCACGCGACGGCGTTTGTATCGAAGAAATTGGAACTTACATGCCAATTGCAAAAGAAGCAGATCAGGTTTCAATTGATTTGGAACGCGCTAAGTACTGGATCGGTGTTGGAGCTCAGCCAACAGACATCGTCAAGAAATTGATGAACATTCAGTCTGCTAAACAGGCAAAGTAATTTACAGAGAGGCTAAAAAATGGAAAAAGACCTGAT
>JAFZXA010000144.1 GCA_017617115.1 Treponema sp.
GACTTATTGAAGAGTCTATTCTTGGTTGGGAAGAGCTTGAAGTTGAAGTTGTTCGCGACGCTAAGAATCAGATGATTGCAATCTGTTTTATCGAGAACATTGATGCTGTTGGTGTTCATACTGGTGACTCTTTCTGTTCTGCTCCTTTTATGACTATCGACAAGGAACTTGAAGAGAGACTTAAGAGAGACGCATTTAAGATTGTTGAATCTATCGGCGTTATCGGTGGTACTAACGTTCAGTTCGCTCATAATCCTAAGACTGGACGCGTTGTTATTATTGAGATTAACCCACGTACTTCTCGTTCTTCTGCTCTTGCTTCTAAGGCTACTGGTTTCCCTATCGCGCTGATTTCTGCAAAGCTTGCAAGCGGAATGACTTTGGACGAGATTCCTTATTGGCGTGATGGTACTCTTGAAAAGTATACTCCGGGTGGAGCTCCTGATGGAGACTACGTTGTACTTAAGTTTGCCCGCTGGGCATTTGAAAAGTTCCGTGGTGTAGAAGATTCGCTCGGTACTTCTATGAAGGCTGTTGGTGAAGTTATGTCTATCGGTAAGACTTTCAAAGAGACTTTCCAGAAGGCTATTCGTGGTTTGGAAAATGGACGAAGCGGTTTGGGATTTGCTAAGGACTTCAACAGAAAGTCAGCTGATGAACTTTGCGAAATGTTGAAGACTGCTTCGAGCGAAAGATACTTCCAGCTTTATGAAGCTATCCGTAAGGGTGTTCCTCTTGAGAAGCTCCATGAGATTACATACGTTAAGATGTACTTCCTTGAACAGATGAAAGAACTTGTTGACCTTGAAGAGGAAATGCTTAAGAATCCTGGACGCGTTCCGGAAGACAAGCTGCTCATTCAGGCAAAGAAAGACGGATTCAGCGACAAGTATCTTAGCAAGATTTTGAAGGTAAGCGAAAAGGCAATCCGCGACAGACGAAACGAACTTGGAATTCGCGAGGGCTGGCTTGCTGTTCCTGTTAGCGGCGTTGAAAATGCAAACTACTATTATTCTACATACAATGCTCCGGACAAGAGCGTTGCAACAGATAACAAAAAGAAGATTATGATTCTTGGTGGTGGTCCAAACAGAATTGGTCAGGGTATTGAGTTTGACTACTGCTGCTGTCATGCCGCAATGCAGTTGAAGGAACTTGGTTACGAAACAATCATCGTAAACTGTAACCCAGAAACTGTTTCTACAGACTACGACACTTCAGACAAGCTTTACTTTGAACCGGTTACAACCGAGGATGTTCTTCAGATTTACGAAAAGGAAAAACCTTACGGAGTTATCGTTCAGTTTGGCGGACAGACTCCATTGAACATTGCCCGCGAGCTTCAGGAAAACGGCGTAAACATTTTGGGTACTTCAATTGACTCAATCGACATTGCCGAAGACCGCGACTTGTTCCGCCACATGATGGAAAAGCTTGAAATCCCAATGCCTGAAAGTGGAATGGCAATTGACTTTGAAGAAGCCAAGGCTTGTGCAGACAAGATTGGTTACCCAATTATGATTCGTCCTTCTTTCGTTCTCGGTGGACGCGGAATGGAAGTTATTTATGATGAAAATACTTTGCACGAGTATGTAGACAAGGCTGTTGGTGTTACACCTGACCGCCCGCTTTTGATTGACCGCTTCTTGAAGAATGCTCTGGAATGCGAGGCTGATGCTTTGGCTGATTCAACTCACGTTTACATCCCGGCTGTTATGGAGCACGTTGAACTTGCAGGTATTCACTCTGGAGACTCGGCTTGTGTAATTCCACCGGTTAGTATTCCAGCCGACAATCTTGCAACAATCAAAGAATATACAAAAAAGATTGCAGAATCTTTGCACGTCTGCGGTTTGATGAACATGCAGTACGCCATTGAAGACGGAAAGGTTTACGTAATTGAAGCAAATCCTCGTGCCAGCCGAACAGTTCCGCTTGTTTCAAAAGTCTGCGACACACAGATGGCCCGCCTTGCTACAAGAATGATGCTTGGTGAGACACTTGAATCGCTTGGTTTGAAAGACAAGGTTATTCCTTACTACGGTGCTAAGGAAGCAGTTTTGCCATGGGCACGCTTCCCTGGAGTTGACCCTATTCTTGGACCAGAAATGCGTTCAACAGGTGAAGTACTCGGTCTTGCCGATACATTCCCACTGGCATTCTACAAAGCAGAAGAAGCCGCCGGTTCAGAGTTGCCACACGCACCAGCCGCCTGGGAAAACAAGAAGGTACTTATTTCTCTGAGCAACAAAGAAAGTCAGAAGGAACAAGTTCTTACAATCGGTAAGACTTTGAAGGATCTTGGCTTTACACTTGTTGGAACCCAGGGCACCGCCGACTTCTACAACGCCAACGGAATTAAGTGTGATGTAGTAAACAAGATTGGTGCCGGCCGCCCGGACGTTGTTGACCTCATTATGAACAAGGAAGTTTGCCTTGTAATCAACACACCAAAAGCAAAGCGCAACTACGCCGAAGACCGCAAGACAATCCGCAAGGCTTGTTTGAAGTATAAGGTTTCTTATATCACAACTTTGGCCGGAGCTCTTGCTGCTGTTAAGGGTATTGAAAGCGTTAAGAATGGTAACGGTGGTGAAGGTGGAGTTAAGAGTTTGCAGGAATATCATAGCTTGATTAAATAGTCTTATAGATTAACATAAATAAAAAGACCTTCTGAGTTATTTACAGAAGGTCTTTTTTTTATTTCTTAAATTCATTATGGATTGTCTTGGTTATTGCAGAGATTAATTTTGTTTCGAGTATATGTTTTGAAAAATCTGGAGAATCAACATTGTCATTATTAGTATCAAAAAGTGTTTTATATTCTACGCCAAGAGCTGATGCAAGTTTTTCAACAATATCAAGAGAAGGAGTTCTTTTTCCTACTTCAATTTGAGTAATATATGGAGCTGAAACACCTGTTTTTTCGGCTAATAATTCTTGGCTCCAACCCAATTTTTTTCGTAGAGATTTAATATTTTCACTAACTATAGTTTCAATAGGAATTTCATTCATCTATAAAAAAATATAGCGAAAAGTTAGTATTGACCATAAGCTAAATGTTAGTTAGAATTATAACAAATAGTTATGCATGTTACTTACAATTGGTAAATATTTGAGGAGGTTCTTATGGATAAAATGAAAAAATGTAAGGTTTGTAAAGAAGAAATTGCTGCAAGTGCAAAAATTTGTCCAAAATGTGGAGCAAAGCAAAAGAAAAAGACATGGTTTTTTGTCTTAGTAGCAATTATTATCATTGGCGCACTTGGAGCTATGTTTGCTGATGGGGATGAAAATTCTACAAGTTCGACATCTGAATCTGTTCAAACATATAAAATCGGTGAGGTGTTTCAGACAAAGAAATTTGAAATAACTGTCACAAATGTTTCAAAGAAATACTCTGTTGGCGATATGTTCTGGAATGAGACCCCTGCAGAAGGAGCTGTTTATGTAACAGTACAATGGAAATATAAAAACATAACAGAAGAACCAATAAGTAGTTTTAGTACACCTGATATAAAACTTGTTTCTCCGAAAGGAACAGAATACAGAACAGATTCTGCAGCAAGTGCTGCTTTTGCTTCTCAAGTAAATCCGAATGAAAAGATCTTAAGTGATTTAAATCCTGGAATTACAACTACTGCTGCTGATGTATTTGAGGTTGCTGAAAGTTTAATTGTAGAAGATGGTTGGACGCTGAAAGTATCAGGGAAAAGTGTAGAAATAAATTTGAAATAATTTAAAGCTTACAAGATATAAAATTATCATAATCCTGTTTCTTTGAATTGAAGCAGGATTATTTTTTCTTTTAAGCTACACATTTGCAAACTTCTATATTAATAATTATCTAGTGGTGAGTCCTACCATAAGTGGAATCTTTAAAAGCAGTGTACCCTACTGTGAGTGGGATAGTTTTAGGCAAATAAAAAAGAGCGCCGTCGCAACGCCGCTCTCGTAAGGAACACCAAATAACGTGCCCTTCAATCTGATTCGAATATAGAACATAACGAAAAATTGTTCAAGGTGGAAAACTTTACAAGATGGTATTAAATATACTTTAACCAACTTCTGGATTATATTTAAACCATAAGGAAATCGCGAGTGTTATACGGAGGTCGTAAGTTTTCTTACGGCCTCGTTTTTTTATAAATCCCCCAAAATCTTAGGAATATAAGCAGCATCAATCACACTAAATGCAAAGTGCTTTTTACCCAGATCCTTTAATGAAGCCCCTATATGATACATAGTTGTTTGATCAATAATCAAAAATCTATCGTGAGCTTTTGTTGTATGATTTAGAGTTAGAGTAGGGTACTGTGCATTGAAAGCCTGAACATCCTGGGCTGTTAGTTTTGTTTTTGGGTTAGTGTAAATTATTACATTGACGCCTTTCTTTTTTTTGGCAAGACGCTGCAGAACAGACAAATCTACATAGTTATCTATAAGGATAATTTCTTTCTTTGCTTGGGACATAAAAGTTTCAAACTTTGCGTATGCATCGAAGATTTGTCCCTGGAAGTAAATGCCCTGTTCATCTTTTACTTTATATTTATCCATCAGATCAAAAAGTTTATCTATTCTATTATCAGATTCTTTTAGATGTACGTCTGTATCAATTTGATGCTGTCGAATTGACTTTAATTCAGCAAAGAGTTCTGCATTATTTACTACAAAATGACGCATTGAAACAAAAGCCTTAACAATTTGAATACTTGCTTTTACGGCTGTTTCTGATTTAAGAACAGAGGCCAGCATTGTTACACCATGTTCTGTGAATACATAAGGAAGTTTTCTACTTCCTCCCCAACTTGATGTCGCAATTTGCGACATCAAGTTGGAAGAATTGTTATCCAAATTGGATGTCGCAATTTGCGACATCCAATTGTGCGAATTATTATTTGAATTGGATATCACAATTTGTGATTTCCAATTTTCAAATTCTTCATCATTCATTTGAAACATAAATTCTTCAGGGAAGCGTTCGATGTTACGTTTCACTTGTTCATTAAGTCGTCTTGTTTCAACACCATACAGTTCTGCAATATCGCGGTCTATCATTACTTGAACGCCACGAATGATAAAGATTTTGTTTTCGATTTGTAAGGTTGAAATTTCTTTTTCCATACCATACCCTCCAGGAGTTTTTTGAGATTCAACGCCAGTCCAACACCAGGCCTGAATTATGGTAAAGAAAATGGAATGATGTTATAAAGGGTTGGCTCCTGTGGTCCCTGTGCTTCGACAGGCTCAGCAACCGCGTTTAAGGGCCGTCCCCCGAGGGTTTTAACCACACATACTAAAAAACGCTGATAATTGTTGGATATGACCTTCTGTGCGGTGTCTTTACAGTTTAAATATAATGATAATTTGAATTAAAGACAATGGAAAGCTTTTATTCTGAACAACCCATGATGATTACAATAAGCCAGCACGAACCGCACCCGACTAATTTTAAAGCGTGCTTCTGCAGCACTTTCGGGGTACAGTTTTACGAACTGCACATTATTGTCACCAACGGCGGCAATGAACGAAATGTAATGGTCTTTGGTCATGGGGTGATTCACTGTTACATAATATTCATCTTCAACTTTTTCAAGGTTGATTTTATGCTCATCGTCTTCTGAAGTTTCTGCTTCCTGTGGTGGGAGCACAATTCCACAGCAGCTGATGACTGCTTCACCGGTTGCCTGAATTACGTTACCGCAGATCGGGCAGGTGTAGTACAGAATTTTTTTCATGTTGAAGCTGCGGTTTTTGTTGCGTACTTCGGTTCCGGAAAATAATTCTATCACAGAAATATCCAGGGCTTTTGCCAGCGGTTCCAGCAACGAAATGTCAGGCAACCCGTGGCCGTTTTCCCATTTGCTTATTGTTTTGTTGCTTACAAAAATCTTATTTGCAAGTTCGTCCTGAGTCATTTTTTTATTTTCGCGCAGACGTTTGATTGTTGCGCCGGTAATATAATTATCCATTTGTGCCTCCGACGATAAGATTATCACCACACGTAGACGGATACAACCTACGCGTCGTAGACTCATATTATAGCAGTTTACAAAAATGATTTTTTATGTTACTTATCGTAGCATGAAAAGTGAGGAAAAAATCGATTTAAGTGATTTGAAATGCGGCTACCCCGACTGCTGCTTTATGGTAAATAAACACTGGTTCCGCTACAGGGCGGGGGCTTTGATTGTTGAAGACGGGAAGCTCCTTGTAATGAAAACTAAAAGCTCGGATTGTTATTACACTGTTGGTGGTGGCGTTCATATGGGCGAAAGTGCAGAGGCTTGTGTGCTTAGGGAAGTTCAGGAAGAAACAGGCGCTCCTTACGAAATTGACCACCTTGCTGTTATCTGTGAAAACTTTTTTATTGGAACAGAAGAAATTATAAAAGACTACACCTGCCACGTAATTGAATTTTACTTTTTGATGAAGCCGCGTGGAACACAAGAACTCAACGCTGAAAGCTATGGCTGGAACCGTGAACGCGAAGAAAAATACTGGATTTCGCTTGAAGAATTACCGCAAATTGATCTGCGGCCACAATTTCTGCGTACCAGAATGCCAGAAATATTAAACGGAAACTCGCTTATTCATATTGTAAATGATGACAGGAAGAAATAACTCTAGTTTGAAGAGTCGGCTTCTGCAGATGCATCTGCTGCTTCCGGATCTTCCTTTGTACGAGATTCTGCCTGTGCTGCCTGTTCAGCTTTTATCTGCTTCATTTTTTGTACACCAGAAATTACAAACCAGATGCACATACCGCCAAAAAGTGTATAAATTATAATGCTGAATATTAACATATTATGCGGCTCCTTTTTCCAGGATTATTTCATTTCTTTTAAGATAGCCTTGCGCTTGTACATGTTTTCATCGGCCTGCTTAAAAACAGATGCAAAGGTGGCTCCGGCATTCTGCTTGTAGGTTGAAAGTCCAACCGAAACAACAACTTTTCCGGCGCGGGCATTTTCTTCAATCTGATTGTTAAAATCAGAAATCAATGAGCGGCGTTCTTCAAAATCTGCTCCTTCAAGAATAGCAACAAATTCATCACCACCAATTCGGAAAACAGGACTGTGTTTTAGAATTGTACAAATAAGGGAACATGCTCCAATAATATGCTGATCTCCAACATCATGACCAAGATTATCGTTTACAACTTTAAGGTCGTTTACATCAAAAACAGCAATTGCAAATTCTTTGATGGTATTAGAAGCAATTTTCTGCTCGAACTGTTTTCTAACATCAAGATAGGCGCGTTTACTTTTTACTCCGGTAAGAGGGTCTGTGTATGCCATGGTTCTTGTAGCACCAAGCTCTTCTATCTGGATAGCTTCGCGATTCAAAGATGCTTTTAAGGCACTGATGTTTTCGGCACGTTCATCTTCAACAACAAAGGTGTGAAGAACACAACATCCAACCAGATAACCGATTGAATATAGCGGGAGGAATGTATAAAAAATCTGTGCTGTAATTGCAAGAATCATAGCAATTCCGAATAAGCCTATAGTAAGATGTCTTCGTTTTTTGGAACCCTTTGATTTCGCTGTTATAACAAAAGAATAAATTGATGCATTTAATAAAAGAGCTATTTGCAGAATAAACAGGGCGTATCGCATAATACCCGGATAATATTCGCCTGTTGAGTCAATTTTAAAAACAAGAGGTACAAAAACATTTGCACCTACAGTTGATATTTGAAAAATAAAGAATAGTTTTCCAATATAATTTATTGCTGTACAAAAGAAGCTTTTTTCTTCCAGATATTGAACGACAAAAGAAGTCCAGAACAGAACTGTAAGAGCCATAGCAAAGAAATAAACAGTTGTATTAATAAAAAGAAGGGTAGAAAGGTGTTGCTCGTAGAAAAATCCCCAAAGAGCATCGGTAATGTGATAAAAAATAACACAAATTAAAAAGAGCCGGTATTGTTTTACAGCAGGGAATGAACTTCCAATTCTTTTATGAAATATATCATAATTAACAATGAGATGAATTAATACCGCCAGCAAACCGAATGCTGAATAAGTCAAGATTTTTCTCCTTCCGTGTATCTTCTATTATAGCATATTTCACGATAAGATTCCATCAAAAATCTTGTGATAATCTTCGATTGTTGCGGCGTGGACAATTGCGTTACGAAGTGGTCCTCCGTTTGGAATTCCCTTTGAGTAAGCGTGAAAACGTTTACGCATTTCGAGGCAGGCGTGTTGTTCGTTTGTTTCTGCAGCAAGTCGTTCAAGCTCTGCAAAGCCTGTTTGGATTCTTATTTGGGCAGGAACCGGTTCATAAGCTCCTGTTGTAAGCAGTGAAGTTGTGTCGCGGAAAATAAAAGGATTTCCCATGGCTCCACGTGCAAACATAACGGCATCTACACCGGTTTCTTCAAGCATTTTGCGGGCATCTTCGGGCTTAAAAAGGTCTCCGCTGCCAAAAACAGGAACCCGGCCGTTCACCATTTCTACAAGCCGGCGCATAATGTTCCAGTCGGAATGACCTTCGTAGCCCTGAGCTTTGGTTCGTGGGTGTATGGTTATGGCGCTGGCACCGGCATCGAGTGCTGCCTGCGCTGCTTCCGGCCAGGTTATGAGCTTTTGTTCCCAGCCCGAGCGGATTTTTACTGTGACAGGAACCGCGGACTTACAGGCCCCTACCACTGCCTCTACAACCTTAAACAACCTGTCCGGGTCTCTTGTTAGTGCGGAACCCGCTCCAGTTTTAACAATTTTAGGAACCGGGCATCCGCAATTTATATCTATACATTCACAATGAGTCTTTTCAAGAACAATCTGGGCAGCCTGTGCCATAACTTCTGGCTCTCCACCAAAAATCTGAACGGCGTAGGCATTTTCGTTGCAGGCACGGCGCATTAAAATTTCGGTTTTAAGGTTTTTGCGTACTAAAGCTTCGGCACTAACCATTTCGGTATAGGTAAAACAGGCTCCGTTTTCTATGCACACAGAACGGAATGCGGCGTCGCTGTAGCCTGCTACGGGTGCGAGAAAGAGATTTCCTTTTAGCTGGATGTTTCCGATTGAAACAGGATGATATAATGTCATTCCGGCAGCTTAAATGCCTTGCAGCTGTTTTTCCAGAGCTGTTCGCTTAGAGCTTCCAGGTCCATATCAAGCATTTCGGCAAGGAAATTTGCTGTAGAAGGAAGGTATGCCGGCATTGTGCGCTTTTTTTCGCGGTATTCAGCCGGAATCATAAACGGACTTTCTGTTTCTATAAGAATGCGGTCTACAGGAATATTCAAAACAGTTTCATGCAAATTGCGTGCATTACGATAAGTTAAGTTTCCTGCAAAGCTGAACCATATATTTTTATCAAGACATTTCTGCGCATATTCAGCATCTTCGGAATAACAATGCAAAATGGCACCAGAATCTGGCATACGTTCGGTTAAAACATCATAAACATCACGACCTGCGTCACGGTTATGAATAATTACAGGCAAATCATGCTTTTGTGCAATTTCAAGCTGGGTAATAAAAAGTTCAATCTGAGATCTCTTGTCGCCAAACTGCTTGTAATAGTCCAGACCTGTTTCGCCAACAGCAACAACGTTAGGCAATTCAAGATATTTTTCAATTGTTGCAGCGTAATCTGGTCCCGGGTTTGTTACTTCAGACGGAGCAACGCCAACTGCATGATACAGTCCAGGAACTGATTTAAGAGAATTATATACCTTTGGAAAATCCATAAGGCTGTTATTAATGCTGACAATACGTGCAACTCCAGCCTGCTTGGCTTTTTGTATAACGCGTAATTGTTCAATAGGGTCATCGTATATAAGCCCGATGTGGGCATGAGTATCAAAAAACTTCATGGCTTTACTTCCTAAGATTTGTACTACGATTGTTTTTTAACAACTATTAACTATAGAATAACACAGTATTTCGCTACCGTCAAATTCTTTTTTCCTTCGACACTCCTTTGAAGCGGTTGCTGAGCTTGTTGAAGTAAGGTTGTTCTAAATCGTAATACATGTTATAATTAAAAGAACTACGTGTTATAAAAAATGAGTTTTATACAGACAATTTCCGATTTTTTGGAATCAATATTCAAACGATCCTCTCCAGAAGTTCAAAAAAAGCAGCAGCTTAAAAAGCTCGATGCAGAATTGCGCGAATATCAACCGGTAATTTACAAAAACGGAAACCTTCAGCCAAACTTTGCCGAAGCAATTTACAGTCTTTATAAAAACACAAAGGTTTTAGATGACCTTTTTAGCGTTACAGTTAGTTCAAGTGATATTCCACGCCAGCATCGTTTTGAAGCACAGCTTATCCTCACCGGCTATTCAAACGAGTATCGCGGTATTATAGAAAGTCTTTCGTTCGATTCCCGAAAAGAAGAGATAATGAACGAACTGCAAAATCAGGACAGAATATATATTCATCAGCGTACTCAGTGTGAAAAAGTTATAAAAGAGCTTAATTCCGAAAATTTCCGTCGTGTAGATAAAGACATTCTTTCACTGCGTCAGCTTGTAGATTTTTGCCACATTATGTTTGTTCCGCTTCTTCAGATTTTTGACCTTAATTTCAGACCGGCAGATTTTTCCTATAAACCAAATTATACAGAAATTCCAATTTCAAAGGCTATAAATCTTCTTGAAGATCTTTACTATCAGATTTCAGGAATGAAAATTACTACTTCTACAGCGGACCAGGTTATAGCAATTGCGCAGCTTAAAAAAGGAACAGTTCTTTCAAACGCCGAAAGTGATGTTTATCTTTCTGCGCTCAAAAAAATCAATTATGTAATCAGCAAAGTTTTGACAGTTGACCGTCTTAAAGCACTTGTTCGCATGGCAAAGCAGGATGTTATGTATGAACCGGATGTTGCGCAGTATACAGGTTCTCCGCGACAGGAATTTGCTACAATTTTCCAGGAAAAATTCGATGCCGATGAACAAAGAATAAAATCGGAAATGCAGGATGAGCAGATTTCGAGTGAAGTTTCGGCACTTTTCAAAAATCAGTCGCTCGATACTTTGTTCGGCTACAACGCAGAATCAAATATCATGCTGCAGCCAACAATTTCGCTTCAGTTCCAGTGGATTTTGCCAATGCGTATCCTTAAAACATTTTTGCGCATCTATCTTACCGAAGGTATAAAGGGACTTTTGAATGACCTTGTAATTGAAGGATTTTTTAATAACCCTGCTTATAAATCTGATTTTTCTACAACAGTTTATGCCGCCATTAATGCAAGTTCAAAGCTTCAGGAATTTGAAGATTCCTTTGGCAATGACCAGCGAAACAGTATTGCCGTAATGCAAAGCTATGTTCATGACAGCCACAAGGACAAGGATTTTTACCGAAAGCTTGAAAAAATGGTTTTAACAACAAACAACGAAGCACACGAGCTTTTGCAAAAAACTACTTCAACCTTGCACGCGCTTTATAAATATCTGGCAGAACTTCTTGCCGATGCAAAAAAACCTTCGAGCGAAATCATTTCTAACGTAAAAGTGCTTATGATTTCGTCTAGAAACAAAGAAAATACGAATAATTTGGAAATTCAGCACCCAGATTGGAAAATATTTTTTGAAATTATGAAAAACTATGTTATTATTAATAGTGGAGATGTTCAGTAAATGGATTTTGATGCCATTGTAAACAAAATAAATTCTCAAAATGAAAAGCAGGAACGCAAGCCTTTTGATTTAGCCAAGGACAAAGAAATTCTTGAGCAGTCAACTTATTACGAAAAGCGCATTTACGACCTGGAGCAGCTGCTCGATATTGCAAAATCCTTCTGTTCAACTTTAGACTTTAGCAATCTTTTGGAATCTATTGTTTATATTTGTATGGCTCAGATGCATGTTCTTGGTGCCGAAATTTTTGTACGCGATGCTATTTCAAACGATGTATTTAATCTTGAAACAGCAAAGGCAGATAAAAAAGAAAAAAAGATTTCTATTCCGGTAAATTCACCTGTTGCTTCTAAGCTGCTGGCATTTAATAAACCGGTTACAGTTGCATATCTTAAAGAATTTATTGGCGACGACAAAGATCTTAAAACTTTAGAAAGCCTTTCTCCAACGCTCATTGTTCCGCTTGTAGAAAAAACAAATCACCTTAGTGGTATTCTTATTTTGCAGGAACGCATTGCCATTGAAGAAGAAACAACTTATACCGAATACGAACAGAATATGATTATGTCAATTGCATCGCTCGCTACTGTTGCAATTAACAACGCATCGCTGCTCGAAATGTCTTCTACCGACATGATGACCCACCTGCGCTTAAAGTATTTCTTCTTTAATCAGTTAACAGAAGCAATAGACAAAGCGTTTGAAACAGAAGAAAACATTGCCGTTCTTATGTTCGACATTGACTTTTTCAAAAAGTTCAACGATACCTACGGACACGAATGCGGAGACTTTGTATTAATCTCTGTAGCAAATATAATCAAATCAAGCCTGCGCGAAACAGATATTGCAAGCCGCTACGGTGGTGAAGAATTTACAGTTCTTTTGCGAAAAGGTAAAAAAGAAGAAGCAATGAAGGTTGCCGAACGAATTCGCAAGAAGATTGAAGATTATGATTTTGTTTACAATGATCAGCATCTTCATGTAACAGTTTCGGGTGGAGTTTCGGTATTTGATAAAAAAACTAATCCGGTAGAGCTTCCAAATGATTTTGTAAACCAGGCAGACTCTGGTCTTTATATGTCAAAAAATAATGGTCGAAATCAAATAACCTTCTTTGATCCTGCTGTTCATAAGCTCAAAGACGAAAACGAATAATGAATAATCCTCCGTTTTTTCGCCGTCCGTTTAATTATGCATATTTTCATGTCACCTTTTGTTTAATTTTAATAAACGCAATTGTTTATTTTTTGTGCAAATTTATCCCCGATTTAGTGTACTATTTGTCGATGAACGTTGTTTATGTAATTAGATACAAGATGTTCTGGCAGTTTGTGACTTATATGTTTGTGCACGGCGGGGCAAGGCATTTGCTTCTTAATATGCTTGGACTCTTTTTCTTTGGAGTTGGAGTAGAAAGGGCAATTGGCTCTAAGGAATTTATTCTGTTTTATTTTACAACAGGTATTCTTAGCGCAGTTCTTTCTTTTGTTCTTTATTATTTTACCGGAAGCTACGGTGTATTTTTGCTTGGCGCCAGTGGAGCTGTTTATGCCGTGCTTTTTGCGTATGCAGTGTGTTATCCGCGTTCAATAATTTATTTGTGGTGGGTAATTCCAATACCGGCACCGGTTATGGTACTGATTTTTGCGATTATAGAAATTGTAAGCGGCTTTTTCAGTACATCCAACGTTGCGCATTTTACGCATTTGTTTGGATTTTTGATAGCCCTGCTTTATTTTATAATTAGAATGGGAGTGAATCCGTTAAAAATATGGAAAAACACTTACAAAGATTAAGGATATTTTTAGTTTTTACTCTGATTTTTTGTTGCGGGGCGCTTGGTTCAGGAGGCTCGCTTTTTGCACAAACTCCGTCAATTGTCCGTCATATAAGATTCCCCATTTGGGCCGAAGTTGACGCATACCCGGGAACTCAAGCTGCTGTAGATGATGTTGGCGCAGAAGAGTTCAGCTATCCGATAGCCAGAATAAAAGAAACTGTTCCTTTTTTAATTGAAGGACTTGTTTACGGCTGGCGGTTTACTTATGTTCCTTCCGATAAAACACGCGGAGTAGAGGAATATTTTGAAATTGTACCTGTTCAAAAACTGTCGGACGGGCAGAAAAACGATGGCGGAACTATAGAATATTCATCAGTATGGATTGAAAACAACCGTTTTAACTGCTGGGTAGACTTTACGCGCACAGATCATCAGGTGCAGATTTATAATTTGTGGTCTTCTATTCAAAATCCTACAATTCAGGGGCGTGGTTACGGCGATTTAAGCAAGGGTTTTGAAGGAATTAAGGAGGCCGCCCAGGATGCGGTAAAAAACGCGGTTCGTGACTATTACAGGAATCTCGTAAAAAATAAACCAAAGGAAATTACAGGCTCCGTGCTGCTCAGAAAAACTCCTCTTTTAGGAATTGATTCAGGACGATACGTAATAAATCTTGATTTTTTTCTAGAATGGGGTACAATAGAAGAGTACACGCAGTTCTGAAAATAGCAGGAGGCTAATATGAAGAAGATATTTACATTTACAGCAGTTTTGCTGCTTGGAGCATGTCTTTTTGCACAGGGAATTACAGGAAGAGGCTCTAACGAAGATTACGGAGACGCAGAAAACTTTGAAGCTAATAAGACAAAGACAGAAGTTATCATACCAAAGGATTTTCACACAACCGATTCAACAGGCAGTGTAAAGATTGAATATTCACCGATGTATGATGAAGTTCGCATTTATTATGAATGTATGTATGTAACTTATGACCGCGGACAGGCAATGAATGCTGTTCTTGAATGTCTTGAAGATTTCCGTGTTGAGCATAAGTACAATCTTTACCGCTATCTTAAAGATGACAAAGAAAAGTACTTTAAGGACGACAAAGGACGCCGCAAGGCACAGTACAGTTCATACGTAAAATTTTACCGCTAATACTTCTTATTTTCTTTAAAATATTGTAAAATAAAAGCCGGTGTGAATGATTTCGCGCCGGCTTTATTTTTTATAGGACAATCAAAATGGACGTTAAAAACATCATCAAAAATCTGCATCCGCTCGAAATTAAGGTATTGCTCAAGTATTCGGGACAGGATGAACTTACTTCAGAAAAACTTCAGAAGGAGCTGGACTACAAGGAAGGTCATGCAAATCAGGCTTTCTCATGGCTCAGCGGAAAGGAACTTCTTAAAGAAATCCGCCGTACTCCACATACATATTTTGAAATTACAGACTATGGCCGCGCAATGGCTAAAACTGGCACTGTAGAAGAACGCATGGTGAACTTTTTGAAGAACGAAGGTCCACACCTTATGCCGGAAATTGCAGCAGGAATTGGTCTTGAGCAGAAGGACGTAGGTTCTGCTTTTGGTCCGCTTGTAAAGGAAGGCGTTCTTAAGATGAATGCAGAAAAGAAGGTTGAATATACCGGAGCTGCCTTGCCTGAACGTATTACTTTGACTTCCGGGCTCATTAAAAAGGCCTGCGACGCTGCCGACGGACTTTTGAACAAGGATGATTTGACAGGTGCTGAAATTGAAGTAATGAACGGTCTTGCCAAAAAACGTGGTGCTGCAGACGCTCCATTCAAGATGATTGAACGCGAAACTGTATTCTACAAATTGCAGTCTGGTTTTGAAGCTGTTCGCGATGCCCTTAAAGCAGCCGGTGTTACTGGTAACGAAATTGGTGAAATTACTCCAAAAATGCTTGCAACAGGCGACTGGAAAAACGGAACTTTCCGTGGTTATAACATTGCTGTTCCACCTGCACGTATTATTCCGGGACGCACAAATCCTTATGTTCAGTTCCTTGAAAGTGTAAAAGACAAGCTTTGTTCTCTTGGTTTCCAGGAGTTTGATGGTCCGCTTGTAGAAACTGAATTCTGGAACGGCGATGCTTTGTTCATGCCACAGTTCCATGCTGCCCGCGATATTCACGACGTATACCGCATTAA
>JAFZXA010000024.1 GCA_017617115.1 Treponema sp.
AAGGCCTTATATTCCACGAGTTACACAGACAGAGAAACTCGTGGAACAAGCTATGGAATTTGCTGTTGCTGGCTAAGAAAATTTAGGACTGGAGTAACTTTTTCTGGTTACTTGATTGACTAAATCATAGGATTGCGAGCGCAGCGCGGATATTAAATTTCACAATTTTGACTACATGTAGTATAATCGTAATTATGATGAATAACAAACATTTTCTTATTTTGGTTTTTCTCTTTGTTGGAATGTCGGGACTGGCAGCTGCTGAATTAAACGGCACCTATGATAAGGACTATAAGGTACAAACCGAATTTAATAGAATTTCTGAAGAATCGGTTGTTCGGGTTAAGAGTGGCGCAACCTACATAATGTCAGATGCTATTGTAGACGGAAAGATTATTGTCGAAAAAGGCGCTAAGTTTATTGCAGAAAAAGATGGAGCTGGTTATCTGGTGTTTAAACGGGGCTCTCATATAGAAGGCGTAGATTTGTACTACAAGATGCGTATTTCTGGGTCTGATGAGATTATCAGAAAGATTCCAATGACTCTGGATGAGATTTGGGCCTGTGGAAACGATGAGGTTATAGAATGGGTTTGTACCATTGAATTTTGTTACAGTTCTGAATTACAAGGCTGGGTTGCTACAGGTGCAAGCCACATTCAAAATCCTTTTAATGAAGATTTAACCATGTATTTAAAAGATACCTATGAAGAGGATCATAAAGTAACAACTCAGGGTAATGTTATAAAAGCAGGAGATACTCTGAGGGTTGCAAAAGGCACAACCTTTACAATGACTGATGCCTTAGTACAAGGAAGCATCATTGTAGAACCGGGCGCTTCATTTATTGCCGTGCGCGACAATGCCGGTTATCTTAAGTTTGAAAAGGGTTCGCATATAGAAGGCGTAGATTTATATTACAAGGTTCGTGTTTCTGATAATCTGATGTTTACAAGAAAGATTCCTATAACACTTGATGAGGTTTGGGAAAGCGGAGATGCTAATCTTATAGAGATAGTCAAAGAAATGGAATTCAGTTACAGCACGGAATTGAAAGGCTGGGTTACCAGAAATGAAATTCGTTTTATGAATCCTTTTAATGAAAACCTTTATGAAGATTACGATATTGTATTTACAAAGTCTGGTACACAGGTGATGGAATTTGCATGCAATTCGCTCACTGTAAAAAACAAAGCCAAGGTTGTTCTTAAGTCAATTCCAGATTACTGGGGTTCAAAAATCGAAAAATCAATTACTGTTCAATCGGGAGCTTCCCTAACTGCAACAGGACCAGATGGACATAAACTGCAGCTTAAGAAGGGCGTTACAGTAAAAGGGCTCCCTCTTTATATAAGATGCAACAACGAAATTATATCTGCCGATAAGTTTGTGCCTGATTTATGGACCGATACAGTTTTTGGCGATAAAGAGTACAGTACAATTTATTACGATCCAACAGTGAAAGGCTGGGTTTTTGAAGAAATGCTTGATAATTACAGCATGACAACTGCCCTCAGAGAGAAAATAGAAAAGCAGCAGAAGAAAAAGAAGAAATAGTTATAATTCCGCCTCAGGCAGACAATGCATGTGGGTTGTACCAAGTATGCGGAATCCTTCTGCAGTTATGTGGAAGGATCGCATGCCAAAATCCCGGGCACGGAGTTTTAGGTAAAGTTCTATTGACTTTCGGTCAGGGCAGCCTGCAGGGTACTGGCTTAAGTGGTTTTCAAAAATTGCTGCAAGTTGTTTTTTTACAAAGCCGGTAGTTTTCATAAATACATTTGGTTTTGCGGTCATGTAAAAGGCTACGGCTTTAAGAGGGCATGGGGCTGCTTCAAGCTTTTTCATAATACCCGGGTTTGCTGCATTTACTGCAAGAGTGCGCACGGCTTTTCCAACATTTAAATGGTCTATGTGGCATTCTGAAGCAGGGGAAGGGTCTGGTGCAAAAATAACATCCGGCTGAAAGTCAGAAATTACACCGGCAATGCCCCGCAGCAACTCGTCATTGTTATAAAACCCGCCGTCAGATAGTTCAAGAAAACGCACGTCTTTAACTCCAAGAGCTGCCGCTGAACGAAGGGCTTCATCCTTGCGAGTTGCAATAAGTTCTTCTTCCGAAACTTCCTCTTTCAAATTCACAGTTCCATAACGTCCGTCTGTGCAAATTAAAAAACAAATGCTCTTGCCTTGTGTTGCCAGTGCCGCAACTGTAGCACCAGCACCAATTTCAATATCATCGGGGTGGGGCCCTACAAAAAGGTAACGGTCAAAGCTCTGAACCTTTGGAAAGGGAGCTGCGAACTTTATTGCAAGTTTTGTAATTCCCATAATTTGTCTCCGCTTGATACCTATTCGGTTTTATTCTTGGCTTCGAGTTCGCTCAAGATTTCCGAATATTTTTCTTCATCCAGCTTGTAAAAGCGCTTGTACAAAAGATAAGAAATCAGAAGAAGAACAAAAGGTACAAAAACCATAAAGAGCAGCATGCCAACAGACTGACCTTTTCCAACGTTTTGAATTAAATCGGCAATCTGGGCATTCTTTAATTCTGTGGTTATGAGGTTCTGGTTTGCGGCCTGTTCAAGGTTTGCAATTTTGTTTGTAAAATCAGTTACACGGAAAATCAGGTAGCAGAAAGAAGTGATAACTACAACTAAAGCTCCGGCAAGTTTTGTAATAAAAGGTCTGATTGAAGTAATAATTCCTTCGCGGCGGCTGCCTGTTTTATACTCGTTGTATTCAACTGTATTAAAAATCGAAATCATCAAAACAAGGTGGTAGCCGTACAAGCCAAACGCAAGCAGCATATAACCGATTGTCAGCGTCCAGAAGGCAGCCATGTTAGCTGGCATAACGAGTCCGGAAATAAGCATGAGTACACTACCAACAGCAGCAACATATAAAAGAATTTTCATAAAGGTCTTGCGGCTCATTTTTCTTGAAATTGCAGGATAGAAAATCATAAGGAAAGCCGTGGCACTCATACCTACAGTTGTAAAAAGTGAATATAGTCCACCTTCATAACCATAACGGAAGTACACATAGTTTGCGCCAATTCCGCCTATGATAAGATCGTTTGCAATCTGATGAAGCAGGAAAATCAAAACCATCCATCTAAGCTGGTCATTGCCAAAAATGGTTTCTACAATAAGCTTGAACGAAATTTTGTCGGCAGGCTTTTCCATGTCGTCACGATTTTCTTTTACACCAAGCATTGTGAAGCTTGCAAAAAGCGGCGAAAGTATTGCAACAATCAGCGCGATTATTCCATAAGCAGTAGAAGCATTTCCTCCAATCTGGAGGGCGCCTGCAGTAAACATTGGAATCATAAGTCCTGCAAGAGTTCCGCCAATACCGGCAAACAAAGTGGCACGCGCAGTAATCTGGTTTCGGGAATTGCTTGTTCGCGAGATTGCAGGAACCATGCCCCAGTAAGGAATATCATTCATTGTATAAGTGATGCTGTACATAAGGTAAATCACGCCAAAGAAAGTAACAAACGACCAGCCGGTGAGTTTTGTATTGAATGCCAGAAAAACAACAATAGAAGTGGAAAGCGAACCCGCAAGCAGCCAGGGCTTAAACTTACCCCACTTGGTTCTGGTTCGCTCAATAATGTTTCCCATAATCGGATCATTAAAAGCATCAAAAACCCGGGCGGCTACCATAATCATAGTAATTGCCACAATCTGCGCGTCGGTGAGTTCCTTTGTGTACAGAACATAAAGGTAGAGAAAGCTTGTGACCATTGTGTAAATCATGTCGCGTCCCACAGTTCCAAGCGGGTAGTACCACAAGTTTCGTTTTTTAATAGACGGCTCTTCAACGTCGATGTGTTTGATGTTTAGTGATTTTTGTTTTTCTAACATGTTTTCAGCTCCTTTAGCATAAACTCAGCAATTCTATTTTTATCTACTTTACAAATCTTACGGTCATACGTGTAGAACCCGTTGATTTCATCTTCAACATCAGAAAGTTGAGTGTAGATTGCAGCACAAAGACCAAGAGGAATAGCGGGTAAAACCATTTTTTTATAAGTTTCTATAATGCGGTCTGTAAGTTCTTTTTCATCCTTACATTTTCCATAACCGTAGGATTTTTTTGGATTCCAGATATGCCCTTCTACCGCACGGCTAAAACCGCCAAACTCTGAAAGCAGCAACGGCTTAAGTTCCTGCTTGAGTTTTTTTGTCCTGAAGTATATATGCACACTGTCAACATCGGAATGTTGCTGCTTAAACCAACCCGAAGTATAATCATATATTCTTGAAGGATCTCGTTCTTTGAGCAGGTCTCCAATTTCGTCACTGTCGGTCTGGCCCCAGCCTTCATTAAAAACTGTGTATGCAATTATCGAAGGGTGGTTGTGTAAAAAGTTCTGAGTTTCAAAAGCACTTAGTTTAAACCATTCTTTTTGATTTTCGTCATAACGATTTTTGTCATTCTTTTTTAAGCCCACAGTTGCAAGTGCTGTATCAACCAGAAAATTGTAAGGGCCGTTATTAACCATATCCTGAATTACATAAATGCCAAGACTGTCGCATAAATAATAAAAGATTTCGGGTTCAACTTTTATGTGCTTTCTAAGTGTATTAAAGCCAAGTTCCTTCATCCTTAAAATATCTTTTTTGTATTCTTCAGGACTTTCCGGTGTAAAAATGCCATCTTCAAAATATCCCTGGTCCAGAACTCCGTTTAAGAATACCGGTTTATGATTGACACAAATGCGCTGTACGCCATCAACTTTTTCTATGCTGACGGTTCGTAAAGCAAAATATGTTTCTACCTTGTCTCCGTTGTAATCAAGTTCAAGCTCATATAAATAAGGATTTTCTGCAGTCCAGTATTGCGGCTCATGTTTTTTACCTGCAATTTCTATGCTTGATAAATCAAGGCTGTAGTCGTTGCCCTTAATCAAAAAGTTGTAATCGCCTTCTACAGTTTTTAATGTTGCTTTTACTGTTTTTTCTGAATCATTTTCTTCTTCATTAAAGCAAAGTTTAAAAGTAACAAGGCTTTCTTTTACATCATAATTAATTTTTGAAATGTATGATTCCGGAAGCCATTCCATCCAGACAGTTTGCCATACACCGCTGATCGGCGTATACCACATGCCGCCACGGTCGGTGCGTTGCTTTCCATAAGGTTTTGAATGATCCAGAAAATCCTCGCCTTCAAGTCTAATCAAAATCGCCGGGTCATTATTTGCAATTGCTTCATTGGCCTGTTTTGTAATATCACAGGTCAAGGTAAAATAACCAAGCTCCGAATGTCCTACAAGCTCGTCATTTGCATAAACAGAACAAACCTGGTCTACCGCTCCAAAGTAGAGCATCAGTTTTCCATTGCTCTTAAGACATTTTACAGCCTCTTGTGGAAGCTCTAACTTTTTTTGGTAAGTATAAACCTGTGTGATTTTTCCTTCATATTCGGCGAGTTTTGATTCAGGTGGAAAAGGAAGCTTTACCGGAAGATTATTCAAAGTCCATCCGTCATTTAGAATTTTATAATTTCCATTTCGTTTTAAAGAAGGGCGCGGATAAATATTCCAGTCGTTCATTTTTCCACCTGCAAAAAATTAATTTTTATCTTTTCTGATTGTAATAATTGGAATAAAGGCCAGTAAAGCTACAATTGCTGCTGCCATAAAAAGACTGTAAGGCGGAATAAAATCTTCCCCGTTCATACCCATAGCATCCATTCCAAGAATCAAAGAAATAATTGGTCCTATAATCATTGGAATTAAAACAGAAAAACACATTCTTACACCCTGAAGTCTTCCTTCACAGCCTTCGGGAATGTTATCCTGGAAGTTTGCATTAAAGGCTCCAAGCAAAGAAAGAATGCCTCCCATCATCACAATTCCGCCAGCGTACAAAACAACTGTCCTTACTGTTCCGGAAAGGAACTGTAAAAAGTAAAAACAAAGAATGCCTAGAATTGCCATAATCAAAAGTGGAATGTAAAATCCGCGTCTTCCTTTTTTATCAAACTGAAATCCAAAAATACCGGTAAGCACTGCTGAACCAACAATAATAACTGCCATTGGAATTACAAATCCGTCGCCAAGTCCTAAAGTCTTAATCAAAAAGTTGATAAGGTAAGAAAAGAAAGTCTGCTGGGCAATTCCAATCAGACAAAGGCCAGATAAAGTTATGTAAAGCATCTTATTTTCTTTTACAGTCTGCAACTTAAAGCCGTAAGAAATATCCTGAAAAAGCGATTCTGATTTATTAACCTTTACGTTGGCTGCGTCCTTTAAAATGAAAAGTGCAAGTAAACCTGCTACAAGAGGAATTGCACCAATGATGATAAAGAAAGGTGCATTGCTTTCGTTTTTGGAATTGTAAAAACTTCCAAGCCCTACAAAAACAATTACTACGGCAATTACAGGCAAAATTGAAAGTATGCCGTTTATTTTACCTCGGTTTGTATCATCGGTATTGTCTGTGACCCAGGCATTAAAAGCAGCATCGTTTGATGTTGAACCAGCAAAAGTCATGATACAATCAAAAAGAACTATTAAGAATGCAATAAGGCCTAGCTTTGAAGCGGTTGCTTTCATTGGCAAAAATGCAAAAAGCATAATTGTAAAGCCCCAGAAAATATAACCGATTGAAATAAAAGGCTTTCGCTTTCCAACACGGTCCGACCAGGTGCCTGCAAAAATAGTTGTAAGGGTTGCAGCAAGTGCCGAAAGAATTACCATCCAGGTAGTTACCATGTAAGACATGTCGCTGCGCCCAGAATTTGCAAAAACATCCTGAGCAAAAGTTGCAAAGTACATGTTCTCGACTATCCAGGCAATCTGCCCGATCAACCCAAAGAAAACAGCCGAAAACCAGATTCTTCCTGTAATTTTTGTTACATTTTTTGTGTCCATATTAACTCCTTTTGTCGGATTTGAAGTGCATGTTAGGGTGTGTTATTCTTTTGTCCAATCCTCTACTTTTATCCAAGGAATACGGACAAACTCATCGTAATTATTTGTAACAACTGTAAGATTTCTTGTCATCGCCTGTGCTGCAATTTGCATATCGTAAGGACCGATTACTTTCCCTTCTTTTTCAAGATATGCCCTTATTAAACCGTAGGCTTCTGTATCTTCTGTAGTAAAATCAAGTATGTTGTTGAAGTCTGTACAGAAATCCAATAATGCCTGACGATTTTTTTCTATGTTCTGACTTTTTGAAGCTCCATACTCCATTTCCGCAATTGAAACAGATGATAAAAACAAATCATCGCTATTAGATGAGAGAATTTTCTTTGTGAGATTCGGAAACTTATTTTTTATCAGGAAAATACAAATATTTGTGTCCAAAAGATACATTAGAATTCTTCCCTTGTTTCAAGTTTTGGTTGATTTCTGCCTTCTGTCATAAAATCATCTGTAAATTCCGAAAGGCTTCTCTTAAGATTTTCCCAAGGACGACTCTGAGGATAAAGAATTATTGTTGTTCCAATTTTCTTTATGAACATTTCGGAATAATCAATATGATATTCCTTTGGAATCCTTACGGCCTGGCTGTTTCCACTTGTGAATACTTTTGCTGCAAACATAGTGTACCTCCTTATTTCAATTAAAGTATATACACAAGTATTTACATTTGTCAAATAAAAAACAGACAAGATAGACATAGCTGGTTTCTTTTTTACGGACTTGACCCGACATCCGATCTGAAGCACATGTTAGGGTGTGTTTTTATAAATATCGAGAAAGCTTCTCAATAATTACTTCTTCAAAATTTCTTCTTCCATCAATAACAGTAAGAATTATTACTTTATCCTTAGAAATTTTATATACAATTCTATAATAACCTTGTATCAATTCTCTATATTGTGTAATACCTTGTTTTTCAAGTTCAGGAATAATTCTTCCACTTCTGGGATGTTGTTGTAAAGACATTACATTTTCTTCAAATTCTGAAATTGTGGTCTCAATATAATCTTGTGAATACGAAGAATAATATTCTATTATTTCATTCAAATCATCTTGAGCAAAAGGAGAAACTTCAACTTCCTTTATTTCATTTTCCACAATTATATTTCCTTTTTAAATTTGCAAAGACTTCAGAAGCTGGTTTGCATTCACCATTTTGTATTGATTTTTCAGATATTTGAATGATTTTTAACAAATTGAATGCATTCTTCATTTCCTGGTATGATTCCACATCTATTAATACAGCTCTTGATTCACCGTTTTGTGTGATGATCAGGGGTTCTTTTCTGTCATTTACAAAATTCATCATATCGGCGGCATTTGTTTTTACATATGAAATAGGCTTAATACATTCTTGAACGTTAGTTATCATTTTTTTCTCCAGTCTATTTATGATACTATATAAAGACTGATAAGGCAAGTAAATAACTATAAAAGCTCTTTTTTTAATCTCATTCCGATGTATCTACGCTTAAAACCTTCGTGTTCATAAAATTTTATTGCACTTTCGTTCCATTCCATTACTTCTAAATCAATTGTATTCAGATTATATTCATCCATTATTTTTTCCAGAATTGTCTTTCCATATCCATGATTTCTATAAATCTTTTTTACGAAAAGCTGGCGCAAATACATTGGTTCTCGTGTTACATCCAGAACACAATAGCCTATGATATTCTTTCCTTCATTTTCTAAAATATGAACTTTATATGTTTTGCCTGTTAGGAACGATTCCATTCTTTTTGTGATTTCATTATCAGACATTTCATTATCAATTCTTTCATCTTCTCGTAATTTTTTGTTAAGAATTGATAAATTTTCTAAATCTTGTATAGTCGCTATTCTAAAATTTAAATCCATTGTTTATTTATCTTTCCATTTTGTGCAGTGCGCCATCAACCTAACTACGCGCTTAAACGGTGGCGGGCTTGACTTGCCGTCTGATTTGAAGCGCATGTTATGTGTTATTTTCTCTTACCAGCTAAATCGTAAACTTCGTTATCAGCCCTTGCTGAAATAACCAGTATATACATCTCGTGAGTTTTTTCATTTTCTAAAAGTTTATAAACTACTCTGATGCCTATATCTCTGTATTTTATCTTCAGAAGTCCAGACAAATTGTTTCCGCCTTTATTTCCCAAAGGCTTTCCATATCCGCCTTCGCTCTGAGGTTTAGGATTTGCTGAAACTTTGATAATACCTTTTAAAACAATTTTACGTATAGAACCATCAAGTTTTGCAAGCTCTTCTTTTGCAAGTGGATGATATTTTATTTCCCAAGCCATCGCTACTCCAGATTAACTTCAACATCATCTAAGTCAGAAGAATCAATCCCAAAATCTCTCATTACATCTTCATGAGATATATATTCTATTTTATTTGCCAAACGTTTTTCAGCCTCAGCAGCAAGAATAGCATTTTCATATTCTTCCATCATCTGTTGATAGCTTTGCGGGCTCATCAGAATGCATTCCGGTGCATTGTTTTTCACAACAATTCTTGTACCAAATTTCTTAACATCTGCAAAGATTTTATTAGCTTGGCCCTTATTAAAAAGGCTTATGGGAATTATAGAATCAAGGATATTTACTGTGTTCATAGCGTTCATAACAGTTACCTCCTGTAACTTTAATATAGTATATTCTACAATATATTTATTGTCAAATTAATTGTTGGATTTTTAATACCTTTTCTTAATTCGTAACCGATTTTGGTAATAAAAAAAACGCGGCTTGACCGCGTTCTTATCATATTACATATCTTTGTCCGACCAGGAACGGAAAGGTTTATTCCAGGAACCTATCTCGATGAGATTTCCTTCGGGATCTGCTATATAACAGGTTCTTTGTCCCCATGGTTCGGTTGTCGGTTCCAGCACGGATGTAACTCCTTTTGAAACTAATTCCTTATATTTTTCATCAACTTCTTCAAATGTATCGACATACAATGCAATTTCTCCATGACCGTTTAATCCTTTAATATATTCATATTTTCTATTGGTCATTCCTTCGAAATTATTTCTACCATAAAGCATAAATAAGGTTTCATCTTTTATCAAATATACATTTCCAGCTGATTCAGATTCTTTTATTTCGAATCCAAGAATATCTCTATAAAAGCGAATCATTTTTGGCATGTCTTCTACAAATAATCCAAATCCATCTAATCTCATTTTTTTACTCCTTTTGCGCCCCAATGCGGGCGTCCACATAACTACGCGCTTAAACCGCAAACCGGCTTGACCGGTTTGTCGGATTTGAAGCGCATGTTATGTGTTTATTTTTCAGGGTCATCTAAGTTCATAACTGCATCAGGATATTGTTTTCTCCATTCTCTAGCTGTTGTGATAATATTATCTGGAATCATGTATTTTGCTGTATAAGTTCCTTTTGGCATTTTTTTATATATTGTAATTCCTATACCCCATCTTTCTCCATAACTAATTTTTTGAACTGTAAATCCTTTGTATGTGAAACTAGTAGTTTTAGAAAATGGTTCCCAAGAACAGTTTATCATGAATCGTTCTAGGAATTCTTCAAGGTTTGTATTTTTTGTTATACCTAAATACTCTTTTAGTTCTTCTATATCTTCCCAAAGTCCAGTTCCGCTTTCATTAATTTCAGCATCAGGGTCGCTTGTACTCCTTTGTAATTGCCAAGTTTCTACAAGACACTGACTAGAATCTTTCCACTCAATCTCTGCATTTAAAGAAAAACATAGAGATGTTATAAGAAAAACAGACAATAAATATTTTTTCATAAGAAACTCCTATTGTACAACTTATTAATTTTTTTGAACTATGCCATATTTTAAATAGACAGTTTTCCCATTTTCTTTTGTTGCTGGGCAACTTTTTAACGTATTCTGATTATCGAAAGATAAAATTATATCATCCATACCTTCAAGGGCATGACATGTTTCTAGAACAGAAGCATATTTTAATGCTGTTTCTTTCGCCATTTCTGAATTTCCATAGAAATCATCAGTAAAATACTGCAATGATCTTCGAAAGATACTCTGTGAATCTTCGTATTCAAAAGATAAAATATAACACATAGGCATATTAGTTGAAACATCGTAAACTTCACGAAGTTCAATGCAGCCATCGTTGTATTTTTTATAGTATGGTCTTTCAATATGTTCATATTCATTTTTAACAATTGTATCAGCAAAAATTGAGCCAATTCCAATAATTATCAATCCAATTAGAGTTAAAATTATTTTTTTCATATTTTACTCCAAATGCGCCCCAATGAGGGCGTCCACATAACAACTGGTTGTACCGCACGCGGCTTGACCGCGTGTCGGCTACGAACCTTTGTTATGTGTTTAATTATTTTCATCATAAATTATAGAAAATATAAAGATATTACAATCTTCAAACAGTTTGTTTTCATTATTTTTTTTACTACATGCAAAACAAATTATCTTATTTTTTTCCAT
>JAFZXA010000145.1 GCA_017617115.1 Treponema sp.
AGATTTTTCCGGCGGTGAAAGTCAGAAGGTTGCAATTTCGCGTGCCTTCTACAAAAACGCAGACATTCTCATAATGGACGAGCCTTCGAGCGCGCTTGACCCGATTGCAGAATACGAACTCAACAAGGCAATGCAGACAGCAGCAAAAGGCAAAACAGTCTTTTATATTTCGCACCGACTTTCTACAACACGGGACGCAGACCGCATCATCATGCTTGAAGAAGGCCAGATTATAGAAGAAGGCACCCACAAGCAGCTGCTTGCTAAAAACGGTAAATACGCCGAAATGTGGAACGCCCAGGCCGGAAAGTATAATTAGATTGTCGGGTCATGCCCGACAATGACAGTTTTTCTAGGGGAAATCCCCCATCTTTTTAAAAATTTTCATTTTTTTTCTCTAAAAACTTCCTCTTTTGAAAAAATTTTTTAATTACTATGTATACAAAATTTTTTCTAAGGAGGCCCCATGCCTAAACAATTCAAAGCACTGCTTTTGCTTTGCGAAATTGCAGCAGCAGTATTACTTTCAAGCTGCCTTTTGCAGCTTTGGGATGTTGGAACTCCGCCTTATGCAATCACAAAACCCGTGTACCGTATAGCAGGGCCGGATGATGTATGCACGCTTGGCGGGGTGTTCTTTGATTTTTACAACAAATCGGAAAAAGAAGTTGTATTCATTGAAACCTGCATGAATGTGTTTGACTCTCAGACAGGCGAACTTGCATTCTCTGGGGCAGGAGGTTTGACTTCAATTTCATCCTGCTTAATTGGACAAAAACAAAATAAAAATCTTTGCATTTCGCTTGATGAGTATGTATACAAACTGGAAACAGATTCCCTTTGCATTGATAATTTTTTTATCAGCAAAATTGAATACAACGACGGAACCAGCTGGCAGGATAAGACAGGTGTTTATGCAAAATCATTTAAGGAGGAAGCGTAGATGAAAATGGTTTATAAAATGATTCTGGTATTTAGTGTAGTTGCATTACTTGCGGGTTTTGAATGCATTATTAATTGCAGCTGCAATCTTATGGCGTACCCTGTTCCAAAACGGACTCTTATGCTCGACAACACAAAGATTGAAGAACCAAAGGAATTAACTCTGTTAGTATATATGGCTGCCGACAACGATCTTGAAAGTTATGCTATCAGAAATCTTAAAGCTATGGAGCGGGCAGATTTTTCACGCATGAATGTTCTGGTCCTTTTTGACCGTTCAGAAAGCTATGATGAAACAAATGAAAACTGGACAGACACAAGACTCTTTGAAATAACTCACGATAATTCGAACGGAAGCAGCATTGTTTCAAAACGAATAAACTGCCCTCCACTTGGACTTTCTGATAATACAGAAACAGAGCTTGATATGGGAAACTATACCGTGCTTAAAACTTTCATTGAATTTGCAAAAAGTTCATACACAGCAAATTCCTATGCACTTATTATGTGGGGGCATGGCACTGGCTGGAGGTTTAGTTCCTGTTCTTCACGTGCAGTTGCCATTGATGACAAATCTCATTCGTATATGTGTGTACAGGAACTGGGGCTGGCCCTTAAGGATGAGTCACTAAGTGTAATAGGTTTTGACACCTGTTTTGGAAGTGCCTTTGAAAATCTTTACGAACTAAAAGATTGCACAGATTATATTGTTGCAAGCCCAGGTCTTACGCCTGCAGCCGGCTGGGATTATAAAACCTTATTACAAAAGCTTTCAAATACAAGCTTTTCGGCACAAGAAATTGCAGCCATCATGGAATATGCTTCGGCACAAAACAACATCATAACAAAAGCATCGGAACTTCAAGACCTTATGCTTGTAATTGAAGATTTTTCAAAAGCATTGGCCCAAACTATCACAGACGAACAATCCCGGCGCTCAGTTCTAGATTTACTCATTAACGCAAAATCGTATTGTTATACACAATACCCAAGTGACCTTTTTATTGATGTTTTTTCAATGGCGCAAGTCTTTAGTAACAGCACAGACTATCAGCTGCAAGCGTGTGCCAGAATATTGGCTCAAAAAACAAGCAATATACAAACCGGTCTTTATTTAATTCCAAAAACTGGTGAAGGCGTTCTTGCTACAGCACACTCCTTTGAATACATCAAAAACGATGCAAACCAGACACAATGCGCTTTTATAAAAAACAGCAGCTGGTGGGTTCCAACAAAAAACGGAAATTCCGGAAGTCTTTTAGACAAATTGTTCTACTGGAATTTCTAACAAAATCATACGGGAGGAAAAAATGAATTTTAAGAAAATCTGCTTTTTGCTTATTACCTTACTCTGTATTCACACAATTGTTTTTGCATATAACGAAGATGAAGAAGGATTCCCTTCGTCTTATGATCCAGACAGCGAATATGCAAAAAGAAATGCAGAACTACATCAAATGGCAACTAGTTTAGAATCAAGTTTGAACGCGCAGGAATCAAACGCAAACAACCAGTCTGCCCCCCAAAGCACCGCCGAAGCAACTGCACAGGCAAATGAAGATTATGATCAGGCGGGCACAGATTTTTCTGCAGTTACAGATGCGGCCGAAGATGAAACGAATGCAAACAAAGAAGAATCAGAAGATAAAAAAAATACTGAAAATTCTCAAATAGACGGAGACCCTGTTAGATTAACTCAAGGAACTTATGAGCAGACCGAAACTGATTTCTGCATTGGAAACAATATATCGTTTACTGTAGAGCGCCTTTATTCTTCCGAAAATAAAATCTATTCAAGCTTTGGTTACGGCTGGAGCACAAATCTTGATGAACGAATACTTTATGGCATTGAAGTTAACTCCGAAGAAATTGAGCAGGCGTTGATTGAATATGCAGATTCGCTCAAAAACCTTATTGAAGATTTTACCAATAAGCTTAAAAGTGCCTACAACGTTTCAAGCTTAGAATATGCACATAAAGCCCTGAATGATAGAATTACAAACTGCAGTAACATTTACAGTGCTACTACATCTCTTTATTCTTCGCTTTGTTCTCTTGAAAGTGATGCAGAAGGATACCCGGCACAAGCAAGAATCACAGGTTTAAAAAATAAAGCAGCGGGTATTATGGCTTCTATAAGCTCAAAAGAATCAGAAATAAGGGCTGCAACAAAAACCCTTACAAAAGATCTTGCACTTTTAAACCGATTCGAAAATAAATACAATCAGATTTTGCAGGAGCTTGCAGTCTATACAGAAAAACGAGCGCAGGTTGAAGAACGCAAAGAAAAAAACAAATATGCCAGATTCGCTGGTATGGACAGCTGGTATGAAGAAACCGGATTAGATACAATTACTTTAATTGACGAAAATGCTTTTCCACATATTCTTTATGAAACAGAGCAGGCAAGCGGTGTATGGATTAATCAAAACGAAAAACAGATTGTAAATTGCACAAAACAGGAATGCGGATTAAAGCTTACAATGACCAATGGAATTACAAAGCTCTTTGATGAAACTGGTTTTCTTGTTCAAATCACAGATCTTAATGGAAATCAGATTATCATTCACAGGAACCAGGATGGAAAAATTAATTATGTCCAAACTTCCTCCGGCGAAAAAATTGGTTTTACATATACAGAAAATCGGATTGCCACAATAACAAATCTCAGAGCTCCTTCTCAAAAAGTTTTTTACAACTACACTTCAGAAAAGCTTTGTTCTTTCAAAGATTCAGAAGGTGACCTGGTTTTAATGGAATATGATTCAAGCGGAAGATTATCGGTTGTAAAAAAAGGTGATGGTAGTAATGTTTCGTTTTATTATGGGGAAGTAACAGCAAACGGTAAATATCTTACAACTCAAACACAAAACGAAGAAGGATATTCAGAGTTTTTTATTTATGATATTAACGAACTCAAAACTGTCTACAAGGATCATGATGGCAATGAAACAACTTATTATTATGATAAAAATCACAGGACCATAAGAAATATTCTTCCTGACGGCGCTGTGACAACAAACACTTATGATAATTCAGGCAACCTGGTTCAAACTACGACAAACGGAAACACAACAAATTTTTCATACGATTCTAAAGGCAATAAAACAAGAGCATCCTACAGTGACGGCTCATTTGAACTGTTCAATTACAACAATTATAATCAGCTGGAATATTACCGTAATCGTGACAGCCTTGTTTATGAATATCATCATGACTACAAAGGAAACCTTACAGAATACTACTTGGGTGGTAAGCTTGTATGCGACCAAAAATTCGACAACAGAGGAAACATAGTTGAACGCACAGTTTATGGTGAAAAGCCAATTGTAACAGAATATGAATATGACAGCTTTTCAAATATGATTTCACAAACAACTGCAGGAATAAAAACCTCTTATGAATATGATACCCAAAACAGGCCAACAAAAACTCTTAAAAATGAAACTGTATTAAGTACAATCAACTATAACTTAAAAGAAATCATTAAAACTGATTTTAACGGTCTTCAAACTACCTGGATTCAAAATTGCAGAAAAGATATAACTCAAATTATTCAAAAAGATACAATTACCGGAGTAATTCATAAAATCAGAATTGAATATGATAAAAGACATCTGCCGGTTAAACTTTTTACAGGTGACGGCAATACAGAAACTCTGACTGCAAAGTACACTTACACTGCCGAAGGAAAAATCAAATCAGAAATTTTACAGGAACAGGATTCACAAGCTTCTTATGTCAAAACTTATGATTATGATAAAGGTCAGATAAGCAGGGTAAATCAGTGTATTACCACAAATGACGAAGTTATTTCATATCTTTACAAATATCAGAATAAACCAGATAACAAGAAGCTTCTGACAATTACAGATCCGCTTGGTCATTCAACTTCATACGAATATGACGCCTGGGAAAACTTAATAAGTCAGACAAATGCCTGTGGTGAAACAACTCATAACAGCTGGACATTTGCAGGTAAACTTAAAGCATCGCAAAATGCATACGGAGGATTTTATAAATATGAATATGACAGTTCTGGAAACTTAATAAAGTCAGGTGAAGAAAATGGAAATGCAGTAAGTGCTGCATACAACACAGACGGTTCATTAAAATCGCAGACAGACCGTTACGGAAAAACAACCTGTTACAGTTATGACAATGCAGGCCGACTTTTGTGTGAACGAAGCAATTCAAAAACAATCTGGTATGAATATGACGACTTTGACCGCGTTACAAGACAATCGGTAGGAAATTCGCACAATGTTTCTGATATTGTTTATTACGTAACTTATGATTATTCTTTAGACGGTAGAACTGTTACAATCACCGAAGGTTCAAAGTATAAAACAACAAGCTTTCTTGATGCTTTTGGGAATGCTATAAAACAGACAGACGGAAACGGAAACACACGGGTTTATGAATATGACTGTAATAATCTTTTAATTGCCGCTTACGACGCATATAACAATAAAACCTCTTATGAATACAATGTGCTTGGAAAGATAAAATCTGTAACGCTGCCTGGTGAAGAAAAAACAGAATATTTTTATAACAGTCTCGGTCTTCTTATAAAAGTTAAAGACAATTGTGGAACTGTTTATACTGCTGAATACGATAAGGCCGGAAGACTCATAAAGGAAAAAAATCGTGCAGATAGTGAAAAGACTTATGAATATGACAATACCGGTCGCATAACAAAAATCCTTTGTGGTGGTCAGGCTATAGAAGAATATTCTTATGGAGAAAGAGGCCGCACCCTTACAGTAAAAGATGGGAACGGATCTGAATATTTTTACAGTTATGACAGCTTTGGAAGACTTATAAATGAAAAAAACAGACTGGGTCTTATACAAGATTATTATTATGACGAAGAAGGAGCTCTAAAAGAACAGAAGAGTTTTGACGGCTCAACAACTACCATATCATATTCTGCAAATCAAACTGTACGAACGGTTCTTTATTCAGATGGAAGTAAAAATCAATTTGTTTATGATGCTATGGGAAATATTATTCAGGCACAGAATATGTACGGAAACACATTCTATGAATATGACAAGGGTGGCAGACTGATTGTTCAAAAGGACATAACAACAGGTGAAGAGATTCGTTTTGAATATGACGCTGCAGGCAACAGAACAAGACTTATAAGCTCAAACAGAGAAACCAGATACACATACGATGCCAATAATGATTTAAAAGAAATTTTTGACAATAAGCAAAGAGTAAGTGTACAATTAGAGTATAACAAAAATGGGCAGGAAGTATTGAGAAAGTTTGGTAACGGGACAAAAGAACAGACCTGCTATGACAAAGCCGGTCGCATTACTCTAAAATGCCAGAAGAATTCCCTTGGAGAAATTCTTTGGGGCGAAGGTTATATCTATGGTGCCGATGGAAAAAGAACTGCAACTGTAGATAACAAAGCCTGCATAACTCTTTATGAATACGATAAACTTGGACGACTTTCTGCTGTTTATTATCCCTATTCAAAAAAACACGAGGAGCTTTTAAAAAAAGAAGCCCAGACAAATGGTCTTTCTGTAAACGGGGAACTTGCAATAAACCGATATCTTTCAACAGAAGAAAAAACTGCTCTTACTTCAAGGCTGAATGAAATGCAGTATACGCTTGCCTATTCTCTTACGGCAATGCAGCTTTTTATAAAAGAATCGTACACCTATGATAAAAACGGAAACCGTACGGAAAAGCAAACTTCGCTTGGAAAAATTGAATATTCATACGACCAGGAAAACAGACTTGTTTCAAGCGGCTCACACGGACAGATTTTTGTAAATTACACTTATGATAAAGCAGGAAATCTTTTGAGTGAAGAAAGTGCACTTAAAACAACTAAGTACGCCTGCAATTCACAAAACAGACTGATTTATTGCGAAGTCATCGACAAAGAAGCCTGTTCATTTACACAAACAAAATATGCCTACGACGCTTTTGGACGCAGAGTTCTGGTTCAGGATTTTGAAGAAAGTGCCATGCGCACTCTTTATGACGGCTTTACCTTTGATGTAATAAAGCAAAGTCCTGTCTTTACAAACGGTACCTTTAATGATTCTTATGAAACAGGCATCCGCTGGAATCAGGCAGGACAACCAACGGGAGAACGCTACCGATATCTTAATGATGACAACGCCAGCGATAACAACCGTTATTTCTACCTTAATGAAAACACATATAAAGCAGTAACAAATCGCTACAAGGGTGAGCGTACGCAGTTTACAGTAAATGGTACAATCAGCGCACAAGCTTCATCGGGCTCAGGCACCGAATACTTTTCTACAGATCTTTTTGGTTCTGTTCGACAAAGTTCAGACAACTACGGTTCTTCAAAACAAACCTTTGACTACGATGCCTTTGGCACACTTGTACAAGGAGAGCTTTCAGGCACTTCCGATTTTGGTTACGCAGGCAAAACATTCGACACCACTTCCAGCCTCTACAACTACGGTTACCGCGACTACAACCCCACCGCCGCCCGCTTCACAACCACCGACCCCATCCGCGACGGCCAAAACTGGTTCACCTACTGCAACGGCGACCCAGTAAATTTTTTGGATTTGTGGGGGTTGTGTGCGAGTGATTTTCATATTGGTATGGATATGGGAGAATATGATCCATCAAAAACCAGAGATGCTTATTATTATATAAAAAATTCTGCTGAAATAAATGAACTTATGGGAAAAAACTATTCAATTGAAGATAACAATGTTTATGTTTGTACAACTTTCGTAGCAGAAGCATTAGATAAGTCAGGATATGATTCAAAAGAGTTTCTTCCTGGTGGACAAAGAGTAGTAGATTCTGTTAACATATTAGGAGATAAATTGTTTACCCCCGCTAGTGGAAAGAACCCTCCAGAAGGGACTTATGTCTTTTATCATGTTGATGATGATAATATACATGGTCATACAGGCATAATTCATTTTGATAATAAGGGAAATGCAACAATTTTGCATAATGGTAGTGATGGAAGTGGCTCAAAAAAACAATATGTAAATGAAAGAACAAGAGCTGCTTCATCAGGAAGTTTTGATACATGGTTTCCAGAATATGAGAACCCTGTAAGTTATTTGATGATTGGAGAATAATATGAAAAAAATACTACTTTTGTTTATCTTATCCTGTGCAAGTACTACTTTATTATTTTCTCTTGATATAATACAACAGTTTGAAAACACTATTGTACCATTTACCGACATATCAATTGAAAGATTATGGGCTGCGCAAAAAGATGATAGTTCCATGGAAGATTTTTCTTATCAACAGGAAATATGGAAAAAAGAGAATGAATACAAAAAAACTTTATCAAATAGTATTTTGCAAGATAAATGCTTTACTGGTTATTGGTATCTAACAGATATAAATGGGAAAATTGTTGCAGAAGAAAAAAGAGCTCCTATTCAATTCATATTATATCCAAAAGGAATATCATATGAATATTTATCATCTCATTCCTATGTATACGAAATTGAAAATAATTCCTATATTATTATACCTACTTGGGATGCCGGAATGATTAGAATGCTAAAGATTTTTGATGACAAAATGTATATTTACAATCTAGATGGTGATACCTGGTATTTAGATGACATCCACAAAACAGGAAACTATTACAAAAAACAATAATTTCCTACTCCTCAAACCTCACCCTCACCCCTGCCCCGTGAGGTTCAACATTGTACGCTTCAATGGTGGCGCTCAAAGAATCGGCAAGGGTGCGGGCAATGGCAAGACCTAGACCGGAACCACCGGCGGCGCGGGAATGAGCTTCGTCGGCGCGGTAGAAGCGTTCAAAAATATGAGGGAGAGCTTCTGGTGAAATGCCTGGACCGTTATCGGTTTCTTCAAGAATAGTTTTGCCAGCTTCAACAAAGGCACGCAAACTTATTATACATTCACCATCTGCAAACTCACTTGCATTAAAGAATTTTATGCTGTTCGAAATTAAAATCGTAAGAATCTGATGAAGCATTTCTACATCGGCCAGAACTACAACAGACTTATCACACTCAATTTCAAAACGAACATTCGTGTGAACAGAATTAAACTCTTCTGAAACACGCTTAAATATATCAAAAACATTTACATCAGACACTTCAGGCTTAATTCGACCACTTTCAATTCGGGAAATCTGCAAAAGATTTTCTATAATGGCGTGCATTGAAGCACTTTCATTCTTAATTGCAAGAAGCGATTTTTCCAGCTGTTCAGGATTATCCTTTCCCCAGCGAAGCAAAAGATTTGTCTGCCCCGTAATTACAGTAAGCGGTGTATTAAGCTCATGCGAAACATCACTTGAAAACTGACGTTCCCTGTCAAAATCAGCTTTAATGCGTAAGAACAAATCATTAAACGCACCAGAAAGCTCATCAATTTCATCTCCACGTCCAGTCAGCGGCAAAAGATTGTCAAGTTTTTCTGTTGTCATTGATTTTGCAGTTTTTGTAATTTTCACAACAGGATCAATTGTATTTTTTGTAATAAAAAACGACACAAAAAAAGAAAGCAATAGAATTGGCAAGGCCATAAACAACAGCGCCAGCGGAAGACTATTAAACATTTCGGCAGTTGTATTGTTTTCAATATTAACACAAACAGCAACTACAATATTCCGTTCCTTAAAAACATGCCCCTGCGCATAATACAGAATATCAAGGTTACCGTCAAAAAAGAAATCTTTTACAAAATAATGAACTGCTTTTCCGTTTGTTGTAGGCAGTAAAGGAAGGAAAGGATCATTTGTTGCAATTGTTTCCTGTGTGTCAGAATCGTAAACAATATATGAAACATAATAAGGTATTTCTGCTTCGGACAAATACCCTGAAACAATTTGAAATGCCATTGCCGAAAAAACTTTATCTTCTGCATTCTTAAGTTCTTCTGTTTGATTGGCATTTACAAGTGAACGTACAAATAATAAAAAAACAAATGATAAGAGAATAATTGCAACAGTAAGCAGAAACATAAATCTAAGTGCAAGCCGCACCGAAAAAGACTGTCTGTTTTTTTTCATAAACAGTGCCCTACCCCATCATATAGCCGGCACCACGCACAGTTTTTATATATTCATCTGTTGAAAAATCAGAAATCTTCTGACGCAGATATCCTACATAAACATCAATTGTGTTTTCATCAATAAAGTGATCTTTTCCCCAAATCTCATCAATAATATTTGAACGCGAAAGTACCTTACCCTGATTTTCAACAAGAAGCTTAAGCAGCATGAATTCTGTTTTTGAAAGCGGCACTTCTGTTTCGGAAGTATCTTCTTGGCGCTTCATGCAAAAACTCATTCGATCAACATTTATGGTCAATCCCTTATAACTAAGTACACTTTCGTGTGGTTTTGCAAAACTTACTCTTCGGAACAGAGCGTTGATTCGTGCCAGTAATTCTTCAATTTCAAATGGCTTTGGAATATAGTCATCAGCCCCTAGATTAAGTCCATTAATTTTATCGATTGTTTCACCACGAGCTGTTTCAAGAATAACAGGAACTGTTGAAACAGCACGAATTCGTCGCAATACTTCAAGACCATTCAATTCCGGGAGCATTATATCTAAAAGAATTAAATCGGGTTTTTCGCTTTCAAACATATCAAGTGCTTTTCGACCAGTTTCAGCCAGACAAGTTGTATAGCCCTCATGCTCAAGTTCTGGAACAATAAAATCAGAAATACCTTTGTCGTCTTCTACAATAAGAATCTTCATATTAGTCTTCAACCTTTGCAAGTAATTCTACAGGTTCAATACAAACTCCGTTAATGCCACATACATCCTGTACAGTAATTACAAATTCTTCATCTGCATCTTCGTTTTCATCCTGTGGAATTGTTACTCTTATTGTATCACCCTTTTTGTTAAATGAAAATCTTATATTTTCTGAAAGCTCATTATCATCAATTAAAAAACATTCGTTATTTACTGAACGAGGATTAACAGTCTGATTAAAGAACACCATTATAATGATTGTTCCATCTTCGTCCCGCATGCATTTTATAAAATTAATTTTTAATGGTAGTTCTTCGGAATAAGTTCTGTTTCCTCTATAATAAAAAATCTTTTCTGAATCTTTTGGTGGAAGTGGGGGTGGCAGAGCTTTTGGAGTTTCGCCTTCTGGTAATTCTGGAGGAAGCTCTTCTGGAGGTTCTTCAGGCTTTTTGTCTGAATCTGGTGCAGAAAAACCTTCCTCTTGCATTTCCTGGTCCGGAGGGAAAGGAGGAAACCCTTCAGGGCCAGGAAGTGCAGAAGAAGCCGCGTAAGCCACGGAAAATAAAAGAGAAAAACTAATTACAAAAAATCCTCTTTTGCTGCATCTCATGATTTGAATAATACTGCATGTCAAACAAAAAAGAATGAGAAAATGACGAATTTTTCCTAAGAGTTTTCTTAGATTACTCTTAATGCAATTTAAAGATTTTTTACCCCAAAATAATTATATTTTGAATAAATCAATTATAGGAGCACGTCTATGAAAAAGAATTTCTTTAATATTTTTATGGCTTTATTACTGCTTTCGAGCTGTTCTAATTCCTGCGCAGGAGCAAAAACACAGGATACAAATCAGTCGGGCAATAATCCTTTTAATGGGGAAACACCTTTTGAGCGTGGCGGTCCGGGCGGCTTTGGAGGCCCAGGCGGTTTTGGTCAGGGTGTTGAAATTATAGATGACGGAAGCACTACAAATTATGTTGATACAACAACAGCAACTGCAACTGGTGTTGTAGCAGATGATTTATATGAAAACTTTGTTGCTGATGGCACGGTTTACATAAGCCTGAATGGCTCAACTGCCTCAATAACAAAAGCAGAAGGCAGCGTTAGTGCAGATGACATCAAAATAAGCAGCACCGAAAACTCTGAAGAAGACGAAACTGCAAAAGGTGTAGAAATCCAGTATAAGGGAAAGCTCAAACTTAAATATGTACTTTCTGGATCTTACACAGGCACAGTATTCATTAAAAACAAGAGTGCCGATGCTGCTGTAGTACTGAACAATGTTTCCATTACAAGCGATAATGGCGCTGGCCCTGCACTCCGCTTCAGTTCCGAAAAACGTACCTTTATTGTAATTTCAGCCGGCACAACAAACTCAATCAAAGATACACGCTTACTCAACCAGACTTCAACAATGTATGATGACAAAAAAGGTTCTGTATATTCAAAAGGAACTTTGATTTTTACAGGTGAAACTTCTACTACAGAAGGCGGAACCTTGAACATCACAAACGCCGGTTACAAGCACGCAGTTTACACAAAAGATTATGTTCGTGTAGCAAATCTTACTTTGAACATCACTGTTGAAGGTGAAACCGGACGCGACTGTATCCGAGCCCTTACCGCAGTGATTATTGACGGCGGAAACCTGAACCTTGTTGCAAACGGAACTATTACAGATGATGAAAGTAACGGTATCCGCGTAGACGGTGAAGATGCAGATGATGATGACATGACAGTTGAATACACTGCAGGTACCGGATTTATCATTATCAACGGCGGAAACATCAATATTACAACTGTTGCAAAGGGAATTACCGCTCACTGGAAATCGGCAAAATCTGTAATTGGAAACACAAGTTATGATGCTTCAGATGCCAATAAATCAATTTTGTTAGATTCCCTCTTAAAGAACACAACTGCCACCACACCAAATCCTTACGTAGAAATCAACGGCGGAAACATAAATATAAAAACAACAGGCGAACCATACGAAGGACAAACTGATGATGACCCAAGCTGTTCACCGGAAGGAATTGAAGCAAAAGCAGATCTTACAATTAATGCTGGAACTATTACCCTTAACTGTACAGATGATGCAATCAACGCAGGCGGAAATGTAATTATAAACGGTGGTGCAATTTATGCTTACAGTTCAAAAAACGATGCAATCGATTCAAACGGTACAAACGGAATTACAATCAACGGCGGTGTTGTTGTAGCACTTGGTCTTACAACTCCAGAATGTGCCTTTGACTGCGATATGAGTCCATTTACTGTAAATGGCGGAACTCTTATAGGTCTTGGAACCGGCAACTACACTGCCCCTTCAAGCGGAAAGCAGAGTACAGTAGTTCTTGGTGCAAGCAGCGTTGGTTCTGCAAACACAAGCTTTGCTGTAGTAGACGGCAGCGGAAACCCTGTATTTGTTTACACACTTCCGGCAGGAACTGGTGATGTAATAATTCTTTCTTCACCACAGATTAAAGCCGGAACTACTTATACTGTAAAAACAGGAGTCACTGTAAAAGACGGAACAGGAACACGCTTCCATAACCTTTACACAAAAATGCCAACAATAAGCGGTGGAACAAGCTCACTCTCCGATGTTTCAACTTCAAGCTCAAGCATGGTTTACACCGATTCTAATGCAGGCAATGGTTTTGGTGCCGGAGGATTTGGCGGCTTCCCAGGTGGACAAGGCGGCTTTGGAGGTCCAAACGCTAACTTCACCGGCGACAGAAGTGCCTTTGAAAACGGCAACATGCCTGAACCACCAGATGGATTTAAAGGAGGAAAACGCAAATAAATAAAAAAAGCGTGCGACCAAAAATCGCACGTTTTTTTTATGCCACCGTCATTGCGCAAGTTTGTGAAGCAAACTTGGTAAGCTCTGCGACAGGAGCATAGCGACGTGGCAATCCATCAATTAAACACAATCTTTATAAAATCATCAAATCCTTTATACCAAACCGGAAAGTCATGAGTTCCGCCCGGGTAAACATAAGAATCAAAGTTTTTAATTCTATTCCACCCTTTCATGGCTTCTACATAAGATGGAAAACTTCCATAAACTAATCCGTCGGCATCGCCACAAATCATATAAAGATTATTGATCTTTAGACCTTCAAAAGCAGAATTACCATCGACTCCTGCAATAAAAACCTGTGCAGAATCAAACATAGCTCCCGAAAATCCTGCAAAGTTACTTATAAGATCAAGGCACTGGGCAATACCAATTGTAAAGGTCTGACCACCCCCCATAGAAAGTCCTGCCATTGCAACATTATCACGACCTTCAGCAATATTAAAGTTTTCGCGGATGTATGGAAGAAGGTCATTTCTAAGCTCCCCTCCAAAACAAATGTATCCTTTATAGCTGTCGCCAGAACCATTAGGTCCCCAGCTTTTGTTTGCAACACCGGTAGCACAAACAAGAATAAACTTCTTTACTTCACCGTTAGCCATTCCTCGGTCCATATATCCTTTGATTTTTCCACCACGTCCCTGATTTGTAAGTCCCCAAGTATTTTCGTTCTGACCAAATCCATGAAGAAGAATAAATACCGGATATTTTGTCGATGTATCATTTGCATCATAACCAGCAGGAAGATAAACCCAGGCATGCTTATTGTAGTGATCGCTTTCTTTTATCTTATCTTCGGCAACGCTGTAATCTCTTGTAGGATAATTAATTTCTACAACAGTACCGCGTTGTTCAGCAGTCAAACCATCCTCAAAAGGCTTGTCGGCAGGTGCACCTGCTTTTGCATTAAACTTTACACTCTTCAAAGTAACCTTAAGCTGGTCGCCGTCAGAATTTCCCCGCCGATAATCGTTGAATTTTATGGCAAAAGCCATTACTGCATCCAGTTCGGAACTTGAAATAACCCTGTCTGCAAAATCTTCAGGGATTTTTATTGTATGCTTAAGCTTTCCAGATAAAGCAGATGAATCAAAATATTCAAGGTCTTCAAAGCCTCCGAACAAACCAGTTGAATCCCAGGGCAGTATTCGCATGCAAAAGCCCGGATTTTTGGCATTTGAATTCCATTTTCCTTCAACAGGACTATATTCAAGCTCAATATCAATTGATTCATAATTACCTATATTGATTTCCGATTTATCTGACCTTACATAAAAGGCAACCCCGCCGCCTGCCCCACCTGCTGCAGTTGCAACCCACGAAACAGAACCATCGCCGCCAGTTACAACCTGCTCGGCAACAGAGCCCTCTTCAAAAATAGTAAAGGCTTCTGCCTTATTACGCAAAACAATACCACATTTCTTATTACATGAAGTAAATACCGAAAGAAATAGAACAAGACCAAAAACAAAAAAGATTTTTGTTTTTTTCATTTTCCCTCCAAAAAAAAGCGTGCGCTTTTAACACGCACGCTCGTCATTGCGAGCCCCAAAGGGGCGCGGCAATCCATTACTTCTTCAAAAGCTTAGCCAACTTTTCAGCAGTAAAGCCCATGTATTCAGCAACTTTATTAGCTGGACCAGAAGTACCAAATGTATCAATACAGAAGCAGTTTTCTTTAGAAGTGAACTGGAGCCATTCCATAGAAATACCGGCTTCGGTACAAACTATGCGCTTTGCAGGTCCAATGATTGCTTCCTGCTTTGCCTTTGGAAGGTTTTCGAACTTCTTAAGGTCTGGAACAGAAACAACACGAATCTTCTTTTCCTTAACCATATCAGCAGCTTTAAGAGCCATATTAACTTCTGAACCGCTTGCAAGAATTGTAATATCAGGCTTGTCTGCACCTGTCTTAACAATGTAAGCACCGCAGCTTGCCATATTCTTCTTCCAGCTCTTGTCATCCTTTGCATAAACAGCAAGTGCCTGGCGTGTAAATGCCATACAAACAGGATGATCTTTAGAAGCATAAGCAATCTTCCATGCTTCCATAGATTCTTCAGGATCACCAGGGCGCAAAGCCTGAACACCAGGAATTGCACGAAGCGATGTCATAGTCTCAATTGGCTGGTGAGTTGGTCCGTCTTCACCTACGTAAATAGAATCGTGTGTGAATACGTAAATTACAGGCTGCTTCATCAAAGAAACAACGCGCAAGCTTGGACGCAGGTAATCTGCAAATACAAGGAATGTAGCACAGAATGGGCGCAGTCCTCCATGCAAAGAAATACCTGCACAAACAGCAGACATTGCAAACTCGCGGATACCGTATTCAATTGTACGTCCGGCACGATTTGCTGGGCTGAATGTTCCGTTATCTGTTGCCTTGAATGCAGTCTTGTTTGGTCCCATAAGGTCTGCAGAACCACCAACAAGGTTAGCATAGCGGGCAGCAATTACGTTCAAAGCTTTTCCAGAAGCATCGCGTGTAGCACATGCATCGCCTACTTTGTAAGCAACATCCTTTACGCTTGCATCTGTAACTGCATCTGAATGGTAAGCATCCCAAAGCTTCTTAAGTTCAGGATTTTCCTTAGCCCATGCAGCAAATTCAGCATTCCAGTCTGCTTCTGCCTTAGCAAATGCAGCCTTCTTCTTTTCAAAATATTTGTAAGCGTCTGGAACAACGTAGAAATCCTTATCTACAGGAAGTCCAAGCTTTTTCTTGGCAGCCTTAATTCCTTCAACACCAAGTGGAGCACCGTGAACATCGGCAGTTCCCTGCTTTGGAGCACCCTTACCAATTACAGACTTAAGCATAATCAAAGTTGGCTGATCCTTGCACTTCTTAGCTTCTTTTACAAGGGCAACAATTCCTTCAACATCGTACATGCTTCCCTTAAGAACCTGCCAGCCGTATGCCTTGTAGCGTGCTGCAATATTATCTGTAAATGTAATGTCTGTATTACCATCAATAGAAATCTTGTTCTGATCGTAGAATACGATGAGTTTACCAAGCTTAAGGTTTCCGGCAAGTGAACAGGCTTCAGAAGCAACACCTTCCTGAAGACATCCTTCACCAACCAATGAATATGTATAATGGTCAACAATCTTATGAGCTTTAGTGTTGAACTTTGCAGCAAGCATCTGTTCTGCAACAGCCATACCAACAGCCATAGAAACGCCCTGTCCAAGTGGACCACCAGTACATTCAACACCGTCTGTATCACCAAACTCTGGGTGACCAGGACACTTAGAACCAACCTGACGGAAGTTCTTAATGTCGTCCATGCTTACCTTGTAGCCGGCAAGATGAAGGATGCTGTAAAGAAGCATTGATCCGTGACCAGCAGAAAGAACGAATCGATCGCGATCTACCCATTTTGAATTTGCCGGATTGTGCTTTAAAACTTCGCCATAAAGAACGGCAGCTGCTTCGGCAGCTCCCATTGGCAAGCCCGGATGACCTGAATTAGCCTTCTGAATCGCATCCATAGAAAGA
>JAFZXA010000146.1 GCA_017617115.1 Treponema sp.
GAAGTGATGCTGTCGGCATACGGAACATTATTCAAAAGCTCGTCGCCAAGATCATCTATCATTTGAAGAACTTCCGGGTCAAAAACATTCTTTGCCTTAATGTGGGCCATAAGAGTGTCGGTAGAACCAAAAATGCTTTCAAAATGATCCTGATTTATTTTTGTTGCTTCCCAGTTGTCAAACCAGTCTTCTTCACCGTTGTCCAGCTTAAGACGCGGGAGTCCAAGACAGCAGAGGACAGTTACAACTGCCAGAGCGATAATAAAGCCCCAGCGATGCTTAACTTCAAATCGTCCGAGCTTTTCAAACCAATCGTTGATTTTTTTAACTTGCACAGTAATTATACCTCCTGAAAAGTGGTAACAGCGTTATCATTTTTCTGATAACACCGTTATCTTACAGATAACAGTGTTATCTTGTCAAGAGAATTTGAGGGAATTTGATAACATTGTTATCTTTTTTGTTGACAAAAGTGTGAATTTGATAAAAAATATGCTTATAAATGAGAGATTATCGGGTCAAGCCCGATAATGACATGCGAGTTTCGCAAAGCGAAACTCGGTAAGCACGCTTGCGTGCGACTCATTCCCGTGCTTGACACGGGAATCTATTACAAAAATATGGCAGAATCGTCTATTGAAACTAAAACAAAACTTCTCGAAAGCGCAAAAAAGGAATTCCTTGAAAAAGGCTTTATGAATGCCTCGTTGCGTACAATTGCTGCCAATGCAGGAGTTACCACAGGAGCAATGTACCGTCATTTTAAAGACAAAAATGCTTTTTTCTGTGCACTTGTAGACGATGCTATTGAGGTAACTAAAAAAACAGTTATGCTTGCCAGTTCAGACAATCACGCAGATTTACTTACCCCTCATAAACAGCAGCATCATAAGCTTGAAGAACAGGAAGTAAAACAATTTCTGGACTATGTGTTTGATAATTTTGATGCTTATACCCTGCTGCTCACAAAAGCAGCAGGAAGCGAGCACGAGCATTTTCAGGAAGAAATTTGCGAATTATATACAAAAAACTGCCAGCAAACCTTTAACTGGATGTACAAAAACAAAATCGCATCAAAAAAAGTTCAGCCAATGACCGTTCATTTTATGGCCTCAACAGTTATAAATGCCTACTGCGACATTATTCTTCACAATATGACAAAAAAAGATGCAGCTACCTACATTAAAGACATCATGGAGTTTACACGTTATGGCAGCATGCATCTTATGGGCATGAAAGATTATTAATTGCAATAACACCAAGCGGTGCATACATAAACAAAAGATTCAGCCTTTGCCATAGACCTTCATAACTGATTATTGTGTTTGCAAAAGCCGGCTTATCTGACATTACAAAAAGTGTGAAAAAAGCAAGAGATATAATAAAGCATATTATACAAATCACACCAAGAGCGTTGTCTTGCCCCTTAAAACAAAGAATCCCTGTCAAAAGCGGAACAAACAAAAAGAGCATAAAGCCGATTGTTGAACCTGCACCGTGAATTTTGGATGCAGTTGTTACAACATCTTTTGTTTCATTTACACTAAAAAATCCGGTGAAAATGCAGGCTCCGATTGCAAAGATTGCGATGAAAATCAAAGTTGTTATTGTAAGCCCGGTAGATACAGAATGATAGGTTTTATAAAAAACCGGAAGTGAAATTAGGAACAAAAGTCCTTCCAGAATCATCCAGATATTGAAGGGGAGGCGGACAGGGCTGTTTGGATTTCCCAATGCACTAATAGACATTGTCAGATTGCTGTACCCTTTGTATCCAAAAGACAGAAGAAACGAAAAAAGAAGATCTCCGCACATGGCAATTAGTAATGCATACCATCCGATTTTGTTCATAATTATAACTCCTTTTGTAGACCGCTTGCCTTGATTGCGCCAAGTTCATTGTGTGTTTCGTTTTTCATTTCGTTATGAAAATTATAACAAATAGTATGATTTTTTTGTATAACTAACTATGAATAAAAATATTTAATTCTTCCGTAAACCTTATGTTATAATAAAGATTATGGAAGGATTTAGAATTTTAGAAATAACTCAGCCAAGCGAAGTTCATGTCACTGCACTTCAATTAACAGTTGAACAAGAAATTGAACCTAAGAAAAAAAGGAAAATTACAGTCCCACTTGAAGATCTTGAACTTATAATCTGCACAGGTGCAAACATCAGACTTTCGACAATGGCATTATCTGTACTGAGCGAAAACAAAATTGGTGTAATAATTATTGGTAAAGATTATATGCCATCGAGTATTGTTCTGCCCTATGATGCAAATGTCCGAAATGCCAGTATTGCAAAAACCCAGTTGAATATGGACTCTGAAATCAAAGGAAAAATCTGGCAGAAAATTGTTCAAAAGAAAATCGAAAATCAGGCGAAATGTCTTACTCTGCTTGGTCTTGATGGTACAAAAGAACTGATGGAAATGATTCCGCAAGTAAATCCAGATGATCCTGAAAATATAGAAGGAATGTCCGCAAAGTTTTATTTTCAGCAGTTTCATCCAGGTTTAGTTCGCAGAAATGATGATCCGATTAATTCTGTTCTTAATTACGGTTATGCAATTGTTCGTAATACTATTATCCGTGATGTCGTTTGTGCAGGTTTCTATCCCGCAATCGGAATTCATCATGAAGGTCCGTTTAATGGTTTTAATCTTGCAGATGATTTAATTGAACCATGGCGGGCAATGGTTGATGTTGTTGCACATGATATTGTTTCTTCTCAAACAAATCTAAGCCGTGAGCAGAGAAAACAGTTGACCCTAGTTTTGCATAATGCCTGCATGATAAATGGCGAAAAGAATACAATTTCAAATGGCATTAACATCATGATACAAAGTTTTAAGACTGCAATTGAAGAAAATAATGCTGAATTTTTAAAACTTCCTGATATTCTGCCAGTTGAAAAAATTGAAGTAATCAGTGAATAGGCGGTGTGTATGAGAATTCTTGTTTTACTTAATCCAACAAACAAAAGAGGAACAAAGGCGGCTTATACAGAATTAAGGAAATTTTTAGTACGAGATGGATATATTCTTCTACAAAGCGAAGTTTTTATGCGGATTACAAATAACCGCAAAGGAGCAGAAAAACATCTGAATCGTATAAAGAATTATATCCCCGACACAGGAACTGTCAGAATTTTGCGATTAACAGAAAAACAGTTCTGCAATATGGGACTTTATCAGGCCGAAAGAGATTTTCAGGAAGAAATTGTTGGTGTAAATGACTATATTTCTTTGTAAAATTGAAAAAATCGTGTTAAAATAAAGAAAAACACAGGTATAACGACCCGCAATTTTTGGAGGGTCGTCAACCGAGATGATTCGTCATACAATTTTTGCAGTTTTCAAAGATGTTAAAGATATTAAGAGCCGCAGCTTTATGACTGGTGTATACTTTGAAAAAGAAGGTGATACACTTACAATGGTTGCAACAAACGGAAACAGACTTTCCTGC
>JAFZXA010000147.1 GCA_017617115.1 Treponema sp.
ACAGGTGACGCCGCAATTGAAGTTGCAATTGACCCTGAAAGTCAGCAGCCGCTTCCAAATGTTGGTCCAAAGTTCAGTGGTGTTGCAATGGGAGACGATGGCCGCCCTTACTGCGTAGACAAGAGCATGAACATGACCAGCGACGACGTTGAAAAAACTTTGATGGGACTTATGCCTCTTATTCAGGAACGACTTAAGTTCTTAAGCGAAGCGGCAGAAATGGTTCACTTTATGTTTACAGAACCTGCAGTTCCACCGGCAGAGCAGCTCATTCCTAAAAAACTTGACGCCGCAAAGACAAAAGAAGTTCTTGAAGCCGCAAAGGATTTTGTACATCAGTGCTTTAGCTTAGATCACGAAGGTGCAGAAGCTCTTGCTAAGTCAAAAGCCGAAGCGCTTGGAATTAAGCTTGGCGACTTTATGATGCCAATCCGCATGGCTGTAACTGGTTCACGCGTTTCTCCACCGCTCATTGGTTCAATCGTTGTTCTTGGTGAAGAAAAATCTTTGGCTCGTATTGAAAAAACAATTGCAACACTGTAATTAGCAGCAATTAATAAAAACGGAGGTCCGTATATGAAAGGTATTATTCTTGCAGGTGGTTCTGGAACCAGACTTTATCCTATTACAAAGGCTGTGAGCAAGCAGATTCTTCCGCTTTATGATAAGCCTATGATTTATTATCCTTTGAGCGTACTCATGCTTGCAGGAATCCGCGAAGTTTTGATTATAAGTACACCACGCGACCTTCCTATGTTCGAAGAACTTTTTGGCGACGGAGCCTGGCTTGGAATGAAGTTTTCATACAAGGTTCAGGAACAGCCGCGCGGACTTGCCGATGCTTTTATTGTTGGCCGCGAGTTTATTGGAAACGACGATGTTGCCCTTGTTCTTGGTGATAATATTTTCTACGGACAGAGCTTTACTCAGACTCTTGTTCGTGCCCGCCAGACTGTTGAAAACGAAAAGAAGAGTGTTATTTTTGGATATTATGTAAAGGATGCAACTGCTTACGGCGTTGTAGAATTTGATGCCGCAGGAAACGCTCTTGGTATTGAAGAAAAACCTGCAAATCCAAAATCTAACTATGCAGTTCCGGGGCTTTACTTTTACACAAACGAAGTTGTAAATATTGCCGCAAATGTAAAACCAAGTGCCCGCGGTGAAATTGAAATTACAAGCGTAAACAATGAATATCTTGACCGCAAGCAGCTTAAGGTAGAAAAGCTTGGTCGTGGTATGGCCTGGCTCGACACCGGTACTTACGACGGACTTTTGGAAGCAAGCAACTTTATTGCAACAATCCAAAAGCGCCAGGGATTATATGTTTCTTGTATAGAAGAAATTGCATTCAAGAACGGTTGGCTCACCAAAGACCAGCTGCTGGCTCTTGCAAAAGGCTATAAAACTGATTACGGCAGATACCTGGAATTTGTAGCGGGGAACTAAAATGGCATTTGAATTCAAACCTTGCACACTTGCAGACGGAACCCAAATCCAGGGTCTTTACGAAATACAGCCAAAGGTATTCGGCGATGCCCGCGGATATTTTTTTGAAGTTTACAGCGAGCGCGATTTTTTTCAGGCTGGCCTTACAATGAAATTTGTACAGGATAATCAGAGTGCTTCTACAAAAGGAGTGCTCCGCGGACTTCATTTTCAAACCCAGCATCCGCAGGGAAAACTAGTTCGTTCAGTTAGTGGCCGCGTATATGATGTTGCAGTTGATATTCGCAACGGCTCTCCAACCTTTGGCCGCTACTATGGTGTAATCCTCGACAGCGAAAAACAGAATGAGTTTTATATTCCACAGGGCTTTGCTCACGGCTTTTATGTTTTGAGCGACAGTGCAGTTTTTGCCTACAAATGTACCGCCTTTTATGACCCGAAAGGCGAGGGCGGTCTTATGTGGAACGACCCTGTAATAAACATTGACTGGAATTCTGTTGCACCAGGACTTACCCCATTGCTCAGCGAAAAGGATGGAAAACATCCTGCGTTTGACCCGAACGGAAAATACTTTGATCTTAATGCCAAATGGCTTGGAGAATAATATGCGTAAACTAAAAAATATCCTTATAACCGGTGGTGCCGGATTTATTGGTTCTAACTTTATTCATTATCTTTTTGGAATGAGTTCTGCCGGCGATAATCTTTTTGGCGATGCAAACTTTGACGGCACAGTTGTAAACGTAGACTGTCTGACCTACGCCGGAAACCTTGAAAGCCTTGCAGATGTTGAAGCAAAGTTTGGCGGATCGCGCTATTTCTTTGAAAAAGTGGACATCTGCGACCGACCTCAGATTGAGCGCATATTCAAACAGTACGACATTGATACTGTAATTCACTTTGCTGCCGAAAGCCACGTTGACCGTTCAATTCTTGGCCCTGAAGCATTTATGAAAACAAACGTTATGGGAACCTTCACATTGCTCGATGTTGCCCGCAACTACTGGAAGAACCCTGACGGAACAATGCGCGATGATGTTCTTTTTCATCATATTTCAACCGACGAAGTTTACGGTTCCCTTGGAGAAACAGGCTACTTCCGAGAAGATACACCATATGATCCACGCAGCCCGTACTCATCATCAAAAGCATCATCAGACCACGTTGTAATGGCTTACTATCACACTTACGGACTTCCAATCACTTTGAGCAACTGTACAAACAACTACGGACCGTATCAGTTCCCGGAAAAACTTCTCCCGCTTATGATTTCAAATATCCGCGACGGAAAAAATCTTCCTGTATATGGTAAAGGCGACAATATCCGCGACTGGATTTATGTAGAAGACCACAACCGCGCTGTATGGCTTATTGTAAACAAAGGCGTAACAGGCGAAAAATACAACATTGGTGGCGAAAACGAATGGCAGAACATCAAACTTTTACACAAGGTAATTGAACTTACAGCCGCAGAGCTTGGAAAACCAGCTGCCGAAGTTGAAAAAACAATTACTTATGTAAAAGACCGTCCTGGCCACGACAAGCGCTACGCCATTGACTGTACAAAAATCAAAACTCAGCTTGGCTGGGAACGCAAAATGACCTTTGAACAGGGCCTTCTTGCAACAGTAAAATGGTATCTTGGCAATTCAGACTGGATTAATCACATTCTGAGCGGAGACTACAAAAACTGGATCAACGCTAATTACACTTCTCAGGGCAGGTAGAAAAAATCATTTTTTTGAGGTAAAATAATTTTATGGAAAACGAAATCGAAAAGAAAGAATATGCAGAAGACGAAATCAGCCTTCTTGATTTGTTTGCGGTATTAGTCCGCTATAGAAAGCTTATTGTATTGGGTACTGGCATTGTAACATTGCTTACAATTCTGTGGCTTTTTATATTGCCTTTGTTTGCTAAAAAATCATCAGTTCAAAATGCAAAGGTAACTTATACTGTAAGAGTAAAGTCAATTCCAATTTCAATTTCAGAAAGACTTCCTAACAGTAAAGAAATCACTCCAATTTATCTTGCAACTTATTCAACACAAAGACTTCCGTTCCTTGTAGAAAAAATTAAAGAAAATAATGTTTTTTCTGATACAAATGATATGACCGATTATGAGTTTAATGCTTATGTTCAGGGACTTATTAAAGAAAAAACAATTGAAATTGAATCATCTCCACTTGGAACTGAATATTCTATTATTCTTAAAATTCCTATTAATTCTATTGGCGATGGTACAAAGCTTGTAAACAGTATTATTAGTGATGCTGATAAGGAAATACAAAACTATTATATTCCGCTTATTAAAACTCTTCAGCAGAATACCGAAGTTTCTATTCAAAAGGCAATGTCTTTGCAAACAGGAGCATCTGACATTTCTTCACTGCAGTCACTTCAGGAATTTGCAACTGATCTTCAGGAATTCATTGGCTCTTTTGACGGCTTCCTTTCTCTTAGAGGCGAACCGTTTGTAGTTCCAGAAGGAAGAGGTCGTGTTAAAAAGACTGTTATTATTTTCCTTGCTGCTTTCTTTGTATTTGTATTTATTGCTTTCCTTAAAAATGCAATTGAAAATATAAAGGCAGATCCTGTTTCTAGTAAACTTATTGCTGATGCCTGGAAAGCAGGAAAATAAATCTGGCAGATGATTTTTAAGCTTGCCTATAAAAGTGTTGTTTCTCGAAAAAGTTCCTTTGTAATTATATTATTTATTTCTTTTGCAGTATGTCTTTTTTGTGTAGCCAATGCCGTTTTTGACAGCACAGAGCAGGGTGTCCAGACAACTTATGTTTCAAGCTTTACCGGCGATTTGATTGTGCGTCCGTCAGGCAAGCTTCAGCTTAGTCTGTTTGGCGATGAAACTCCTATTACCGGCGAGCTTACAACTTTAAACACAGTTGTTCCCTATAAAGAAATCACTGATTATATAAAATCGCAGGAAAATGTTCAGGCAGTGCTTGGGCAGATTTCCGGAATAGCAGCTATGGAATATGGCGGCGTTCGTACTGCAACCTATTTATTCGGCGTTAATGGCGATGAATATGCGGCAGCTATGTCTTCAATTAAAATCCTTGAAGGGCAGCCTTATACTCAGGGGCAGAAGGGCGTTATGCTTTGTAAAAATGCTGTAGAAAAGCTTGGTGCAAGCCTAGGCGAAACTATTCAGTTTATTGTTACAGACGGTCCTTATGTTCGTATTCGTGCAGCCCCTCTTACAGCCATTTTTGAATATGAAGTTTATAACAGCATTTTTGACCGTTTTGCAATTGTAGATGCAGATACTGTTCGTTCTCTGCTTGATATTTCCGATTCTGTTTCTGAAGACAATATAGAAATTGCTCAGGAAAATACAACTCTTCTTAATCAGTATACAGACTTTGATTTTGATTCTCTGTTTGATGATGCAGGCGATACAGATGCAATTTGGGATGATTTTTTTGAAGAAGATACTGAACTGCCCGAAGAAGAAATAATTGAAGAAACTGTAGAAGAAGTTAAAGAAGAACCTGTGCAGTATGTTCCATCTTCTACCTGGAACTTTTTAATCATAAGACTTAAGTCACCCGCAGACGCAAAAAAAACAATCAGCAAACTAAACCGCGTATTCAAAAAAAATAACTGGCCAGTACAGGCAACAGACTGGCGCCACGCTGCAGGAAGTACTTGTCTCTATTTATACTGGATGCGCATTATTTTAAACATTGGAATTACTATTGTTCTTTTTGCGGGCTTTATTATTGTAAATAATACTCTTGTAATAAATGTTCTTGACCGCATTCAGGAAATTGGAACCATGCGTGCAATTGGTACAAAAAAGCGTTACATTTCGCTTCAGTGCATGATTGAAACTTTTATTCTCACTCTTACAAGCGGAGTAATAGGAGTTCTTCTTGGCGTATGGTGCTGTTCGCTTATTACAAAGGCTCATATAGTTCTTACAAATTCCTTTTTAATTCAGTTGTTTGGTTCAGAAGCTATTACCGTTTTTGTGACTGGCGGCAATGTTCTTAAGATGTTTGGAATTGTAATTCTGCTTGGAATTATTGGCTGGATTTATCCTGTTATTAATGCGGTAAGGGTTAGCCCGGTTGTGGCAATGCAGGGGGCACGCTGATGAAAAGCTTTGCAATGTCACTCAGGTCAATTTTGTATCGCCGAAAGCAGTATTTGTCTCTTATGCTTGTATGTTTTTTTGGAGTTGGTATTTCGCTTTTTTGTCTTTTTTTAATGGACGGAATGCTGGATGCCCTTAAGTATAAGGCACGCATTTATTACGGCGGAGACCTTCAGTTTATTGGTGAAAACGCGGGTCTTTATATCACTAACCCCGAGGCAACTATAGAATCAATTAAACCTGTTTTCCCTGAAAATACAATAATTTCAAAACGCTATGATCTTGATGCCGAATATGCAAGCTTCTATTTTGAAGGCACCGGAGTTCGTCAGCGTGTAATTAAGGGTGTAGATTTTGCTTCGGAAAAGGAGCTTTTTTCTACCTGGAAGTTTGTAGAAGGTAATGCAGATATTACTCAAAAAGATAATTCAATTCTTATTTCTGAACCTATTGCCCAAATGCTTGAAATACATGCCGGTGATTCCCTTACTTTCTTATATCAAATGGGAAACGGAATAATTAATACTCACGAGCTTGTTGTAAAAGGCATCTTCCGCGATACAAGTCTTTTTGGAATGTATACATCTTATATGGATATAGATTTACTCGAAAGCATTGTCGGATATCCTGTTGGATGGTGTAATCGAATTGTAATATATTTTCAAGATGGATCTCCTTCTCAAAAAGAAATAAAACAGTATCAGAGCAGTCTTGAAGAAATATACAGAATGTTTCCGCTTGTAGATGATAAAAAAGATTTCTACAATCAACTGTATTCAATTGAAATGCCAACCTATGCACTCATAAAGCTTAGTGCAAATCTTCAGGATGTTCAGATTCTTATAGATGCCATGAAGCTCATTGCAGCTTTTATAATAGTAATGCTCATTATAATAATTGTAGCGGGGGTAAGCAGTACCTTCCGTGTAATTGTAATGAAACGCATTAATGAAATTGGTATATATAAAGCAATAGGAATGAAAAGACACAAGATTGCCAGAATCCTGCTTACAGAAACTTCGCTGCTTGTTTGCATAGGTTGTATTGCGGGTTTTGTGCTTTCACTTATACTTACTGCAATTTCCGGCTTTATAAATCTTTCTTTTATTCCAGCTTTTGATATTTTCCTTACAAACGGAGTGTTAAAGCCGCAGATTTCAATCCTTTACTTTATAATTGTATCTGTTATAGTAATTGTAACCACCACGGCTGCTGTTTTGTTTGCAATAAGAAAGTCGGTAAGAATTTCTCCATGCGAAGCTCTTGCCGTTACTGAATAATATTTGGAGAATAATGATAATGAAGAAGATTGTTTTGTTTTTTGTTATGATTTTTATGGTTTTTTCTGCGTTTTCTATTACAAAAGAGCAGAGTGAAAGCCTTTTAAAGCTCGCACAGGATAATTCTGGCTTTTTTGATACAGATTTTTCGGGTAATTATACAGTAGTACAGGAAAAACCAGGCGAAGGAAAAAGTATTACAGAAGCCATTTTGTATCGCCGTGACAAAAATGCAAAATGGACAATCCTTATTACAGGACCTGCTAAAGAAAAGGGAAAGGGTTACCTTCAATATGATGATAATATCTGGTTCTTTGACCCTGCAGACAAGCGTTTTACTTTTACAAGTGCCAAAGATAAGTTCCAGAATACAAATGCTAATAACTCAGATTTTACTCCGCAGTATTATTATCGTGATTATTCAATAGAAAAGTTTTCGGAAGTAAAGCTTGGAAACTATGACTGCGTACTTTTTGAACTTAAGGCTAAGGTTGATTCTGTAACATATCCTATGCTCAAAATCTGGGTAACAAAGGATGATGGCCTTGTTCGTAAAAAGGAAGATTATTCTTTAAGCGGACAAAAGCTTAGAACAACTGCAGTTCCTTCTTATCAGATTGTTAAAGGTACAGATAGAAACTATTCAATACCTGTAAGCATGCTCATTCAGGATAATCTTCGCGGTAAAAAAATCGGCGATAAAATGCAGTACGAAAAAACTCAGATAACTATTAAGAATGTTTCCTTTGAAAAGGTTAGCGATTCGGTATATACTAAACCTTATCTTGAAATGATGAGTGAAAAATAAATGAAAAAGCTTTTAGCGCTGCTTATTATTATTACAGGAACTCTGGGATTTGCGTTTGCACAAGAAATATCTGATGAAGAGGAATATGACGACTTTGATGATATTTTTCTTGAAGCGGCAGAAGATATTGTCGTAGAAGAATCTAAACCTGTTGTGCCTGCTTCGTCGTCAAACACAGCGTCTTCAATTCTTGGACTTACAGGACATTTTGACGGCAATGTAGGTCTTTCTGCTGTTATTGTTGATAAGCCTGATTTTGGCGGATATCTTGATTTAAGCAATACTCTTTATTTGAACGTTAAGCCTTCTGCCGATTTTGGACTTCACGGAGCGCTTGCTACTTCGCTTTCAAACGGCTTTAGTCTTGGAGTAAGCTACTTCTATTTTGATTATATGCTTTTGAACAGGGTTTTTATATCGGCTGGTAAAAAAGGAGTTTCCTGGGGTTATACAAGACTTTTTGGAAACTGTAATATAATGTCCGACACAAACGGATATTTAAATGCCGAAATAAGATATCCCTGGAGCACAGGAACAGCAACTCTTGTAGCCAGCTATAATTATGCTTTGCTTTCTACGTCTCCAAGTTATGCAGATATTACTTATGCATTAAGCCTTGAACAGACAATAGGGCACACAAGCGTAAATTTGTTTGCAAAAAAATACGGACAAAGAGAAATGAACGGTGAAGTTCATAAACATCCTGTAGCCGGATTTGAAGCAAAAAGAACTTTCTTTAATGGTTACGATGCTTATGTTCAGACTTTTACCAGCCTTGCGAATTATAAACAGTTGAATAAAACTGAGGGTTATGAAAGAGTAACTGCAACAACAGGTTTTTATAAGCTTTGGGATGCTTTTGATCCAAATCTTGGAATTAATATTGAGTATCAGTATATATGGGTGCCAGGAGCCGTGCAGACAGACGGAACTGTTCATAATCATGAAATATTTCTTCAGGGCGGAATTAAACGCATTGGCAAGAACAAAAACATGAAGGGTGCCGTTGAGTGGAAACACAATTTCAATTCTTTAACAGGATATGTTACTGCCGGTTATATTATTGACGGTTTGTTCCCGTATGCTTCGTGGAAAAATGGTATTCAGGTAGATTATTCCAAAGGCAATAAACCTAAATTTACTTTAGGAACTTCAATTTCAATTTCACTTGATTATTAATTTAGTGCTGCGGCTTTGGTTTAGTCTGCTAGCTTTCCGTCTCTGATTTTTATAACGCGGCTTGCCATTTGCACAATTTTGCTGTCGTGGGTTGAAAAAATAAAAGTAGTCTGCAAGGTTTTATTAAGCTTTTGCATGAGCTCAAGAATCTGGTCTCCGTTTGTGGAGTCAAGGTTTGCGGTTGGCTCGTCGGCAAGAATAATAGGGCATTTTGTAATAAGCGCTCTGGCAACTGCAACACGCTGGCGCTGACCACCACTAAGCTCACTTGGTTTGTGCTTTTTCCATTCTGTAAGACCGACTGTTTCTACAAGAAAATCTGTCCATTCTTCAAGCTCTTTTTTGTTCATTGTAGTTGTTGCAGGGGATGGTCCAATTTCGAGCGGCAGCTTTATATTTTCGTAAACGTTCAGAACAGGAATAAGATTGAAGGTCTGGAATACAAAACCAAGCTTCTGGCGGCGCAGGTCTGTAAGCTTTGAGTCAATTTTAAGCGGGATTGTTTTAGAAGTGTCTAAGTTTATGTCCTTGTAGATGTCTGTTCCGTCAAGAATTACACTGCCGGAATTTGGCAAGTCTGTAAGCCCGATGATGTTGAGAAGTGTAGATTTTCCGGAACCCGAAGGACCTGAAATTGCAACAAATTCGCCCTTTTCAATTGAAAGAGAAACATCGTCCACGGCGCGAACCTGCACCTTGTCCATCTGGTAAATCTTGCTTATGTTTTTAAGTTCTACTAAGGCCATAGTTAAAAAAGTTGGGGCCCCTGAGGTTCTCGAAGGGCCCCTTAAAAATTTATGCTTTATTCAAGCGGCTTTCAAGGTCGTCAAGAATAGCGTTGAGTTCCTTTGGTAAATGTTTACCAAACTTAGGATAGTGGTTTTCACGAATATCCCGGACTTCTTTCTTCCAGCCTTCAACATCTACTTTGAGGATTTCTGGTAAAGTCTTCTTGTAGTAGTCGGCAAGACCTTCGGTATTCAAAGCGCCTTCTTTTGGCATAAGACCAATTGGTGTATCAACAGCATTGTCAACACCGTTACAGCGGTCGAAAATCCATGCAAGTACACGGCTGTTATCACCGTATCCTGGCCACATGAATCCGCCTGGAAGGTCTGGGTTGTTTTCGTCCTTGCGGAACCAGTTTACGTAGAAGATCTTAGGAAGCTTGTCCTGATCTGCCTTTGCACCTACGTCTACCCAGTGC